>NZ_JBQFVP010000017.1:0-108356 GCF_056539825.1 Ruegeria sp. B10
TGTCCTTTGGCTCACCAAATTTGGCAAACACGATTTCACTATCCAATTTGTCTTTGAGCTTCAGAACCGACGCATAGCCTTCCTGGACGAGCTGAGGGGCCTTTGCAAAGGTCGCATCACCGTATTTCGTTGAGGGACCACGCAGCGCAGCCGCCACAAATGCAAAGGTCAAAACACCCACTGCGACCACCGCCACCAGACCCATGATCTGCTGCGTCTCTGCAGGCTGTGCCATGAACTTCTCTGGGATCGCCCAGATGTCCAGCCCGCGAAAGCCTCTGGTGTTGATGTATTCGAGAGCCAGCCCGACCACCAACACCGCGCAAGCCGAGGTAGCGATAAAGCCCATAGTACCGGCTATCGCGACCTTCTTGCCTTTGGGTAGATCCTGAAACTCAGCCATCGGTCAGCTCGCGTTTGAAGAAGCACACGATGCCAAACTCGGCAGGTACGACGCCGACCATTTCCCAACCGTCTTGCCCGAGCTTCGCAAACTTCTCGCCTGCATTTTCCTCTACCCGCATCAAGACATTACGATACTCAAATTTTTTCATTCTATTTCTCCTTCAGATAAGTTGATCAGCGGTCATCAGGGGTGGGAAGATCACTCCGTTGACCTTCCGTTCGTCACCGATTTTCTTCATGTGAACGATCATGTGAATGGTGGCCCGGATGTCATCGACCACTTCTGACTTTTGAACGGTCGGAGATCCGCGACGCACCATCTTGCTCATACGTCCAATGGCATCTACTGGTGAGTTGGCGTGCATGGTACAAACAGAACCATCGTGGCCGGTGTTCACCAGTTCCAGGAACATATTTGCGTCGTCGCCCCGAATTTCACCGCAGACGAGGCGGTCAGGCCGTAACCTCAGCGCCGATTCCAGCAGCTTTGTTGGTGATCGAGGGCCATCTTCTTCGGAACGGTCAGCAAGTAGATCGACAGAATTGGGTTGCTCGATGTCCAGCTCGGCCACTTCTTCAATCGTCACGATCCGTTCGCCAGGATCGACGCGCTTCAGCATTGCATTGAGAACAGTGGTTTTGCCAGACGAGGTGCCCCCGGCAATGATCACGTTCCATTTGCTTAGCATCGCAAGGTCGGCCAGCTCGTCAAAGTTCATTGTTCCGGCAGCGAGAGCAGCCCGAGCCTTTTCAAGCGCGCTGTGATCATTGTTTTCTGCCAACGCCGCCTCTTTGCTGGCGAAGCTGAACGCGCCCAGATCGACGGTTTTCACGCGGAGCAGGCGGATCGCCACGGACCCCACGCCGGTTGTTGCTGGCGGAATCACAACCTGCACCCGCGCTTTACCCTGCTGTGTCGGCACGTTGGCCGTCGCAATCGGCTTCTTTTCTCCGAATGTCACATCGCTGAATCCGGCCACGCAGCGCCCGATGTTTTCCACATCATCTCTGTTCAGAGTAATGTCTGTCCTGGTCATGTGTGTTGTGCCCATTTCTTCGACCCAGACCGATCCGTCAGGATTCACAGAAATTTCGCTCAGGCTTTCATCGTGCAACAGATGCTCGATCTTGCCTGTATAGTATTCCAGAAGGCTATTGCCGTTCCGCCCGCTCATGTTCTTGTCCTTGGTAGAGCACTTTTTTGAACACTGGAGGTTGCCTTCGCTGCATCTCGGCTTTGCCTCGAACACGAAGGCATCCACATAAGATTCATTGCTTCCAAAAAGTGCTGAATTTGCTTCAAAAAAGGCCGCTACCGCACTCGATCATGCTGGCAGCGGCCGGAAAGACTGCTGAGGCGGTCGGCTCATTGGCTCGCGCTCAGAAGCTATCGAACACAACGTCGCGCTGCAGGATGGCGTTGATGCGACTGCCCTGATCGACAAAGACTGTCGGAGTAATGCGCAGGTATTCATCAAGCGCCGCTGCCGTAGCGTTCTGCAGGTTAGACCCCACTTGCGTTGCCAGATCAGTGCGAACCGAGTTGTTGCTATCGTTGTCAGAGACCAGTGCCACCGGCGCAATGCCGATGATGGACAACAGCGCTGCAGTTCCGAACCGTTTCCCAAAGTGTGTGTTCACCCTGCCGGTCGCACCAGTCCGGCCTTGACCGTCCGTACCAGCCGATCCGACCTGAGTTGACAGGCCGTCAGGCGTGATGACACGGCTCCAAACGATCATGATGCGCGTTTGCGCCAATGTCGTGTCCGCTCGATACTCGCCAAAGAGCTTCGATCCGCGCGGCAGAAGCAAACGCGTGCCGTCCATCGAGTAGACGCCACGTGTAATCGTCGCCACGACACTGCCGGGCAACTCCGAGCTGACCGCGCCACCGAACACAGCCGACAAAACCGTGCCTTGCGTCAGGGTGCGCGACGGATCGTCAATGATCGAGGCCCCGACGATGGGGGGATATTCTTCGACCAGATTGTTTTGCCATGTCGTGTTTTGGTTTTCCTGATAGCCGCGTTGATCTTCAGGCAGGCGGGTGTCGTCTGGCTGGACTTGAACCGGCTGCGGCGCTGCAGGGAAGGGTTGGAAAATGACCGGCTGCGATCCACCATTGATCGGCTGGTAGTTTTGACCGGGTGCGTCCTGTGCCATCGCGCTTGAGGCCAACGTGACCAGGGCGAGGGTGAGTGCTGTTCTGTTCATCGTCAGCTCCATCAGTTTCTGCCGTATGGGTTTTCATCGAACACAATGCCGTCCGACTGGTTCTGCCGCTGGCGCATTTTCTTCAGTTCTTCGAGTCTGCGCCGCTCGTCATCGGTCAGACCTTGCGCCTGAAGGTGGCTTACGCTGGCAAGTGCCCGGGCCTCCGCATCTGCGATGGCCTGGGCAAGTTCCGTCTGGAACTTCTTCTCTCGCTCATCATATCTGACCTGAAGGCGTTCATTGGTCAGGTTCAGCGTTGCGATTTCACCGTCTTTTTCTGACAGCGAAACTTTGGCATCCGTCAGCTCGTCTTGCAGGTCGGAAATCCGGCCATTCTGTTGCTCGATGGTTTTCAAGGCTTTATCAAACCCAATGAATTCAACCGGCTGTGGAGTTGAGGCGGGCGTTGCCACCGCAATTTCCTCGGGCAAAGCCTCTGGTTCTGGCTCATCGACCTCTGGTCCCCGTGCGGTCAAAAGCCCATATCGCTCGCCACCACCTTGTTGCAAAGCGTCAACGCGAACGCCCGTGTTCCCGCCTTTGCTTTCGTCGCCCAATACGAACCAAGCGAAACTCACGAACACCGCTCCGGCAACAGCGACAGCGATGAGCTTCTTGGGCTCGAACCTCTTTCTCATACGTTGAGGTGGTTGCTCCGCTGCAATCCGTGCTGCAATTGTCTGATCGCGGTTCATTACTTGCTGCCCCCCGGTTTAACTGTCTGTGAAGTAACGGGCCTGCCCGTTGCACTCGCCTGCTGAAACTCGTCGCCATCGTTTCGAACACAGATTGAAGTGTCCTCAATGCGCAGTGTCCAAAGATCTGAAAGGCCCTGCACCTGGATAATGCCGCGCTCTTTGACTGTGGTGTTCACCATCAGCTCACGTCCATCAGGCAGGACACGGAAGATACCGGGCAGCTCCGCATCCTGTGGGATATGCATGTAAGTGTGAACGCCATCATCCCAAACGGCGGTGGGCGCAAAGTCCGCTTTGCCCGAGCGCGAGTAGTTCTGGTTCACAAACCGGCCAGTTGGCTTCGGCTCGCTCCGAGCGACTGTGCCGCGACGCGTTGTGGTCCCGCCGCTGTTGTTCTTGTTATAGAACGTGACCCGGAACGGTACTCGCTTACGTTCGGCGGCGCTCTCGGCCGGAACCAAATAGAAGTTGTATGTCCCGCGATTGGTCAGGACGGTCAGGTTTGAATCCGAGTTCAGGATTTCCGGCTTGAACGCAATAACGCGACCTTCCTGCAGGCGAGTGATCTGAAAACTTTCAGTGTCGCCCGCACCAATGCTGCGGACGGTTTCGCCCTGCGGAAAGTGAACATAGGTAATCAGGCGTTCACCCACAGGGATGCGGTACACCTGGTTGTCGACGTAATGGAAATGCGTGATGCGGTGATCCGCGTTCTTTCCGTCTGGCGTTGGTGTGATTTCAGCGAGCAGAGGTGTTGAGAGCGTCAGGGTTGCAGCCATGACGCGGGTGAGTGTTATTAAGGGCCGAAACATCAGATGTTCCCCATGGTGTCTACGCGGTAGTTGGTGACAACGAAGCCAAATGGATTTTCCAGAAGCTCACCCATCGACGTCACGATTTTCTCCTCAAACCCGTAGGTCACTGTGACCACGTAGCGGGCTGTCGCCGTTGCTTGGTTTGGCACGATCAGGGACTTGCGGATCTCGACCTGCACCGTCTCATCGTTGACCGGCGAGACGCCCAGAATTTCGGTCTGCACCTTTGTCTTGGGCGTATAGATTTCGTCCGGATGGTTGTCGTTCGACCCATCCCACAGTTCGCGGTAGGACGTTTCGGCCAACTCATCAGAACGACGCAGCACCGATTTCAGGCGCTCGTTATTGTCCTGGACATCATAGGTTTCCCGGTCGCGCACATAATTTGCGACTTCACGGAAGGCCATTGCCTCCGTCGGTTCCAATTCTTCCACCTTTTCAGTGAGCAGGACTGGCAGTTTCGTGTCCGGATCAATGGAGAATGGCACCGCGCGGATTTCCTTCAGGGGAAGGAGCATCGCCCAGCCAATCATAGAGGCCACGCCCATTGCCATGCCGACCATGCCGAATACCTGCCATTTGAAGGCATCGCGGCGTGCGCCCAGAAAGAGTTCTTTTTCGTGATCTGTCACGTGTGACATTTGCTCTGTACCTCGATTTATGAAGATTTATTGGCGCGAGCTTGTCGAATGCTCTGCCGGTAACGGTCAGCGGCGTAGCTCTGACGAGCTGCCCCATCCTGATTTCGGGCTCTGTGCGCTATGTCCCGACGCGCTTGCATTGCGCGAGACGCGCTGTCACGAACGCCAGTCCCGTCACGTGCTGCGGAAGCCATCGCGGCGGCGGTTTTGCCACCGGCTACTGCACCCCTTGCGCCATCGCTGGCAGTGCCCAATGCACTTCTTGCGGCTGCAACCGCGCCGGTTGCCACAGCAAGACCGGAGGATGCCGAAACTATCGCGCCAGACATGCCGCCAGCCAGTGACGGGATTTGCGTGAGCATGACGATAGCCACGATGCAGATTGCGAGAAAACGTCCGCTGGCTTCCATGTCATTAACATCAGACAAGGAACCAAGTTCCGAAGCGAAAAGCGCCTGAATAAGAGAAACGATGCCTGTCAGAACGACAATGACCATGATGAGGCCCACAGTCGTTTTCGCCCAGGCTGCGAAGATATTGGCTGTGGCCGAGCTGAGCAGCGTTGCAATGAAAACAGGCGCTAGACCCAGCAGGACCGCCAGACCGCCTTTTGCGATGAGTGCCATGCCAGTGCCAAAAGCAACGATGACGGCCCCAACAACCCAGAGAATAGCTCCGGTGATGCTCAGGCCCCAGGTCGCGTTTTCAATGGCCTGCTGGCCCATCAAGAAACACTGAAGCGCAATCTCATCCAACGCTTGCCATACATTTGTGGTTCCAGTGAGTGCCCCGGCAATACTGTCCGGCAAGATTTGGACGCCTTGATAGATTGGTTGGAAAAAGGACCAGCTCGACGCCATTCCGATGATGATCGTCGCCCGAATGATCCAGCCTACATAACCACCAAACCCAATTTCTCTGATCTGAAGTACGCCGTTGATCAGCATCGCTACAAAGATCAGCGCAGCAATAGCCCAGAGGGCGGATGCGAGATCCGCCGCAAGGCTGGTGTATGCTTGCTGAGAAAAGTTGCTGATTGCTGATTCAATCGAGCTGACGAAATCCTGAATCACGACCCACAAGCCTCCTCAATTGCAGGGCGCAGCGCTTCCAAGCGTTCTTGCTGCGTTTCTTTGAGCGATTTGAGTTCGCTGGATGGCTTCGACCAGAAATCGCCCTGGTCTGCGCCCACCAACTTGATTGCAGCTTCGCGGCTGAGGTTACCGAGCGGGCATTCAGTGCTGAATGCTTCATCGGCTTTGCGCAGGCGGCATTGCTCTATGGCAAATTCATGAGCAGCTATCACTTGCTCATTCAAAATGGCATCGGTCCAGTTGCCAACGACATACTGTTGATCCGCGCCCTGACCAGCGTTGGCGAGCTGTTCAACCCCGTATTCCTTCAGGGGTTTTTTGAACGCTCGCACGCCCGAATAACCAAGACAGGTCCGATATTCCCCAAATGTCCAATCAACATTGGGGGGAAACGGAAGTCTGGCCTCAGCACTGGCCGACGACGCTAAAAGCGTCGCCGTCAGTGTGATCAGGGCGAAAGTGGAGCGGCTTTTCATTGGGTTTCTCCTCTTGCGTAATTGCTAAGCGTCTTTAGGTCCGCTGCGTTTGCAGCCAGATCCGTGCCCGACGCCAGGGCATTGGCCGAGGTTGCGCGCAAGATTTCAATTTCAACTTGCAGGAGTTTCAGAAGAACCGCTGTGTTGTAGTCGATTGCATCCTTCAGATCTTCTTGCTGACCGATTTCACCGCGCAGCTTTTCGGCGTCTTCGGAGAGTTTGCCCGCCATGTCATAGCCCTGTTCGCCCAGAGCGGACGCCATCAAGCCAGCGCCACCTCGCTCTGACAGAATGCGCCGGGCTGGCACGTCTGACGTGCTGAACTCGGACAAGATGCCATCGTTCAGGCCGAGGTTGATGGATCGTCGTTCCATTGCCTGCGCTGCGACATCGGGCAGGCCGGTGATACCGCCCTCCGCTGCATCCAGGGCGTATCCAAGCGTGTCAGCTGCCGTTGCCAGCTTCAAAAAGCTGCGGCTGTTGAACTCGTCCAAATCTGTCAGACCAGAAATGGCCTTGAACGAGTTCTCCAACATTGCGCGCTGCTGCTCGAGCTTCTCATATTGTTGCATTAGCTGTTCGTACTGGCGGACCATTTCCGCGACTTCGCGGGCCGAATTGGCGGCGTCTTGTGCGATTGCCGCTGAATCAACAACCGGGACACCCTGGGCCGATGCCGTGACGGGCAGGGCGGCCAGAACCAAAACAGCAATGGTTGTGCGGATGTGCTTCAAGTTGTCCATCACGCCAGCTCCAATTCTGCAGGACCCATTCGTTCGAAGTCACAGGCGCATTTGCTGCGATAGCCCGAATAGGTGTTGGTGCAGGCGGCAACGGCGGCCAGAACAACAAGGGCGATTACAAGGCGGGATTTCATGTGATTTCCTTCCAGAAGTTGGGGTTTTGTCGCCAGTCAGGATCAGGGAACGACTTGCCGTCTGATCCGCTCAAAACACGAAGAAGCGGGCCGAGAGCGCCGACATCGACATCGAGCCAAACACTCTCATCACCTTTCTTCATGAGCATTACGCGGTCGCCAAAATGCGCCCTCAGTGCGCCCAGCTCTGAATCGTTCAAGCCGATTGCCCGGTAGTCTGCTTCATTGCCGGATCGGGAGGGGAACAAGAGCTGCGTGCTGGTGTTTTCCAGGATCGACTTACTTGCCGCTGACGACAGGATGTGATCGGGGATCTGCGTCATCATCATCATCATGACGTTCAGCTTCCGGTATGTGGTGTAAGCGTTCTTGAGAATTTCTGCGCCGTAGGGGTTGCCTGCGATCACCCAGGCTTCATCAATCACAAAGACAGTGGGCACTTTCGCAGCACAACGGCGCTCGATCTGGCGCATGACGTAGCTGATCCATGCCAACCGGACCAACTCGTCATCCAGAACCTCAGAAATGTCGAACACAAGATGCCGATCGTCAGAGGCAAAAGGATCTGTGCCACCCTCGCCAAACATCCACGACAAACGCCCGTCGCCAGCCCATTCACTTGCACGCTTGTACAGGTTCTTGTCATCGTCAAAGGCTCTGAACCGTTCCACCAGTGAATCGAAGTTCTGAAGCGCAGGCGGCAAAGTGGCATTGGCTTGGCAAGCCCGCGTTATTTCATCCTTTTGATCGGTGGTCAGTGGTTCGTCATAGCTCAACAGGGCAATGACCCAGTTGGCGAGCCAGCTTTGCCCAGCCTCATCCGTCTCGGTCTGAAACGGGTTCATGCCGGTTGGTTCACCAACTCGGACGCGGGTGTACTGCGCACCAAGCGCCCGCATCGGAGCCTCCATTGCCCGGTCTTTGTCAAAAGCGATAATCCGCGCGCCCTGTGCCACCGCCATTGTTGCCAGCAGCATTGCGATCACGGTTTTACCCGAGCCGTTCGGTCCAAGAACGATCGTATGCCCGGAGGGCAGGTTTTCGGCGTCCTTACTGGTCTTGGGAAGGTGCAGCGAAACATCGTAGCTGTCCCCGTGCGTTGTCGGGAAAGTCGCCAATGGCCCCGGCCAGGGCAGCTTTTCCGCATCCAAACCCTTTGGCCGCATGTGGAACGCAACCATGTCCGCAAAGTTCTGGTCCGTGATCAGTTCTTCACGAGGACGGAATGCGAAGTTGCCGGGGTGCTGCGCGAAGTACACCGACCGCGCCGACATCGCTTCGCGTTTGACCGTGCCGCCCGAAATCTGGATTTCACCGATGATGTGTTTTTCGGCGGTTTTCAGATCTTCCTCGTTCCCAAACACGCAGATCGACAGGTGGTGCTTGCCGAGTGACATGGTGCCGGAGGCAATGCCGTCCGCCAGAATGGACAAATCCTCTTCAAGCGACTTTGCCTTGTCGCCTGCCGAGCGCATTTGTCCCGACTTGCGGCGTTCCATTTCCTGCGCCTGGGCGCGGCTGATCGGCAGGAAGGATTGCGAAATCACGACATCAACCGGCAGGTCTAGCCCGTCGAAAATGCCGGGGAACGAAGCCATCGGGTAATTCTTCAGGGAATAGACACGGATGGAGCGTTCCTGATCGTCGCCCGTGACCAGTTTGCCGCGCTTGCCCTGAAACAGCACATCCTCTTGCGGCATGTTGAAGGCGATGGGTTCTGCAATGTTCGTGTGAATGATCGGCTGATACCGACCGTTCAACAGCATTCCATAATAGCCGAGCCAACGCCCCTCGCTGAGCTTCAGCCGGCGCATACGGGCCTCGCCCAGCGTGCCCGCCAGTGTTGTGAACACACCGTCGAGCTGTTCCATCATTTCGCGGCGTTCCTCGTCTATCGTTCCAGACGACATGCCGAACATCTGTTTTGCCCGCTCATCCTGCCGCTTTTGCAGAATGGCGCTGATGATGATCTTGCGTTCTTTCAGCTCTGCATCGACGGACGCTGAGCGCATGGCCTGCGCCACTGCACCGGCAAAGCCGGTTGGATCTGTGATGACATGACCAGTCTCAGCTGGGACGGTCAGTCGATGAACATAAAAGGCCACCTCATTGGGTGTCGTGCGCAATACACGCTCAAACCGTTCGGCCAGGAACTCGAACTCGTTTTCGTCCAGCGTGTTTGCGTTGATTCCGGTGATTTCTGCAGCGGCGATGAGGCCACCGTTGCGTGTAGAAATGACCTCATCGTCCACGACATAGCCATACGGCAACATCTGAAAGAGGCTCATTTCATCCTTGCGCCAGCTCGGCTCGATCAACGAGCGGGCAAGGGTCCACAAATCCTGTGCAGCAGGCTTAGGCACTATAGTAATCTCCCCCATGATGCTGGCGGTTTTTGGTGCGCGGAGTTTTGGAAAGGGTTACGGACAGGACGCGGAAGAAAGCCGGTTCCCATTCGTAAAAGAGGCGAAGCCCGGTGTAGAAAACAAAACCCGCAATGATTGCTGGCGCTATCCCGAACATGAAGAACGAAAGCATGGTCATCCCGAGGATCACCAGCAGATAGATCACGGGTAAGCCGCCCCATTCTGCGGGGCGGCTCAGGCCGCGAAAGACCGTATTGCGGCGCGGCATCAATCAGCCTCCGATGAATGTATCAGCGAGGCCGATAACAGCGCCGACGACGATAGCGATTACCGGGCCTTTCAGCGAACCCCAGCCGAACACGTAGGCGAGACAGCCCCAGATGAAGCCGACAGCGGCAAGGCTGACGCCAACGACCTTCGAGTCGGCCAGCGTTTCGTTGATGAAATCGCCAATGGCATCTTGCAGCCAGCCAGCGGAGGCGGGCGCTGCTGTGATGATGAACGCAGTGATCGCGAAAAACGCCATCTGCTGGTAGAAGTGGGTTCTTTTCATGAGGAAGTGCTCACTTTGCTTAGGATGATCCGCACGTAATTGCGGGTTTCGGTGAAGGGGGGGACGCCGCCGTATTCGACGACGCGGTGAGGCCCGGCGTTGTAGGCGGCAAGCGCCAGCTTCCAGGTTCCGAACTCGCGGTACTGCGCCGCCAAATAGCGGGCACCACCGTCGAGATTTTCTGCAGGGTTCTTTGGGTTCACGCCCAGGTCTTTCGCCGTTCCGGGCATGAGCTGTGCGAAGCCATAGGCACCCTTGGGTGACAGAGCGTCAGCCCGATACCGGCTTTCCTGCCAGACCAGCGCCATGAACAACTCGGCCGGAATGTCATGGCGTTCCGCCGCTGCGTGGATTTCTTTGACGATCCGCTCCTGCGACCAGCCGCCCGAGGATCTGCGAGGCCGCGGTGCCTTGCCCGCAATCTCGATCTTTTCCTGTGGCTTGGCCTTCGGCGCTTCCGGTTTTTCGTCAAGCGTGTACTCACGCATCCGGATTGGCCGAACGACGCCATTGACGATTTCTGCCCGCGCACCGTTCAGAAACACGCTGCCATCCGGCTCGTATTCGATGACCTGGGCGCTTGCGCCGGTCGCCACAAATGCCGTGGAGACGAGCAGAAGGGGCCGCATTGCTGCGATCATTCGGATTTCTCCTTTGCTTGAGTTGGCGAGGAATTGGAGGGGTTCTGTTCGTCGCCGGTCGCGGCCACGTACTCATCAGTCCAGGACGGCGGAATGCTGACAGCATCCACCAACCAGCCTGCGAGACTTGCGTATTCTTCGCCACCAAGGGCCGAAGTCTTGCGAGCGATAGAGCGCGACAGAAACGAAGCTGCTACGCCGTGCTGCAGCAACAGCGAAATCAGAACGCACAGATCATGCAGATGGTATTCGAGGTCGCTGCCAGAGCGAAAACCGCCGCTATAGAACACTTCACGGGGTTTGATTGGCGACGCCGGATCATACCCGATGGTGACAAAGGCAGTGTGCCCTTGCGGAGTTTCAACGCGGCGTGTTTCAGCCAGCCGACGATCAGGAAGAACTTTGCGCGCAGGCTTGTTCATGACAAAGCTCCCTGCGCATCAAGTTCCGCTTGTCGGATTTGCATTGCGAAATCCACTTCAAGGCGCAGCTCAACGACCACTTCAAGCGGCATAACGATGTCCAGCCAGACACCCTCACGGATCAGGTGAACGTGATAGGTGGCGTTTGGGTAAACGAACCAAAGGGCTTCATGCCGGTTCAGAACGTCGCGCGCGGTGTCGGCGTCGATTGTGCCTGACAGGTCGCAACCGAATTTCAGGGTTGCGTATGAGTTGGCATAGTTTGCTCGGCTGCTGCTTTGGATGAGCGCAGCGGCCTTTTCCGGTGAAGCAAAGCGGAACAGCTCTTTCGGACCCAACGCCTTGTTAACGTCTGCGTGCAACTTCAAGGCTTTGTAGAGCCGATTTGCACGGACATACTCAAGATCATTGAGGACATGGAACATTTCGAGCGCGATTCCGAAAGCCGTGGCGCGGGCATCGCTTTCCAGCCAGTATTCGCGCATTCCGCGCTTGATGGTTGACCGTTCTCCGGCAAGGTGGCGGATTACGGTGAGAATGTCCTTACGGGCTTGCTCGAAGCTCTGGGCGGCAGGCACCCAGCGCCGATCAATCTTGCTTTCGATAGTGTCGAAGGCCACTGTGATCACCTTTCCGCCTTTCAAAAAATAGGTCAGTAGTTTTTACATAATTACTATTATGAGGTTCGATTTCGGGTCATCTGAGCAGCAGAAAATTGGATGCCGGAACACAGCACTGAGCCCTTCGCGGGCTCCACAGACAGCCAGCGTTCAGCTCGGATCAATCAGCCGGAAGGTCTGACCAAAGTGTCGGGGATGTCCTGTTCGGCGCTGTCGCTGGTCAGTGCTGTGCCGTCGCAAGCGCAGACAAGTTGTCTGGGTCCGCACCCATTGACTCTGGCGCGGCGCTGTCCAATCTAGGATCGGCATCTAGGGTTACTGTTTTTACCATAGTACAGTTCTCTCTTGATGTTGGAGGAATGCCCGGATGGATTTGGGGCGTTTCTTGTCCTGTCGGTTGTTGGCGCAATCGACAGGACCGCTTATTGCTTAGTGAGATTGCCTTATTGTCATAAACTGTTGTGTGATCCTTTCTTTTAACCGCACCAAGACCTGCGTTTACCGCCAGAGTATGGGCGCGCGAGACCCTCGGAAATCAGGATGGCCCCGACGTCCTGCCCAGCCACACGCCCAACCGCCAGGAAGCGGTCATGCACGTCCAGATCTGGTTGGATGACCAGCTCTATCTGGTCCACCGTCTGGATGAGCTCTGTCAGCCTTGCTTTCGCTTTCAATCCCAGAGTCTTTTCCGCACGGCATTGCGGCCGGTAGGTCTCAGGCGTATCGAAGCCAACGAGCCGGTAGCGGTCGTCGCCGTGGTCGATCGTGTCACCATCAATGGCAATCACCTCGGACGCGCTCAGAGTCTTTGTTTGTTTTGATGGTTCAATCCAGACCGCAGCAAAGAACAAGGACGCGAGTGTAGCGCTGAGAAACAAGAGCCGTTTCATGTGCCCTGCCCCAGTATTTTGATGAGCCAGGTTCTCGAACGTGACCGATCAGGTTTTGGATTTCGCGTCCAGGGCCTGAGCTGCTTCGAGACCCTCTGGGGTAATCGACTCGATCGTGTAATCTGATTTGACGCAGAGAATGCGACCGTCGCCAAATTCCTGGTGATGCTTAAAAAGCCCCGGCCAAAGATCGAACTCTCTGGGCTCAGCGCCCGCTCGAGAAATCTTCGACTTGCACAAGGCTCCGACATAGTTCGGCGAGCTGTAAATGCAGTGGTACTTAGGTCGTCCAAGGGAAGCGAGTCCGATAAATTCGTAGCGGCATGTAAAGGGAACCTGATCTTCTTTCAGGCCCCGGACCATCTCGATGGTTACCACAGTGTATTGTCTCTTGTTGTCCGCCATGACGACCCCCTATGGACCGTCTTCTACATCCAAAAGTTGTGGACTAAAACACAATCTACGTCAATATAAGAAAGTACGCCAATATACGATATTAGATTGTCAGAAATATATTGGCCGGATATTGCTTAGGCGATTCGCAAGCAGGAGAGACCATCTTGAAACACTCAAAATCCGGAAATCGAACTCGCGCAAAGGCCCTTGCAATTGCACTCGCTGCACTGCCGGCCACGCAGGCCAGTGCCTATCCAATTGACTGTGCCATATACCTTTGCCTCGCCGGAGGTTGGCCAAATTCGCCTGATTGCGTCGCTGCCAAGGCGGAGTTCATTCGGCGCGTCACACCCTACCCGGTCGAACCGCCGCTCCAACTCTGGCGCTGTCCGATGAACGCGTCAGAAAGCTCCTCAGGCGTGAGTCCTATGGAAAGGTTGGAAGCTATCAAGCGCAACAGTGCTAGCCCTTTTCCAGAGCTTCCATCTGACGATACGACAGTGCCCTTGCTGGTAGATGCTGCGATCTCAACGGAAGCAATCCAGGCATTTCATGGCCAGTCCGGCGATAGCTTTCAAGCCACTCCGATCAGCGTCGATCTTTCCTCACCCGATTTCGACGTTGTCAGATCCATCAGGGTTTGGGATGTGCGCCACTATAGCTATCGCCGTCGTTCACGGGAGGGAGATTGCGAGCGTTCGCTTGATCTTGTGGTTGGCACCTACGACGATAATACGAACTTTCGCTGGTCCGAGCGCGCTCCTGCCCCAATCCCTTCCTGGCTGCCCCTGGGCAATCGCTGTGAACCTCCCAGCTACTTCCGTGGCGTTGGTGTCGAGTGGACCGACACATTCGGGTTCAGCGACTACGAACTCATCCGATATTGAGGTGCTGACCTGCGGTTCAGCGCGTTGCTCCTGGCTATGCCACCAAAATCGCCAGCCGTATTTTTAAACCAGGCCGTTTGGCCCGGAGGAATAACCTAATCCCAAAACAAAAAACCCCCGCAAGGCGGGGCCTCAGCGGGGATCTTCTTAAGTCAAGTTTGATCACCTGATTTATAGGAAATTCCCAAAATTCTGACAAGGATAAACGCATCTGTGCGAACGGTTTTTCTGTGTCTTTTCGCTGAGGTTCGAGCCGCCTTGCTTCCCCAATGAGAAGCAGACCATGAGACCCCTTAATCATACCGAATACCCTGCCCCGCTAAGCTGGGATGCCAATACTGACCTTTGCCAAGGGAAGCCAATACAATGAGCTTTCGGCAGATCGCATCCGCCCATCATCACAAAAATATACGCTTCCACAACGGCCTTCCTGAGGGCTGGAACCGCGACAGGTTTCGGCAGCTTTGCGTGTGCTACGCCCAGATAAGAGGCGCATCGGCCCAGTGTATTCGCACCTTTGAGATCATCATCGACATGATCTGCCATGTGCGTTTCGCGATCTGTCCCAGGAACCTTTTTGCTACGCGCGCCAGGAAACTCTCATTGCCGGGCGCGGGGTGACAGATCGGACAATTCACAACCATGAACGCGAACTGGAAGCCATTGGATTGATTGAACGCAGGCTTGGGGCCAATGGCGCGCGGTGTAAGCGCAAGGGGCTTGGCCTGTTCCTGACCCCTGCCCTGAACCTCATATCTGAAATGCTGGACGCCGAAGCGCAAAACAGCGCTGAAAAAGAAAAGCATGATGGCTTGCGCGGTGATCGCTCACGACTTTATCGATATGTGAAGCACAGTCTGGCAGTGCTTGTTGCGCTCCCCTGCCCTGCCGAAGATGTTGACGAGATGATGGCTGAATTTCGATCCTGGCCGCGTGCTGACAAGCTGAAATACCTGTCGTTGGATGAGCTCAGGGCACATGTTCAGGCAGCTCATGACCTTTGGAAAAGGATGGAAGGGCATGTCGCTAAACGACGTGAAATTTCGGGTGAACCCGAAGCCAGTTTCGGGTGCCATATACAAGATCAAATTGAAGAAAAAATTCTGTCCTGTAACGCCGGTGGCGAAGTGACAATGCCCTCGGCCAATGCCTCGGACCCAGATTGTTCTGGCTCCGGGCCTAACGGCCCTGCGCATTGCTTAGAAAGCAATCATCCGACGGAAACTGAACCGCACAAGGCCCAAAAGCTGCCTCGGGTGAATAACCGCATCCTGTATGACTTGGCCTCACCTGAGCTGCGCATGCACATCGATATCGCCGGTGGTGGAGATCAGAAGTCCTCTCCGACACTCTATGCGATCGAGACCGGCGTTTGGTCCCGGCTTTCGGAAATCGGCACCAATATCTCCGCCTGGCATGCGGCAGTCGACCGAATAACCATCTTGGGGGCGATCCTGGCTGGAGTGATCACGGATGCGAGGCTGAGTGATCCAAAGCTACCGCCGGTGGTTAATCCGGGCGGATATCTTCGCGGTATGGTCCAGGCGGATGAACGCGGTGAATTGAACCTGATATCCAGTTTCATGGGACTGTTGGCGCGAAGAGCCCGGGAAGAGGAAGGCGGGCTTCAGCAAGACCACAAGAACCAAATTTAGCCTTGGCGGGTTATCGGTTGCCAGCTTTTCAAATTCGTGTGTCTCATCGGCAGGTTTTTGCTCTGTTTCCACCTCCAGAACAGAACTGTATTCAAATCTGTGATTGGCTACGGGAATTCCCGAGTAGTTTGTTCAGCTTTAGGTTGCTATGCGGCCCCGACGGTAACGCGGAACAGAAAGACGATCTATGAAAATCGCGGATATTGGCAATTCTGAGCTGGATTTCAGGCAAACCGGTGAGGCACGCCTCCAGGAAATTTGCCAAAGATTTGGGTTTGAAAACGCCTCCTACGCCCATATCGACAAGCATCATAATGTTGTTCACGGGTGCACCACGTTTCCCGAGGAATGGGTCAGGTACTACGTCGACAACGATCTGGTTCTAGCCGATCCCCTCATTCGGTTCGGTGCCAACATGATTGCGCCGGTAGACTGGACTGTATTTGATGAGCAGCGTGAACAAGCGCCGCTATTCGACGCAGCCAGAAAATTTGGAGTGGGTCAGAACGGTCTTTCCATTCCGGTTATCAACCCGTTTGGCGAGCGCGGTGTATTTACGGTTACGTCCAACCTGCCCCGATCCGAGTGGGATGCTTTGATCGCGAGAATGCTCCCTGCCCTACGCCATGAAGCACAGGTTCTACACTTGCTTGCCCTCGATGTCATCGAAACCGTATTCAACTTCCCTTCGGATTCCCTGTCTGGGGATGAACTGGATGTATTGAAAATGCTCGCGTCGGGGTTGATACCGTCTGTCATTGCCAAGCAAATGGGCCGCTCTTCCCGAATGGTAGAGGTCCTGACTGCTTCCATCACCACCAAGCTCAAAAGCCGGACGATTGAACAGGCGGTCGCCCGGGCAGTCAGTACCGGTTTTCTTAAGTGGAGCGATTTCTTTGCCGACCCGGTGGCAGAATTGGTCAATAAGGAAAGTCAGCGGCTCTGCGGTGGGATCGTGCGTTGGGGTGGTAGGTCCCACGAACTAATTGGTTTTGAAGACGGCAGACTGGTTCGGAACGTTGATAGCTTTCAGTCTGTCGAGATCACGGACCTCGCGAGAGAGTTTAACTTGAGTGCAAACGAGGTGGTCGAGGAACTTGGGTGTAACCGTGATCAAAGATTGTGGATCAGGTATCTCTGAATTCGGCAAAAACGCATTGCTTCATCTTTGAAAAGACCGAAGGCGCATGTTTCACATAATTTCACTTCTGCGTTTTAGAATGACTTCATAACCATAGTTATCCGTACCCCAGATGGCGAACATGCGCTTGGCCTTACCAGATGATACGTACCGGCAGTATCCCCAGACCATCGAGGCCTCTTTGTTTATTTAATTGTGAAGCCGGTGTGCGATCATCGAAGGGTAAGAAAAGCTGTTACCCTTGCGCAGGAAGACGACTTCGTTGTCAAGACGCGGCTCGACTTCTACGGTTAGGACAATCGTTTGTTGTTCACCTTCAACGGAATATCTTTCAAACGGCTCTAGCGGGGTGCCCGCACCCAAAACGTAAGCGAGACTGGGTCAGATAGCATTGCCCCGATAGGGTGCTGGACAAAAGCTCATCCTCGAACCGAAGAACTTGGGCTCAACCGATATCAATGCGCGGGGATCAGATTCCTTTGAACGGCGTTGGCGTGCCAATACGATATAGAGGGATATGCAGGGAAGTTTGTTTCTGGATAGTAATGGCAATAAAACACGTTCGTTCGCGCCCAATATTGACTGTTGTTTGCAGCAGCTTATACTACTCAGTAGTATACATGAGGCTTGATATGAGCGTTAAAGCATCAATATCGCTGACTGAGTCACAAGACGCCTACGCGCGGAATCTTGTCGCCCAAGGTCATTACGCCAGCCTGTCCGCCGTGCTTCAGCATGGGCTTGAACTGATGCGTGAGCAATCGCAAAACACTGACGCACTGCGAGAGCTGCTGGATCAGCGTCGAAACGGAACCTTCACTACTCTCGAAGAGGGCAAGGAGCGTACCAAAGACATGATCGCACGCAAGCGGGCTGCGCGTGGTCTATAAAGTCGTTCGCGCCGAAGAAGTCACCTCAGATCTCGATCTCATATTTGACTATCTTGTTGAAACCGCTGAGCACTTTGGCGAAGATCTGGAAACCGCTTTTCTGCGCGCTGAGAAGCGCGTCATAGAGATTCAGGAGAGCCTCGAAAGCCTGGCGAACGTTCCACATCAAGGCACCCTAAGACCACATCTCGGCAATAACATTCGGAACGTAACCAAGATCAAAGCGATCATTTATTTTGAAGTCGACGATGACAAACTGATCGTACGCGTACTCGCTGTCTTCTATAGTGGTCAAAACCACGATGCGCACATTCTGCTGCGCCTATTGTCCTGACCCCACGCATACATTGGCCGAGCGATCGGCCGGCAGTTCTCATAAGTCGGCTACCTTTTAATAGCCGAACAGTGCTGAATCTCGAGTGCATTCCTGCGGTTCAAAACTAAGACCTAGCCAAGGATTTCAGTCTGGATGCCATCAGGGTCATGGAGGAGAGTGGTCCACTCAGAGCTGGATCTGCGCGATTGGTGAGCTTTGGTCATGAGATGGTTGGTGGTTTCCCGATCCTGAAAGACGCAAAAACGTACGGTCTGGGTGTTGGTTTTGTCTCTGGGCTAAAAACTGGTCAGTCAGCGCCGTTAGCGACCCGTCGGCTTCTCGCTCCGCGCCATTGAACTTGCTAGTGGTCGAAAAATTCTACCTAGACGTGGTGATCTGCACCAATGGCGATGGAGCAGATCTGGATGAGTTCTTCGGCCACATGAGTGTGTGGGACAACAAGGGTTGGGCGACCCGACGAAAAGCACATCGGTTCATTGAATAATCGGAATTTGCCCTTTCGTTTTGGTGACCAGGTCCGTCGTGCTCTCAGAGAAAAGGCAACTCGCAAAGCGTTCCGCCAACCGGTCCAGCGCCACGTTTTACCGTGACCCTGTCGCCGGGTTCGGCATCGACCGAGACCAAAGCAAAGCCGATATTCTTTTTCATCCGGAAAGACCAGGCGCACGTCGTCAAATCACCAATTTTTACCCCCCCTTTCTCTATGTCGTTCCAAGTGAATTCTGGATTTGCAGGACTGCCAGCGTCCAGTACAACCCCCAACTGATGCCGTTTCGGCCCCTCATCCGCAATACGGCGCAACGCATCGATCCCAATCGTGTCGTCAGGCACATGCAAGTCCACATATTTGCCCATGCGGACTTCGTAGGGATTGGTCTGTCCATCGGTGTCGCCTCCATAGGAAACGAGACCGCTCTCGACTCGCTCACTCCAGTTGGGGTTCCCTGGACCAATACCGTGTGGCTGGCCTGCCTCTTTGACGATGTTCCAGAGTGCAGTGCCTTTGGCACTATCCATCAGGTAAATCTCGAACCCACCTTGTTTGGACCAGCCCGACCGGGCGACGGCGACCGGAATACCGTCAATTTCGGTTTCCCGGAACCAGAAGTATTTCAGGTCTCGCACCCAATCACCAAAGATCGAGGCAACCACAGTTTCCGCCTTGGGACCCTGCACGGCCAGAGGTGAGACATCAGGCTCACTGACTTCCACATCCAATCCGCGCTCTCGTGCGACGGCTTCGGCCCAGAACCAGATATTGCTGTCCGCGATAGACAGCCAGTAGCGGTCTTGGTCCAGCTTCAGCAGGATTGGATCGTTGATAAGCACGCCATGGTGGTTGCAAAGTGGAACATACTTGCCTTGGCCCATCTTGCATTTTGAAAGGTCTCGCGGCGCAAGGATTTGCGCCAGACGCCCGGCATCTGGGCCCTTTAGCTGCACTTGCCGCTCTACCGCAACATCCCACATCGAGACATCGTTGATGATGCGCCAGTACTCCTCCTCTGGGCTGCCATAGGAGGTCGGCATCAACATGTGATTGTAAGTTGTCATGGCACACACACCATCGGCCAAGGTGGCCTCATAGAAGGGTGATGTGCGCAGACGCGTGGACGGAGAAATAGAGAACATGGCTTGATCGCGATTTAAGGGAGACAAGAGAAGGCCGCCGGTCCGGGTGGAACCGGCGACCAAAGGTCAGTTGACTGGTGCCACTGACGGGGAGAAAGCAGCCTTAGGTAAGCCAGATATTGCGTAGAGTCTGACCAAACCCACCAAGAGTTCCAACCGGATGGGGTGTGTACCCCATGACGTTTTGTGCTGTTGCCTCAAGTTGGTTCTGGAACACGGCGTTCACAAAGCCGCCATCGTCGTTCATCATATGCAACATGTCGCAATACATCTGCGCGCGTTTTGCCTCATCCAATTCGGCGCGGGCCGCCAGGATCATGGAATCGAATTCGTCAGAACCCCACATGGTTTCGTTCCAACTGCCACCTTTCATGTGAGCGATGGTCAGGAAGGCATCGACAGTAGGTCGAGCGTTCCAACCCGACATGGTCATTGGTTTCTGCATCCAGGTGTGGGTCCAGTACCCGTCCGATGGGGTTTTTATCACATTTACATCTACCGCTCCCTTTGCAGATTGCTGGAAAGTCAAGGCAATGTCGTTTGCCGAATTCCCAGCAGTCTCGGACGTATGGAGGTCGAAGCCCGAAACCCCTGCCTTGTCGAAGTAGAACTTTGCCTTGTCGGGATCGTATTCGGCAGGCTTTACGTCCGGGCACCAGTACTTGTAGGTCGGGCCAATCGGTGTGTCTGCTGAAATAGTACCTATTCCCTTGAACACCTGGTTCAAAACAAGTTCACGGTCCAACGAGTGTTTGACACCTTTACGGAAATTCGCGTCATTTGTCGGAGCGCGGTCCACCATCATCACCATGTTGGTAAACGAACCAGTCGGTGTATTGTGAAGCGTCACAGCGTCGTTGGAGTTGAGCTGATCAACAGCGAAGGCCGGAACGTCGTATACGGAGTCTACATCCCCCGCTAACAACGCGCTCAACATTGCGTTTGCGTCCGGAACAGGGATGAAATCCAAGCCATCTAGGTAAGGCTTACCGTCCTCATAGTAGTTTTCGAAACGTTCGAAAACCACTCGCTCGCCGGGAATGAATTCCATCACCTTGAACGGGCCGGAGCCAATTGCATTCGTGAAATCGCTGTGCCCGGCTGGATGGATGGACAGATGGTAGTCTGACATGATCACCGGCAGGTCTGCATTGCCGGAGGACAAGGTGATCTTTACGGTCATAGCATCGGGTGCATCGATTGCAGTGACTGTCGAAAGCAGAGCCTTGGCAGGCGATTCCGAACCCTCGGCGATGTGGCGCGACAGGCTTTCGACTACATCGGCTGAGGTGACGTTCTGACCGTTGTGGAAAACTAGGCCATCGCGCAACTTGAATGTCCATTCGGTCGCTGCATCGTTGACACTCCATTCCTCTGCAGCGTCGCCTTCGACCTCAAGCGAGGGTAACAAACGAGTCAATCGCTGGTAGACGCAATTGCCGTAGACTGCATCCGAAGTGTCCGTCATCCTGACGGGCTCTAGGGTATCATCGGTGTTGCCCTGCGCGATCCGCAGCCAGCCACCGCGTGTTGGCGACTGAGCGTATGCGGGACCAGCCTGTGCAAGAATGCTGCTTGCTGTGGGCACCAATAAACCAAAAGCGCCTGCGCGTTTGAAAAAACCGCGACGACTGAGCGATCCCGCCTTATATTGGCGTACCAAGCTATCGATATCGGACATTTTTTCCTCCCAGATGACCGATGCGGGTTGCACCCGCTGTTCATCGAAGTTTGAGCGGACGGCACCCTGTACACAAACAACCGATTCCATGACTTTGCCATAACTGAGGTTATGGAAATGTCAGCAGACTTCGAAAAGCCCAGCCGCGCCCATACCACCGCCGACGCACATGGTGACGACCACATACCGAACCCCGCGCCGCTTCGCCTCAATCAACGCGTGGCCAACCAACCGGGAGCCAGTCATTCCATAGGGGTGACCGACGGAAATCGCGCCGCCATTCACGTTTAGCCTTTCGGGGTCAATACCCAGCTGGTCCCGGCAGGGAATGGCCTGGGCTGCGAAAGCCTCGTTCAATTCCCAAAGACCAACGTCATCCACTTTCAATCCGGCACGCTCCAGTAGCTTCGGAACAGCATAAACTGGTCCCATGCCCATCTCCTCTGGAGCGCAACCTGCCACAGCAAGGCCCCGGTATACGCCTAGTGGAGCGAAGCCGCGCCGTTCGGCCATACGGGCCGACATCAGCACACAGGCCGATGCCCCGTCGGACAATTGGCTCGCGTTTCCTGCGGTCACGACACCGGCTTCAACAACCGGCTTCAGCCCCGCAAGCGTTTCGATTGTCGTTCCCGGCCGGTTGCCTTCGTCCTGCCGAACCGTAACGGTTTCTTCGGTAATTTCGCCAGATTCACGGTTTTTGACCAGCTTGGTCGCTGTTACAGGTACGATTTCATCGTCGAATGCTCCTGCAGCCTGGGCGGCGGCCGTGCGCGTTTGCGACAGTGCCGCGAATTCATCCTGTGCCTCACGAGTTACCCCGTGCAGACGCGCTACATTTTCGGCGGTTACAAGCATCGGCATATACGCGTGCTCTGATGCTTGGACTACCGCTGGGTCTTTTTCGTCCATAACCCAGTCGAAATACCTGGCCTGCACCGCGGAAATGTTTTCTTGTCCTCCCGCCACGACAATGCCCATTCCGTCGACCGAAATCTGTTTTGCCGCTGTGGCAATGGCCATCAGGCCCGAGGCACATTGACGATCGAGAGTCTGGGCTGCAGCCGTTGCCGGGAGACCACCTGCAAGCGCTGCCAGGCGGGCGATGTTCAGGCCGGCAGTCCCAGCGGTCAGGACCGATCCCAGCACCACATCTTCTACCTCTGCTGGATCGATACCGGCCCGACTGACGGCGGCTCGTATGGCGTGTCCAGCGAGTGTCGGCGACTTCGAGTTATTGAAGGCACCCTTGAAAGCCAACCCTATGGGTGTTCGAGCGGTTGATACGACAACGACATCTTTCATATCACGAACCTTCCTATTAGATGAACCGGGCCCTAAGGGCCTTCTTGTCCAGTTTGCCAACCGACGTTCTTGGCAAGCTGTCGGTAAATTCAATCCGGTCTGGGATCGCCCATTTCGAAATCGCCCCTTGGTCAACCGCCACATCGAACGCCATACGAAGACGGTCGTAGGTTTTTTCGGTTTCATCACAGCAGGTAACAATCAGCATAGGGCGTTCCCCCCATTTCGTGTCTGGAACGCCAATGGCGGCCGCTTCACTCACACCTTCAACGGTGCTCGCGAGGTTTTCCAATTCAAGCGAAGACACCCATTCGCCTCCGGTCTTGATCACATCTTTAACCCGGTCGGTGATCCGCAACGTGCCCGTTTCGTCGATGAACCCGACATCTCCAGTATGCAGCCAGCCGCCTTGCCAAAGTGCCCCCGTCCCGGCCTCGTTTTTCAGATAACCTTGAGTTAGCCAGGGCGCGCGCGCCACAATTTCTCCCGTCGTCCTTCCATCGCGAGGGGCATCGTTCATATCCCCATCAACCACACGGATTTGCACAAATGGCGCGGGTTTTCCTGTTGCAATCCGAGCACTCAGCGGTGTTTGCGGGTCCCGCGTGGCCATCATGTCCGCCACTGTCAGGAACGGACAGGTCTCTGACATGCCATAGGCAGCGTGCACGTCAACTCCGTGCTCTAATGCCTGCCTTGCCAGACCTTCGGACAGAGCAGAACCGCCTATGATGACCTTCCAGTTGCTGAGATCTGTTTGCGCGACTTCAGGTGCATTCAGAAGCATCGCAAGTATCGTCGGTACACAATGCGAGAACGTAACACCGTGCTTTTCGATTAGCCCCAAAAGGCGGGCGGGATCGTAACGACCTGGATAGACTTGTTTAAGGCCCATCAATGTGGCGACATAGGGTATGCCCCAACCATGCACATGAAACAGCGGGGTTATCGGCATGTAGACATCGCTCCGGTTCAGCCCGCCGCCTGGTACCGGGCCTAACCCGGCCGCGACCGCCATTGTGTGCAAAACCAGTTGGCGCTGGGAGTAGCTGACCCCCTTGGGATCACCTGTGGTACCGGTCGTGTAGAAAAGCGTCGCTCGGATATTCTCGTCAAAATCCGGGAATTCTTGCTCCGGTTCGCACTGCTGCAGCAGGGCCTCGTACTCGCCTTCCGAGGACTCCACCTCGGGGAACACCCCATCGTCGCTGAGGATTACCAACCGCCAAGGCCGCTCGATCCGCTCAGAGATCTCGAGTAGAAGTGGCAAAAAGTCGACGTGGCACAGGATTACGTCGTCCTCTGCATGGTTGATCGTGTAGAGGATCTGATCCGGCGACAATCGGATGTTCACGGTATGCAGCGTGGCCCCGATCATCGGAATAGCAAAGAAACACTCGAGATACCGATGGCTGTCCCAATCCAGAACGGCCACAACGCTACCCTCACCCACGCCAAGTGAGCGCAACGCCCCTGCAGCCTGGCCGACGCGCCTGGCAAAAGTGCGATAGTCATACCGCTTCGTATCGGCGTGTACAATCTCCTGATCTGGCGTGTTTGCCAGCGGCGTGGCGAGGATTTGCTTGATCAACAATGGGTAGGAATAGGCAGTCATGGGCATCTCCGATCGCCCCAGTCTTTGCGTTCTCCAGCCCTGCGGAACAAACAACAAAATCTCGGTCTTTGCCCAAACAAAAGAATACACATGCCTTTGCTATAACCAAAACGACCCCAAACTGGTCGCTATGGTTGTTTGTCTCGCTTCAAGCTTGCGCCGAATATGCCGGAAGCCTTGAAGGGAGGACCAAGGTGTACCGAATTATTCTGACCCGCCTGGCTCAGGGTTTACTAACCTTGCTCCTTGCTTCCATCATTATCTTCGGCGCGACGGAAATCCTTCCGGGCGACGTTGCTGAAGCCATTCTAGGACAAAGCCGCACCGAAGAATCGCTTGCCGCGCTTCGCGAAGAGATGGGACTCAACCGCCCTGCAGTAGTGCGTTATCTCGATTGGCTGGGCGGTATGATTCAAGGGGATCTGGGGACATCATTGGCCACCAAGCGACCTGTGGCTGACATGATAGAAAGCCGTATGTGGAACACTCTGCGGCTTGCGCTTTTGGCAGCGGCAATCTCGGTTCCGATGTCTTTGGCTCTTGGCCTTTGGTCTGCGATGCGCGCCGGTGGCCGGATCGACAAAACTCTTGCCATGACCACACTTGCGTTGATTGCAGTGCCTGAATTCTTCATTGGTCTCATTCTGATGAAAGTTTTTGCAGTCGAACTAAAGTGGCTCTCCGCGTCGGCCAACACGCGGCCCTACTTTGATTTCTGGCAGAATTTCCGGGCCTTGGCTCTCCCCGTAGCCACCCTCAGTTTTGCCGTTCTGGCGCACATGATGCGGATGACACGTTCTTCCGTCATCAACATCTTCACCTCCCCATACTTGGAGATGGCAGCACTCAAGGGCTTGCCCAAGCGTAGGCTGGTTTTGCGCCACGCGCTGCCTAACGCGCTGTCGCCGATCTTCACGGTTATTGCACTTAATCTGAGTTACATGGTGTCCGGTGTCATTATCGTTGAAACCGTGTTTGGCGTACCCGGCTTAACGCGGCTTCTGGTCGACGGTGTCACTCTGAGGGACATTCCACTCATCCAGGCCTGTGCAATGATTTTTGGCACTGTCTATATCCTTCTGAATCTACTGGCCGACGTCCTGTCCATCATGGCGAACCCGCGCTTAAGGTACCCAAAATGAGCGAAGCAACCGATATCCCCACTCCCCGGGCCTCCGTCTTTGCGGGCCTGCGCCTGACCTGGACTGCAGGTATTGCCGGCGCGGTGCTGCTGTTCTGGCTCATCCTTGCGGTTTTTGGGCCATGGATCGCACCCCATGGTGAAGCCGAAATCATCTCAGGCCAGACCTTTGCACCAATAGGCGAAGGCGGTTTGCTGGGTACTGACAAGCTGGGACGAGATGTATTGTCCCGCCTGATCTATGGAGTACGTACAACGCTGTTGCTGGCACTTGTCACCACCATGATCTCTTTTTTATTCGGCGTCGCACTCGGTTTTGCCGCCGCGATTCTGAGAGGCTGGTTCGATATCGTAGTAAGCCGCGTTGTCGAGGCATTCATGGCTTTCCCCTCCACCCTATTGGCTTTGGTTGTCATAGGCGCCTTCGGTACTTCTATCACAGTGCTTGTTCTGACTGTTGGGTTGGTCCTCTCGACCAGCGTATTCCGTGTCTCTCGAGCACTTGGTTATGACATCGGCGTTATGGATTTTGTCGAGGCTGCCCGTGCGCGGGGCGAAGGCACCTGGTGGATTCTGACACGTGAGATCTTACCCAATTCCATGGCCCCCTTGATTGCCGAGTTTGGCCTTCGATTCACCTTTTCGATCCTGTTCCTTTCGGGCCTGTCGTTTCTTGGCCTAGGAGTGCAAGAACCTGCGGCCGACTGGGGGCTCATGGTGCAGGAAAACGTGGGGGGGCTGTTCCTCGGTTCGTCCGCAGCGCTTATACCAGCTGCATGCATTGCCTCCTTGACCGTTTCCATGAACCTGCTTGTTGACTGGTTCCAACAGCGCCAGCAAGGCGAAACTGTTCTGGAGAAGATCGACCAATGACCGACATTCTGACCATCAAGGACCTGCGCGTCGAGGGACGCCCCCCAGGCGGTAACTATGTGCCAATTGTCAAGGGCGTGTCCATGAGCGTCGCCAAGGGCGAAGTGTTGGCACTCATTGGCGAAAGCGGCTCGGGCAAATCTACGATCTCTCTGGCATCAATGGGTTTTGCCCGCCCCGGCTGTCGCATCTCAGGGGGTGAAGTCTGGCTGAACGGACGGGACATTATGAAATTGCCCCCACGCGACCGCCACAGCTTGCGCGGGGACGAAGTGTCTTACGTGGCACAATCGGCAGCAGCTAGCTTCAACCCTGCGCTTAGGATCGGCAAGCAAGTTATCGAGGCACCTCTTTGGCATGGCACCGGAGATGCCGAAACTCTGACCGCGAATGCAATAGAGCTTTACCGCAAACTTGACTTGCCCGCCGCGGAAACCGTCGGCGACAAGTTTCCACATCAGGTTTCGGGTGGTCAGTTGCAGCGCTTGATGGCTGCAATGGCCATGTCCTGTGGACCCGACCTTCTGATACTCGACGAACCCACCACTGCGCTTGACGTAACGACCCAGATCGAGGTGCTGAAAGCCTTTAAGGACATTATCCGCGATCAGGGTACCGCCGCGATTTATGTCACACATGATCTCGCCGTAGTCTCGCAGGTGGCTGACCGAATTCTAGTGCTAAAAAACGGCGAGATGGTCGAGGAAGGCACAACGGATCAGATCTTGCACCACCCACAGCACGAGTACACTCGCACACTGATGGAGGCTGTCCGTCCTGCTCCACACTTGGTGGATCACGTGGAGACAGATCTGGCTCAGAGGCCGGTGATTTCGGCACGGAACGTGACTGCGGGTTATGGAGCTCTGACCATTCTCTCTGATGTATCCGTCGATGTACCTGCCGCTTCGGTCGTGGGCGTAATTGGCGAAAGTGGTTGTGGAAAAAGCACACTTGCCCGAGTTGTTGCGGGCCTCACACCGTTAAAGGGCGGAGAAGTCCAACTCGATGGCAATACCGCCGCTCCAGCAGTGAAGGATCGGTCGATTGAAACGCTCAAGGATTGCCAGATCGTCTTTCAAATGGCTGACACGGCGCTTAATCCTCGGCAACGGATCAGCGATATCCTGGGCCGTCCTCTGGAATTCTATCTGAACCTCAAGGGGCGCGCACGCGCCCAGAAGGTCGGCGACCTTTTGGAACTGGTCGATCTTCCTCGCGATTTCGCCTCCCGCTATCCCGGAGAGCTGTCTGGTGGGCAAAAGCAACGCATTAATCTCGCTCGCGCGCTTGCCGCCGAGCCCAAGGTGATCCTTTGTGACGAGGTGACTTCGGCGCTGGACACCGTGGTGGCCGCAGGTGTGATCGAACTCCTGAAATCGCTGAAGGACAAACTGGGCGTCGCCTACATGTTCATCAGTCACGATCTTTCCACTGTAGCTTCTTTCGCCGATGAGGTGGTTGTACTGTATGCCGGACGTGTCGTCGAAAAGGGACCATCAAAAGCGGTTTTTCGCCCGCCTTTTCACCCCTACACAAAGCTGTTGCTATCTTCGGTGCCCGAGATGCGCCAAGGCTGGCTGGAAGGCGTGGCAGATACAAGCGAGGCAAAGGCGGCTAGCGCTGGCAGCGTCGAAATCGGTGCGCGGGGCTGCCCCTTCGCCAACCGCTGCACCCATATCATTGCGGGAACATGTGATACTCGGACTCCACCTTTGCATGACCTACCCGGTGGATTGAGCATCGCTTGCCATTTGACCCAGACGAACCTGCCCCTAGACTGACGTCGCCTCAGTCCACCAGCGCCTGGTAACTCAGAACTCTAAGCTCACGGCGCAGGGTATAGGCGCTCGAAGGAATTAGCTGCGTCATAAGTATCACAGTCATCTCCTCGATCGGGTCCACCCAAAAGGCGGTCGAGGCCATACCGCCCCAGGCAAATTCACCGGGTGAGCCGATGATTTTGGCCCGCGCCGGGTCTAACATCACCGACACACCGAGTCCGAAGCCAACCCCCTCAAAGGTAGTTTCGCTGAAATGAGCCTGTCCCCGGCTCGCCAAATCGCCGCCCATGTGATTGCATACCATTAGATCAAAAGCCTTGCGCCCTAGTAACCTGCCTCCGTCACATCTGCCGCGCCGAAGAAGCATCGTTGCAAAACGCTGGTAGTCGTCCATTGTGGAGAGCAACCCACCGCCCCCGCTTTCCAAGGTAACCGGCGCAATGAAACCTTTCTGATCATCAGAAGCAACAAAGCCGCCTGGCGCGCGGTCATAGAGCGTGGCCAAGCGGCCAGACTTATCGGCCGATACGGCGAAGCCTGTGTCCACCATTCCGAGCGGATCAAAGATCTGTGTCTTAAGAAATTCGCCGAGAGGCTGACCACTGATAACCTCGATCAAATGGCCGAGAACATCCGTCGAAAGGCCATAAAACCAACGGTCACCCGGCTGAAAGGCCAAGGGAAAACTCGCTAGCACTTCAACAGCTTCCGCCATCGTCGTAAGACCTCTGTCAAAGTCGAGACCGCTATCCGAAAGGGCACGCTCCAGCTCGTTTCCCTGCGGATCACCATAGACGATCCCCGCCTGGTGTGTGAGAAGATCATGGATTGTAATACCCCGGTCAGCTGGCTCGGTCTCGTTCAGAGCGTGACCAGGACCCTTCCAGACCTGCGGGTTTGCGAAATCTGGGAGAAAGTCGCAAACAGGCTGATCCAGTTGAAACGCCCCTTCTTCGTAGAGCATAAGCAGGGCGAGTGAGGTCACAGGTTTGGTCATCGAATAGATGCGCCAAATAGTATCAGGTAATACAGGCCGCTTCGACTTTGCATCGGCAAATCCCGCACGCTCCGAAAAACATATCTTTCCCCGGCGAGATATTTGCACAGCCAGACCAGAAAGGCGTCCGTCATGCACATGGGCGTTCATCCAATTGGTGATGCGCGACAGCTTAATCGGGTCTAATCCCAAGGTATCTTCTGGTTGCAAGTCGTCAGCTCCATATAGTCTCAACGTCAATCTGCACCGAGATTCTCTTGGCGTTCAAGCGATAGATAATCTATCTATAACCTAACTGAAATTATGCTTGAGTTGGCCATGAGTACACGGCGACTTCCCCACCTGACCTGGCTGCGCGCATTCGAAGCGTCGGCCAGGCATCTGAGCTTTACCCATGCGGCGCAGGAACTGAACCTGACACAAGCAGCGATCAGCAAACAAGTGAAATTGCTGGAGCATTACTTGCGCGAGCCGCTCTTTGAGCGCAAACCCAGAAGTCTGGTCCTGACCAAAGTGGGCGCCGCCTATCTACCGAAGGTCAGAGACGGCTTTGAACGCCTGGCCGCGGGAACCGAGGAAGTGTTTGGCCTGCGGCGCTCCGAAGTCCTGACCGTGCGGGCGCCGGTCGGGTATTCAGTTAACTGGATCGCGCCGCGACTTCAGGGATTCTTTGACCGCCACCCGGACACTGAAGTGCGTCTGGTCTCAAGTGTATGGGGAGATCAGTTCGACAATGAGCGGTTTGATCTCGATATCCAATACGGCACAGGGAAGTGGCCAGGATACAAAGCCGACCGGTTAACTTGGGAGGTGATCAAACCGGTTTGCTCTCCAATTTTGCTTGAGGGTTCCAAAGCGATCCGCAAACCAGATGATCTTGTCCACCATCGCCTGCTACACGTGCTCGGTTACGAGGAGGGTTGGGCTGACTGGTTGCGTTATGCAAAGGCAAGCGGTGTCAACTCGGGCCAGGGGTTACAGTTCGACACCTCGCTGCTTGCTTTCGAGTTTGCCTCTCGTGGTGGCGGTGTAGCTTTAGCACGGTCCTCAATGTGCGGCGTCGAGATCGAGCGCGGACGACTTGTTGAACCCTTCGAGCTCGAAGCGCCCCTGCAGGAGGCTTTCTACTTGATCGCACCGGAAGCGGATCGCGACCATCCTGATGCCCAAAATTTTCGCGAGTGGCTGATCGAGACGTCAGAAAACGACCTCGAGAACAAGCGCATTCGAGAGACCTATCCGGCTTGAAGCCGCACGCCTGCGTCAAGACGAATGGTCTCGCCGTTCAGCATAGGGTTTTGGATGATGTTAACGGCAAGGCGCCCAAATTCCGCGGGCTCGCCAAACCTGTTTGGAAACATCCGGCCATCTAGCATCCCGTCGATTACCTCCTGCGGAATATGATCAGCGATCGGAGTGCGAAATAATCCGGGCGCAATTGTCATGACCCGCACTCCGCGGGGCATGAATTCACGGGCGGCCTGCAATGTCAGACTGGCAATCGCGCCCTTTGAAGCCACATAAGCCCCCTGCCCAATTTGACCCTCGATTGAAGTAATCGAGCCTGTGTTGATGATAATCCCGCGCTCGCCATCTTGATTGAGCGGCTCCTGCTGCATCATCCGGGCTGCGCATTTCGTCATGACGCTGACGGTTCCCATCAGGTTGACGTTGATCACCTTCGCGAAAGCTTCCATATCAACTGGACCGTCCCGTCCGACAAGTCGCATACCGCCGGGGATGCCCGCACAGTTGACAACTATGCGAATTGGTCCGCTCCGGTCTTCGGCCAGATCCAAAGCGGCCTCGACCGCAGAACTGTTTATAACATCACAACCTATGCCAAGCGCGCCGATTTCCGCTGCCGCGTTTTTTACCCGAACTTCATCGAGGTCCAGCAAGGTAACTCGTGCTCCGGCTTTGCTGAGCGCCTGTGCAGTAGCAAGCCCCAGTCCTGATCCTGCCCCGGTCACGATCGCAGATAGTCCTTCAATATCCATGCGTTATAATCTCCGTTTGTTCAAAACTTCTTAACCCAGAACCAGAAGGTAAACATCGAAGTTCTATTTACCCTTTGGCCAACCAAAAAACATTTTGCCTCCGCGTGCAGTGCAATATGTCGGGACGGTCGGGTCACAAACCTGCGCTGTTGTTTCGAACAATTGCTCCGCGATAAGCAACTTCGGGCGGGTTGAGTTACACCCGCGACATGCCTTGTTGACAACTTCGGCAGGATATCACGACAGACGTAAATGCCGCGCTGAGAAGAAGTTCAGTTTAGGTGATCGAAACTGGATGATCGAAGAGTGGGTCGGATCACTCTAAAAGACTCGGCCCAGGTCAAGGACTGCAAAGCGGCCAATCCGTGCCTTCCCCGCTGACACTTAGCTCGGCAACTGCAAACCCGTCAAATGACAGAAAGGCAGACGTCTCGAAGCGTTGTGGCCAGCTCTCCCATATAGGTGTCATCGTAACCCGAGTCATTCTCCAGCACACTTAAGAATGCACAGCTGGTGCCGGTGACCATATCCACCATGAGGAACTGCCCTCCATAGCCAGCATGACCGATTAATCGACCGTCGGTCATGGTCTGGTTTGAGTACTTGAGCCAATTCTTGGGTGATGTCATCGCTGGCGCGCGGCGGATCAGAGTTTCTTGCAGGAAACCGATGTTGGCCATAGGTCGACCGTGCAGGTCGCGGCCTTCCCGCGCCAGTAGCAACCCGAACCGCGCGAGGTCGCGCACGCTAAGGCAACCGCCACCAGAAAACGCTGGGTGCCCGTCCTTGCTGAGGCTGATGTGAAAGGCGCCCTCGTATCCTGCCGCATCAACAATTTCTTCGATTTGTTCAGCTAGTGGAATGGGCGAAACCTCGGCCGCTATCAGGGTCAGGACATCCGTGTTCGCGGATTTATAGTCGGCTTGTCGCACCCCCGAGTTTATCCTGAAACCAGTGATCGAGGCCGCAAATTCCGCAAGCGTGATTTCCTTTTCACCCTCGCCGGGCAAGCGCCAACCCAGGGCGACCTCTTCAGTATAGCAGTCGGCAGCGGGGTCAGCATAATCCTCGGTGAAGTCGTTATCGACGTTCATGTCGAGCAAAGATTGAATGCTGGCCTCGGCATACCCGCTGCCGATACCCGGCAGATAGTCGCGGACTCGCGCGTCCAATGACAACAGCCCCTGTGCAAGCAGACGACCTATGATTAAGTGGATGTGTAGCTTTGTCACCGACTGGATGGAATGCGGCGCTGAGGTCGAAAAGTCATTTGCGGCTTTTTCCAGAATGATCTTGTCGTTCTTTAAACAGCAGAACGCAGAGAACGCCGGATGGGCAAGCATTTGTGCCAGTTCAGGCACTCGGGCGCACAGATTCTGCTCGGCGGCTTCCAGCTGCAAAACCTCACTGGAACGCACCATGAGACATCGGCGGAACAGCCGATATGCGTTGTGGAACCCATGCCGGCGAAATTCCGGCTGGTTCCACCGTTGCTTGTTGTCGTCTCCAACAGCCAGATCGGGATTGGGTATGATCCTATTCCTGCTCATGACCGAGGCACCTGGATCAGGGCATCAACGGCGACGATGTGATCTGGGTAGACAAACATCGGGTTGATCTCGACCTCTGCGACCCGGCTGCGCGCCTCTAGGAACGCCGCACAAAACCGGTGCAGCGCATCCGAAATTCGCGGAATATCCGCTTTTTGACTGCCCCGGTACCCTTCCAACAGTCGAGCTACACGGAGCGAACACAATGCGCGCTCGATCTCGTCTTTTGAGGCAGGCAACAATACAGTGCGCGCATCTCGGACCAACTCGGTCAAAACACCGCCGCTACCAATCACCAAGCTGGGACCAAATTGCGGATCAGCACGCAGCGTGACGATCAGCTCTGCAAGCGGCTTGGGCGACATGGCTTCGATCAGGAAGCGATCCGTCACCGCCGCGCGGTCATAAGCCGCAACCGTTGCCATCATTGCCTTGATCGCCGAGGACAGCCCCTCCGCATCCTTGATCCCCAAAGCGACCGCGCCCGCTTCGGTCTTGTGAGGCAAGCTTGGTGACATCATTTTCAGCGCGACCGGATAGCCGATATCCTGCGCAACGCCAGCTGCCTCGGCCGCGTTGCAGACATGTCCGTTTGGCACAGCAACAGCCCTTTGCCTGAGCCAGGATTTACCTTTGTCTTCGGTCAATACTACTGGGTTCGGGATAGTTGCACCGGGTCGCAAGGCAGCAGGCCGGTCAATCCTTGTCCGCGCCCTTGCTTCGGACCACCAAATAGCATCACGCATGGCATTCAACGTCTCGTGAATACCCTGCATAGGCGCAACCCCCAGTTCAATGAGATGTCTGCGGGTCCCACGATCAAGATTTTCAGGTAGGGTCGCGCAGATCGCTGCCGGGACGGAGTGTTCCTGAGCGGCCTGCGCAAAAGCTGCAGCATCGTTCTGGTAGTAGATCTTGGACGCGTCCAACCCTTCTGCCGGGTAGTCCTGCACCAGAACAGCCAGATCCGCGTTGAGGGCCGATAGCGCCGTGGCAAAAACCGGGTAAGTCTTATCGCCCTGTCCCCAGATCGGGGTCGTATAGTCCAGCGGGTTGGAAACCGTCGCGATCTCAGGCAGCAAACTGGTCAGGCTTTCCTGCCCTGCAGAGCCCACTTTGGGAAAGCACACACCAATCCTTTCCGAGTGATCTGCGAGCATCGTCGCCCCGCCCCCAGAACAGGTAAAGCCAGCGACACGCCTGCCTTGCGGCGCGCCTGCTACGCAGAGGTACTTCAGCGTTTCTAGAAACTGCGACGGGCTGGTGACGTCGATCACCCCGGTGCGATCAAACAGTGCCTGATAAAGCTCGCTCGAACCGGACAGAGAGCCGGTGTGACTGACCGTCAGAGTCGCCCCAATGGCGGAATTGCCGGTCTTCAGTGCGACAACCGGAACCCCCCGATCCAGGGCTTTCAGCGCGGCGCGTTCAAAAGCAGCAATGTCACGCAACCCTTCGATGTGCAATCCAATGGCGCGCACAGCCGGGTCTTCAGAAAAGGCATCCAGGAATTCCTCAATCCCCAAGACCGCCTGATTGCCTGCAGAAACCATGTAGGCCATTGGCAATGAACGCGCGCTCATGGTGATGTCGGATGAGAACATACCGGACTGGGTAATGATCGCCGCACCGTATCCCGGCGACCAGCCGCCATGTTCAAATGACCAAAGAGCGGCATTGTCGATATAGTTGATCATGCCATAGCAGTTTGGGCCGATCAGAGCCATATCTCCGGCGACTTCGATCAGATCTCGTTCCGATTGTATGTCGCCAGTTTCCTTGAAGCCCGCGGAAAAACAAACGACACCACCTGCACCCATCTGTTCCAATTCTCTCAGGGCATCAGTCACCCCGACCGCAGGGATAGCGAGATAGACGGCATCAGGTGGCTCCGGCAGGTCCGAGATGCTGGGAACACAGCCCACGCCATCCAGATCGGCGCGTTTGGGATTAACGGCCCACATTTGCCCTTGAAATCCACGCCGGCGGGCTTCGCGCACGGCAATGGTCGCATCACGTCCACCAATAAACGCGATGTGGCGCGGCTTTAAGAGACGCTCAAGGTTTTCGCGCCGCGCCGGCGTCATGCGCCAAGTGGCCTCAGGATGGACCTGGTGATGATGTGGCGTTGGATTTCGCTGGTGCCGTCCCAAATCCGCTCCAATCGGCTATCGCGCCAGAACCGTTGGATCGGCATTTCCTCCATCAATCCCATGCCACCAAAAATCTGAACGGCATCATCGGCGATTTTGTTGAGCATCTCTGAGCAGTAAACCTTGACCATTGCCGCATCTGCATCACCCATGACACCCGCTTCGGCACGTGCAACGGCGTCTTGCACCATCAAATCGGCCGCACGCAACGTCATCGCACCGTCCGCCAAACGGAAGCCGGTGGCCTGAAACGTACCGATCGGTTTACCGAATTGCTTGCGCGTTGCGGCCCACTCGGTCGCTAGGTCAAGGATGCGTTCGGCCTTACCGCAGCAGGTCGCGCCGACCCAGATACGCCCCATGCCGAGCCACTTTCCCGACAGCTCAAGCCCGCGACCCTCTTCGCCCAGGATCTGGTCCGGACCAAGACGCACATTGTCGAAACTCAACTCAAAAGTCTTGTAACCGCGATAGCTGACGCAATGCGTCCCTTCGCGGCAGTCGAACCCCGGAAGGCCCACATCGACCAGAAAAGCCGTCACCCGTTTGCGTGGGCCGCGTGGTGTTTCATCTGTACCAGTTGCAGCAAAGACAATCGCGAAATCCGGCATGCAGGGACCGGAGATAAAGTGTTTGGAACCATTCAGGATCCAGTCATCCCCGTCGCGTATCGCATTTGTCTTCATCCCCATGACATCCGAACCTGCGTCAGGCTCTGTCAAGGCAAAGAGCTCACGCTTTTCACCGCGCACGGCAGGAAGCAAATATCGCTCGCGCTGGTCTCCTTCGCAGGCCATCAGCAATTCCGTCGGGCGGGCCGCCCAGCTTTGTAGCGCATGGCTTGTACGGCCGTATTCCCGCTCGATCAGGGACATGGGCCCATATCCCAGCCCTCCGCCACCGACCTCTTCGGGCAGGTTGCAGGCGAAGAGGCCCAATTCATGCGACCTCGCCTCAATCTGGCGGCCGATCTCCTCGGGCACATAGCCTAGGCGATCCACCTTTTCTTCATGCGGATACATCTCTGTTTCGACAAATCGGCGAACCGTTTTGACCAGCAGGTCTGTTTCGTGACTGGTTTCCAGATTCATGGCAGCCTCATTCATTCTGCCTGAGCCCGTGCGTTTCGCCGCGACAGTACCGCAGAGACGGCAAAGGCAATCAGGGTGATGGCAATCAGGATCACGGCAGCGGCAGCCACTGTCGGATCGGTGTTTTCACGGATGCCGTTCCACATGCGGCGCGGCAGCGTGTAGACGCTGTATTTCGAGATGAACAAGGTCACCACGATTTCATCCCAGCTGAGGATAAAGGCAAAAAGCGCCCCGGCAAAAACCCCCGGCCTGATCGAAGGCAGGATCACCCGGCGCATGGTGGTCCAGTTAGAGGCCCCGAGGTTCTTGGAGGCTTGTTCAAGCTTAGGATCAAACGTTGCCAAGGACGCGCTGACCGTGATCAGCACCATGGGGGCCGCCAGTATTGTATGCGCAAGGATCAAACCGGCGTAGCTGTCCAGGAGACCCAGAGGTATCCACAACCGATAAAACGCCATGGCGGAAATAATCTGCGGTATGATCAATGGCAGCAACAGAAAAGCGCGCACCAGTTCGCTGAAACGCGACGAAACGCGCCACAGCCCGATCGCGCAAAGCGTGCCCAATAGCGTCGCAAGCGCAGAACAGGACACGGCAATAACACCACTTTGGAAAAAGCTCGAAAGCCATTCTTCGCTGGTGAACAGCTTTTGGAAATGGCGCAGCGAATACTCACCCTGCGGCATGGACAAAAAGCGTTTTGGCGTCAGTGAAACAGGGATGGCGATCAAGGCCGGTGTGACCAGAAACAACAGCAGCACCCAGGCCCCCACGCGGTTGAAAAATGAGAACAGGCCCGGCTTCATCGCGCTGCCCCCCCGAACACCGTGCTCAGCTTCATGAACCGCGACATGATCCAAAGCATCGCCAGAACGCCGAACAACATGATGGCCGCCAGCATCGCCGCTGTGCCCCACTTCAAGGTCACCAGTAGCTGAACCGAGATGTATTCCGCCACCATCAGCACCTTGCCGCCGCCCAATACGGCCGGTGTGACATAAAACCCGAGGCTGAGGATGAAAACCAACAGGGTCGAAGCCACAAGCCCCGGCATGGTCATCGGCAGGTAGACCCGCCAGAAGGTCTGGCTTCCGCTGGCCCCCAGGTTGCGCGAGGCGTCCATCACCCTCTGATCAATGGATTGCATCGAGACCAGCAATGGCAACACCGCATAGGGGATCATGTAATGCACCATTCCAATCAGAACGCCCAACTCATTGCGCATGAAGGCGATGGGTTCAGCAACCAGGCCGATGTCTTCCAATGTGACATTGACCAGCCCCTTGCGTCCCAGCAACATGAGCCAGGCGAAGGTGCGTACGAGGATGGAGATCCAGAACGACACCAATAGCAGGGTCAGCATGTAAGTCTTCTGACGCTGGTGGCAATGCACCATCGCATAGGCGATGGAATAGCCGAAAATGACGCTGAAGACCGTCGTGATGATGCAGATTCGTACCGTGGTCCAGACAATGCGGATCAACGCATCACCTTCCGCCAGTTTGGCATAGTTGCCAAACCCAGGCTCGGGGTCTGTTACGCTCAGCCAAAGAATATTCAGGATCGGCCCGAGATAGAGCGCGACCACCATCAGCAGCAAAGGCGCGATAATCAGCCATCCTGGGTGGATATGACGGTTTAAGGCTTGCATCCAGAGCTTTCGGAAAGGGTTTGGCAACCCGACCCTTAGGATCGGGTGACCATAAGCTAAAGCGATCAGCTGATCGCTTCGAGGAAGGCATTCACCGCGTCGCCGCCGTTTTTACCCCACCATTCAGGATCGTTGTAAACGATCTTGTCGATGTTCATGGCCGAGGTGATCGCATAAGGCTGTTGGTCCTCGGGAATCTGGCCAAAGGCCTCGGGATTCGACGGAGTCATGCCAAGGCAATCCAACAGCGCCAGCTGCGCTGGTATATCCTGCGCCGTGGCGATGAAATCCATGACTGCGGCACCAGCGGGGTTGCCCTTAGGCACGATATACGCCCCCGGCATCGCCATCGCCTGATTGTTCACCAGCTTGTATTGACCGTCAGTGTCGTTTTCGATGTTGCGACCCCGGTTCTGCCAGATGATCGCCATCGAGACCTCGTTGTTGACCACCATCGAGTGAACTTCCGATCCAGAGCCCCAGTAAAGGCTGTCATCTTTGATCGACTGGATTTTGTTCAGAGCGCGTTCCATGTCAAGCGGGTAGAGATCGCTGCCAGCGACGCCATCGGCCATCAATGCGGCCTCGAGCGACCCATTTGCCCATTTGTAAAGCGCACGGGTCCCGGGGAATTTCTCGGTATCAAAGAAATCGGCCCAGTTTTGCGGTGGATTATCGCCATAGGCTTCAGTGTCATACACAAAGGCATACCCGTAGAGGATGATCGACACCCCATATTCCAGCGCATAGCCGGGCAGCGTTTTCTCCTTGGACACCACGGAATAGTCAATCGGCTCCAGATGCCCGGTTGGTCCAAGTGACACGGCGTTGAACAAATCCGCATCCGCCACATCGGCCGTCACATTGCCACTGTCGACCATTTCCTTGATCTTGCCTTCCAGCGGACCAGAGGTATCAAACTTCAAACCTTTGCCGGTTTTGGCGGTAAAGGCCTCACCGATGGCCGAGCCATGGCATTCTTCGGATTGGCCGCCCCAGTTCCACATCACGACATGGTCTGCCGCCGCTTCGGCGTCGCCCGCCAGTACCGCATTCATTGCAACACCCGAGGCACCGCAAAGCGCCAGAAACGTGCGCCGGTCCATGCGGCCAGCCTTGAACGCCTGGGCGCTTTCGGCAAGCATTTCCTTTTTGAATTGTTTATCGTGCATTTTCTTCCTCCCATTTGATCCGAGATTTGACTCGGCTTTCGGTCATGACGCTTCTGGGCGTTCTGTGTTGGGGTGCCTAGCCCGCTTGTAGCTCCACTGCTGCTGTATCCTTCCAAAGCAAATCCACCCTCACCCCCTCTGCCAGATCGGAGGCGTTGCGCCAGACGTCGATATCAACCTCAATCTCGGCCCCCTCGTCGGTGTCCACGATGATCCTCTGCATCGAGCCGAAATAGGTGATGCTGCGAATGGCGCCCCTCATCCGGGCCTCGGTGTTTTCGTTGCCAAGCATCAGATCAATTTTTTCCGGGCGAAGGGCAAAGACCTTCCCCTGTTGATGAATGAAGTTCGATTTCCCCAGAAAGCTGGCGGTGAACTGATTGATCGGGCGCTCGTACAGCTCTTTTGGCGTGCCAACCTGCTCGATCGCGCCGTCGCGCATGATCACGATGCGGTCAGACATCGACAGTGCCTCTTCCTGATCATGGGTGACATAGATGAAGGTGGTGCCAACGCGGCGATGAATGTCCTTGAGCTGCTCCTGCACTTCGACACGCAGCTTTTTGTCCAGCGCTCCCAGCGGTTCGTCCAGCAACAGCACAGGCGGCGCAAAACACAAGGCACGTGCAAGGGCCACACGTTGTTGCTGACCACCAGACAACTGCCCCGGTTTGCGATCTGCAAACTCCTGAAGCTGAACCAGCTCCAGCATCTCGTCGACACGGTTCCGAATTTCGTCGGCGGGGCGTTTACGTACGCTTAGCGCATAACCTACGTTGTCGCGAACAGTCATATGGGGAAACAGAGCATATCCTTGAAACACCATGCCGAAATTGCGCTTTTCGGCGGGCACATCCGAGATGGACGCACCGTCCAGCGCAATCTCTCCTTTCGATATGTCGAGAAACCCGGCGATCATCATTAACAAGGTGGTTTTGCCCGATCCCGACGGGCCCAACAGCGTCAGGAACTCTCCATTTCGGATATCCAGGCAGATGTCGTTGACAGCACGGAACTGACCAAAAAACTTGGAGACATTGCGAATTTGCAAGCTACCGGTTTGGGTTGGATCAGCCATCCGCCCCCCTCAGGTTCAGCTTGTTGCGCGCCTCTTGCGGTGTCAGGATCCGCCCACCCATCCGTTCGACGATCTCTCGGGCGCGGGTGACAAGCTGGCCGTTTGTCGCCAGAACCCCGCGATCAAGGTAGATGTTGTCCTCAAGACCGACACGCACATTCCCGCCAAGCGCGACAGCTGCGGCTGCCATCGGCATCTGCCCCCGCCCAATCCCAAAACTGGCCCAGCTGGCGCCTACGGGCAGTTGCGCCTTCATGGCCGCCATGGTTTCCACCGTTTGATCGGCCCCCCATGGAATTCCAAGGCACAACTGGAACATCGGCGGCGCATCAATCAGCCCCTCCTCCACCATCGCCTTGGCAAATCGGATATGGCCGAGATCAAAGACCTCAAGCTCGGGCTTCACACCCCATTCCTGAACCAGTGCCGCCATCCGACGCAGTGTCGGTGGCGTGGAAATATAGATCATGTCCGTGTCGGAAAAATTCAGCGTGCCACAATCGAGAGAGCAGATTTCAGGCAGGCATTCCTTGATATGGGCGAGCCGTTCTTCTGGTCCAATCATGTCGGTGCCCGGACCGGGCATGGCGGGATTGGACGGGTCTGAAATCCAATCGCCCCCCATACCTGCCGTAACATTGATGACCACATCCGTATCGCTTTCGCGTATTCGATCCACGATTTCCTTGAAGAGCGCCGGATCGCGCGAGCCCTGCCCCGTTTCAGGATCACGCGCATGCACATGCGCGGCAGAGGCCCCTGCCCTGGCGGCTTCGATTGCCGCATCAGCAATTTCTTTCGGGGTCACCGGCACGTGAGGGCTCTTGCCGGTCGTATCTCCCGCACCGGTAACTGCGCAGGTCAGCACAACTTCGTAGGTCATATCCGAGCCCCCCCTTTTTACCTAGATTGCCGCGCGATTGACGGATAAAGATGTCGATTATCCGCCACAGATTAGGTTAGAATGGCGAAAAATCTGACCTAAAGCTTCTTGGTAAAACCAATGCATGTCGACATCACAACGCATATGGCTCGGGCCAAACGGCATGCCGTATTTGTCGTTGTCCCGCGTTTCAACCTGACCACGCTGATCACCATGATCGAAACCATGCGGATCGCAAATTACCTGGCGCCAGAACCGATGTTTTCCTGGGACATCGTCTCGTTCGACGGTCCTGAGATTGTTGCCAGCAATGGCATGACGACCGCAGTTGACACCGACTACGGGAGCCTCACTCCGGCAGGTTTTGTGTTTGTGTTGGGCAGTTGGGGTACTGAACACTACGAAAACACCGCTTTACTCACCTGGTTGCGAAGACGCGCACGCGCAGGCGAAACTGTTTGCGGCGTTGAATTGGGCAGCTACATCGTCGCACGTGCAGGCCTGTTGGACGGCAAACCTGCGACTATTCACTGGTCGTGGTTGAGCGGGTTCCGGGAATCCTTTGATCGGGTCGATGTCCATGAGTGTCTGTTCACTATTGACGGCAAGGTAATGACGTGCGCGGGCGGGTTGGCTGGGGTCGATCTGATGCTAAGGCTGATTGAATCCATCAGCGACAGCGGCTTTTCGGGGGAGATTGCCGACCAGATGCTGCATCACCCCATTCGCGACGCCGCCTCACCCCAGCGCAGCACCATGGGCCGGAGCACGGAAACCATGCTTCCGTTGATCCGAGAAGCGATGACCCTGATCGAAGAAAACATAGAAGAGCCGCTCAAAGTGCCCCAAATCGCTGATGTTCTGGGTGTTTCTCAGCGTCAACTGGAACGCCAATTCAAGAAACACGTGGGCTGTACCGTGGTGCAATTCGGCTTATTGCGCCGATTGCAGAATGCTCGCCTACTGTTGATTTCGACCGACCTCAGTGTACGCGAGATTGCCACCGCATCAGGATTCAATACACTGTCACATTTTGCCTATTCATTCGGTAAATTCTTCGGCCGGCGCCCATCCGAATACCGTGAGGCATGGCCGAAAAGCGAGCCGGCACCCAGCTGGCCCGGCTCTCTCTCGGATTTCTTGTCCATTCTGAACAACGTGCCCGCTCAAGGTTATCCCCCGCGGGACTGACGCAGAGCATTCAGCACTGCAACTATTTCGCGATCCCGTTGGGCTGCCATGTCCTCGAAATCTCGGTCGCCGGCGACAGCGTTGCAGCCATCGACCATGCGATCGCGCAATTCCTTCGTCAGCTCAGGTGCCTCCAACCGGGTCCAGGGCAGTTTAAGCGCCGGGCCGAACTGATCCAGGTTGGTGGCCATGCCTCCGGCACCACAGGCCACGTGAAAAGCCATACACTGACCCTGCGAGACCATACGAGGCGCCGGGCCGTTCATGAGTGCGATGTCGATGTCTTCCGGCGTTGCCTCTCCATTGGCGACCATATGCAGGGCCTCTCGCCAAAGCGCCTCTTGCAGTCGGGTCGCGACAAAGCCGGGGATCTCTTTTTTCATCATCAACGGGGCCTTGCCCGCTATTTCGTAGAATTCCCCGGCCCAAGCCACCGCCTCTGGTGATGTCTGTTCGCCGCCCACGATTTCGACCAGTGGTAGCAAATATGGTGGATTGAAGGGATGGCCGATCACACAGCGTTCCGGTGTCGCGCAAGTCGCTTGGATGTCGGTCATCATCAAGCCGGACGTGGAAGAGCCAATCACGACGTCTGTTGGCAAAATGAGCCCGAGTCGTTGATAAAGTGCCTGCTTGATCTCAAGACGCTCGGGCGCGCTTTCCTGCACAAATTCGGCGCCGTCCAGCGCAGCCTCCAGATCAGTGACAATACGCAAACGGTCAAGCGACGCGCCAGCAGCAAGGCCCAAATCCGTCAAGCTTTTCCAGGCAGTATGCAGGATCTCGTAGAAAGCATCAGTTTCGCTCGCGTCATGCAAATAGGCGGTCACATCATAACCACGCGCAAGAAAATGCGCTGCCCAGCCGCCGCCGATGGGGCCGGCTCCAATGCTGGTGATGCGGGTGATCGATGAGGGGTCAGGATACATCACTCACCCTTGAATTTGGGTTCACGCTTTTCGACAAAAGCCGCGACACCTTCGGCCGCGTCATCAGATTTCAGCATCTTGCGGTAGATCGGCATCGGATCGGTGCGCATCTTGTGAAAGGCCTGTTCCAGCGGCACGCACTCGATCTCGCGCTGCACTTCCTTGACGGATTGCATTGCAAGAGGCGCTGACCAGGCAATCGAGGCCGCCCATTCCCGGGCCGCTGTCATCAATTGATCCTTTGGAACCACCTTGTTGACCAACCCGTAATGCGCTGCCTCGGTGGCGGTCATGCGACGGCCCAATAGAAACATCTCCATCGCGATATTGTGCGGTATTCTCCGAGGCAGGCGTTGTAGTGCCCCCGCATCTGGAACGATGCCCAAAGGCATTTCAGGCAGGCCAAACTCCACATGATCCGCCGCAATCAGCAGATCACAGGCCATGGCCATCTCGAATCCACCGCCGATTGCAAGACCGTTGATGGCCGCGATAACCGGCTTGTTGAGCGCCCAATTCTCGGTCAGACCCGTGAACCCGCCAAACCCGTAGTCATCACTCTCCCACCAGTTGTCGAGTTGCATTTCGCCCTCGTTCAGGGCCTTCAAATCCCACCCGGCCGAGAAAATCCGATCTCCGCCCCCGGTCAGAATCGCGCAACGCAAGTCCTTGTCCTCGTGCAGCTCCTTAAACGCCGCGGCCAAGGCCTGACTGGTGGGAACGTCGATGGCGTTTACTTTGCCCCGCTCTAGTGTGATTTCCAGAACGTGGCCGTCGCGGTGTGTTTTGACCCCTTCTGCCATTGCTTCAGTCCTCCTTGAATTCCGGCATGACCTCGTCGCAGAACATGCGCAAGGATCGCTGCTGCGCCGCGTGATCAAGCCCCATCGAGGCATAGTAGATGAACTCGTTCACACCGAGCCCCTGATATTTCTTGAGCTTTCCAATCACACGCTCAGGTGAACCGAACATTAGGTTTTCTTCCAGCATCAAGGGATCATACTGTTCCCGGCCCTCCAACTGATCCAGCGGAATGGAAGCAGGAAAACCATCTTTGACATCGCCCAAATTGCGATAGAGGTTTTCGAACTGGCTCAGCAATCGTCGCACCGCCTTCATCGCGTTTTCGCCATCGGCCGCATTGTCGTAAACGCAGGAATGGCGCATCAGCGCAAAACGTGGAACCCAGCCATTATCCGCTTTTTCAATCGCCTCATCGAGTTGCTTTTTGTACAGCTCGGCCTCAGCGAACGGGCGGGTGAAAGGCCAGCAATTCACGTGGCAGCGTTCACGCATGGCGTAGTCATAGGTGATCGGCGAGCGCGCCGCGACCCAAACCGGAACCTCGGCTTGCAATGGTTTGGGCACCGAGGTTGATGTCGGGAATTGCCAATATTCGCCTTCATGCGCATAATCGCCCTTCCACAACTCGCGCACCGTGGGCAGCATCTCTTGCATATAGCGCCACGCATCAGATTGCTTGAGGCCCGGCTTCATGCGATCGAACTCGCGCTGATAGGCACCTGACCCGATACCAAACTCCAACCGACCGCCGCTTAAAAGATCCAGCATCGCGGCTTCACCGGCCAGGTTAATCGGGTGCCAGTACGCAGCGGTCGCCACCGCCGTACCAAGCCGGATCCGGCTGGTCTCGGATGACCACCAAGTCAGCAGTTGGAACGGGTTGGGCGCAATCGTCATTTCCAGCGCGTGATGCTCAGCAGCCCAAACGATATCGAAACCGCCATCCTCGGCGATTTGCACCATCTCCAATGTGTGGCGCGCGACGTCTTTCATATCAAGACTGTTGTCGATCCGCTCCATGTTTACGGCAAGTTGGAATTTCATGCTCACCTCCCTCAGCGCATTACAAACGGGTTCGCCATCGGCTCATCCGATGTGTTCATCCAGACCGTCTTGGGCCGGGTGTAATCGTAGATCGCCTGGAACCCGCTTTCGCGGCCATAGCCTGATCCTTTAACGCCACCAAACTCCGCTATCGGCGACACAACACGGTAGGTGTTCACCCAGACGATGCCGGCACGCACCGCATTTGCCATGCGCAAGGATCGCGCGCCGTCGGTGGTAAAGATGCCCGCCGCCAGCCCATGTTCGGTATCGTTGGCCAGTTCCAGCACCTCAGATTCGGTCTTAAAACGCTGGACGCAAAGTACAGGGCCGAAAAGCTCTGTATCGACGATACGCAGATCCTGCCGTGGGCAGTCGATGATGGTTGGCTCGAAATATAGCCCTGCTTTGCCTTCCGGCTGCTTGCCCCCCACCAGAACTGTGCCGCCCTCTTCCTGAGCGAAGGCAACCTCGCGTTGGATGTGGTCCAACTGTCCAGGGGTGCAAAGCGGCCCCATCTGAGTTTCCTCGGCCAGTGGATCGCCAATGAGGATCTGCTGCGCCTGCGCCACCATCCTGTCGAGAAACTCATCCGCGATGTCCTCGTGCAAGTAGAGCCGCGATCCGGCGACGCAGCTTTGCCCTGTCGCGCCAAAGATACCGGCAATCGAGGCATTGACTGCACTTTCGATATTGGCGTCATCAAAAACAATGAAGGGCGACTTGCCGCCCAGTTCCAATGAGACCTCGGCAAAGTTGCGTTTTGCGTTCTCCAGCACATGGCGCGCGGCATTTGGGCCACCGGTAAAAGAGACGCGCGCCACCAGTGGATGCCCGGTCAAAGCCCGTCCACAGGGCTCACCATGACCCGTTACGATGTTGACCACACCAGGCGGGATACCGGCCATTTCGACAAGTCGCCCAAACTCCAGCATGGCCGCGCTGGCATGTTCGGATGCTTTTAGAACAACCGTATTCCCGGCAGCCAATGCCGGGCCGATCTTGACCGCTACAAGGAACAATTGCGAATTCCAGGGCACCACGGCAGCAACCACGCCCAGAGGTTCGCGCTTGGTAAAGACAAACATGTCAGGTTTGTCGATGGGCAGTGTCTCGCCGCTTACCTTATCCGCACACCCAGCAAAAAAGTGGAAAAACTCGGCAATGTACTTTGCTTGCCAACGCGTTTCCTTGAGCATCTTGCCGGTGTCGATGGATTCAGTTCGTCCCAGCTCTTCGGAATGATCCGCCAGAAGATCGCCCAGCTTGCGCAGGCATTTGCCGCGCTCGGTCGGTGTCATCCGCGCCCAGGGGCCGCTGCTAAAAGCAGTGTGCGCCGCGGTGACTGCGCGGTTGATATCATCCTCAGTTGCCTCTGGAACACGGCTCCAGACCTCACCATTGGCTGGGTTGACGCTGTCAAAAGTACCGCCATCCGCAGCGTCGACCCAGTCGCCATCAATCAGCATCTGATAGTTTTTGACATCAGCCATGGCGTGCCTCCCCCCTGATTGTTGCCTCCCTATTCATGTCTGCTTTCGCGCCTCAGGGTTATGAAAATACGACGCAGTCTGTCGAAAAATCCGGGTCTCGCATCCGATCATGGGTGCAGGCTGTTCCAAAGGGAGGCTTGGAAATGGGTAGCAAAAAGCAGGTTATCGGAGGTCCACTGGAAATTGGCGGACGGGTTCTGTCGCTGTCCCGCGCCATTCGGGCAGGTGATTTCGTTTTTCTGACAGGGCAAATTCCTATGCGAGACGGCGTGCCTATGACCGATGGCACCGTCGAAGAGCAGACCCGCGCAGTTTTGGACGACATCACCAAGACACTAGCCAAGGCAGGCTGCACCCGCGACGATGTCATCAAGGCCATGGTCTGGCTGCGGGAGCGCGACGATTTCCCTGGATTTAACGCCGTCTACGCCGACTATTTTCCAGTTGAGCCTCCAACCCGGTCGGCTGTGGTCAGCGATCTTCTGGTGGATGCCCGCGTTGAGGTCGAAGTCGTAGCCTATCGCCCCCTCAAGGACCAATCCTGATGGGCATAGCACCAGACGGAACCCATTTAAAAATGACAGGACCAGAAGGTGCGCCTGTTGTGGTAATGATCCATGGGCTGGGCCTGAACCAGGATTGCTGGCAATGGACGATCCCTGCACTGTCTGATCGCTTTCGCGTTCTCACCTATGATCTATATGGTCATGGGCAAAGTGACCCGCCACCCGAACGCCCCAGCCTTTCAATGTTTTCACGCCAGCTAGAGAGCTTGCTGGACCACTGCGCCATCCAAAGCGCGGTTATCGCAGGGTTCTCGTTGGGTGGCATGATCGCGCGTCGGTTTGCCCAGGATGTGCCACAACGGGTTTCAGCTCTGGTGATCCTTCATTCCCCTCACAAACGGACCGACGCCGCACAAGAGGCAATCTTGAAACGGGTGGAACAGGCACGGTGGGACGGACCAAAGGCAACGGTCGAAGCTGCGCTGGACCGGTGGTTCACCGATGCGTTCCGCCAGTCCAACCCTCGTATGATGGAGACGGTACGCGACTGGGTCATGGCCAATGACAAAGCAATTTACCACACTATCTATCGCGTGCTGGCCGATGGTATCGACGAAATTGTTGCGCCAAGCCCGCCGATTTTTTGCCCGGCGCTGGTGATTACCGGTGATGAGGATTTCGGCAACGGGCCTGACATGGCCTATGCCATCGCAAGCGAGATTGCGGGGGGCAGTGCACTTATCCTCCCGGGACTGCGGCATATGGCACTTGCCGAAGACCCGGACGCAGTGAACAAGCCACTCCGCAGCTTTCTCAACAATCTGGATCTGAAGCCATGAGCACCAAAATCCTCAAAGGCCTGCGTGTGTTGGATTTGAGCCGGATGTTTTCAGGTCCCTATTGTACAATGCATCTGGCGGATCACGGGGCCGAGGTGATCAAGATCGAAGGCAAACATGGCGACACCAGCCGCGGCAACGGACCGTTCCGTCAAGACGATCCGGATCATGCCTGGGCCGGCTACTTTGTAAGTCTGAACCGCGGCAAGAAAAGCGTGCAGCTTGATCTGAAATCGTCCGAGGGCTGCGCGACTTTTCGAGAACTTGCGGCAACGGCGGATGTCATCGTCGAGAATTTCCGCCCGGGCGTAATGGATCGCCTTGGCCTGTCTTATGAAAGCCTTGCTGCCGACAACCCCCGGCTCGTCTATGCCGCGATCCGTGGCTTTGGCGACCCGCGCACAGGCCAAAGCCCCTATGCCAACTGGCCTTCGTACGATGTGGTTGCGCAGGCCATGGGCGGTCTGATGTCCGTCACCGGACCGAATGCTGACACACCCACCAAGACCGGACCTGGGGTGGGTGACATATTCACCGGCATGATGATGGCTTTCGGTATCATGACCGCCCTGCGCGAGGCCGAAGCGACGGGCAAAGGGCAGTTTGTGGATGTGGCCATGTATGATGCCATGATCTCGCTCTGCGAAAGAATGGTTTACTTGCATAACGTGACAGGAGAGGTGCCCGGACCGGAAGGCAACGGGCATCCATTCCTTTCCCCGTTTGGCCTTTACCCTGCAGCCGATGGCCACATCGCGCTTGGTATTGTCGATGACGCGTTTTGGCAGCTTTTGACACGGCTGATGGGGCAACCGTCACTTGGACAAGATGACCGCTTCTCCACAAGGGCGGCCCGGGCCAACCATGCTTCCGAAGTCAACAAAATCGTACGCGATTGGACCCGACAACGGACTAAGGAGCAATTGACGGCAACACTGGGTGGCCAGGTCCCGTTCGGCCCGATGAACAATATCTCGGACATCGCGGCCGACCCTCATGTAGCCAGCCGCGGCATGCTGGCGAAGGTCCCGCATCCGGATGCGGGGCATGAACCTTGGATCGTGGCAGCAAACCCGTTGCGGTTCGGTCGACACCGCCAAGGTGCACTGACGACCCCTCCTGCGCTAGGTGAGCACAATAGCATTCTGGAAGGATTGACCCCACCGGAGTCGACGGAACCCTTAGCCGGGAAGGCGCTGCGCGACGCCTTCGGGCGCTTTGCCACCGGTGTGACAGTGGTAACTACCCGGCAGCCGGACGGGACCCCGCGCGGGTTCACGGCGAACTCATTTACCTCCGTTTCTCTCGACCCACCTCTACTCCTGGTTTGTGTCGGTAAGCAGGCCTTGTCCTTTGAAACCTTCCTGCAGGCGGATCATTTCACGGTCAACGTCCTGTCGGACGACCAAAAAGAAATCTCGGGCCTTTTCGCGTCTCAATCAGCCAAAAAATTCGACATTGCAGCCTGGCAACCTGACGCGCGGAACATGCCCACGATAGACGGTGCGCTCGCCCGGTTCAGCTGTGCCCGACACCGTTTGGTCGATGCTGGTGACCATCTGATCCTGATCGGCCGCGTGGAGGATTTCGAAACGCGCGAGGGACATCCGCTGGGCTACTTTCGCGGTGCCTATTTCGATTTGGGGCTCAACAGTGCCCTGACAGAGGCCGCCACTGCAGGTGGTGTGACCGTCGGAGCGGTACTGGCCAACGAAGATCGGGTCCTACTCTCCGTTGACAAAAGCGGGCACATTTCAGTGCCGGTTGCTCCTGCAAATAACAATTCTGCAGATGGGCTGATCACTGATCTGTCAAACCGAGATTTGATTGTAGAGCTGGCGCATCCTTATGCGGTTTATCGAATATCCAAAAGTGGGACGCAGCGGATCATCTACCACGGAAGCGTTCATGGGCAGCCCCCTGACGGCATGCAATACTTTGGTCTCGGCGACTTGCCGCTGGAACGCGTACGCGACGGGGCTGAAAATTCGATGTTGCGCCGGTACGCAAAGGAAAACAGCCACGGTACATTTGGTTTCTACCACGGAACTGAAGTCGAAGGCGTCGTACACACACCGACCGGGCACCACAGCTATCACGTTTGACAGGAGAAGCAATATGATCCCCGAATTGCGCAAGGTAGTCACCTTTGATGAGGATATTCACACAGAAGGAGGCCGACCTTCGGAACCCGTGTGGCGCATGATCGGCGTGGCAGCGGTGGTCAGAAACCCTTGGGCAGGACGTGGCTTTGTCGATGATCTTTCACCAGAGATTCAGCGCATGGCGCCAGTTCTGGGAGAGATGCTCACCAACAGACTGATCGCTCTGGCGGGGTCAGGCGATGCGATAGAAGCCTACGGAAAAGCCTGTATCGCCGGGACAAGTTGTGAGATTGAACATGCCTCCGCGCTTATTCACACCCTGCAGTACGGAAATTATTATCGTGAGGCAGTGGGTGCAAAAAGCTATCTCGGTTTCACAAACACGCGAGGGCCCGCGAACACCCAAATTCAGATCCCGCTGATGGACAAACATGATACCGGGCGGCGGTCGCACTACCTGACCGTCCAGTTTTCAATCTACGACGCGCCGGATGTGGATGAACTTGTTGTGGCTCTGGGGGCATCAACCCGTGGTCGCCCGCACCACCGGATCGGCGACCGATACTCAGACCTCGCTGCCTTGGGAAGGGATGTGGAGAACCCGGCTGGGGTCTAGTTTGTTACGATGATGATGCGTATCAGGTAATTGGCTTGAGGCAAGTTGTTGTCTTCGATGCAGACCAACTCAGCACGAGAGCTGACAATCAACAAATAAGGATTGGGCGCAAAATCGCCAACGACCGCCGCCTCCTTGATGGGGTATTCTGGGTCGGCTAAACCGGAGTCACTTCGCGTTCAGCCGGAAGCGTTTAGAAATGCTCAGACACTCATCATCAGGCAGCGAGCGCCAAACATGGAGTTCGCTCAGGGACACCAACCTCATAAAAAGCGGCTTTACAACTACTACCCACCTCCCTTTTTCTAGTGCGTCTAGCTCATTTGGACAGAAATAACAGCAAGGAAGTTTGTTCCATGCAACTGTGTCAGCCACAGACAAAGCTCTCATTCGCAGCGGCTACATGAAAGCCTTAATCAAAACCTGTTGCGGACATCCTGTGTTTAGTCTGATAGGTCGTCTGTTGATGTGTGATCGCCGGAGCCGGAAAGACTGAAATGCTTGTTACAGTTGCTGTCGCCGGTTATCGATCTCTCCGAAATCTGGTTCTGCCACTTGCTCCCCTGACGGTAATTACCGGTGGCAATGGGGTCGGAAAGTCGTCGCTGTATCGCGCGCTTCGAATGTTGAGCGAGGTGTCACAAGGTAGTGTCATCTCTACACTCGCGTCTGAAGGAGGGTTGGGCTCCACAATGTGGGCGGGGCCTGAAGTGCTGTCTCGAGGGATGAAAACGGGTGAAGTACCCATCACCGGAACGACTCGGAGCAAACCAGTCGGCCTAAAGCTTGGCTTTGCGTCCGAAGACTACGGGTACGCAGTCGAGCTTGGATTGCCAGCAGAAACCTCAGCCTTTTCTAATGATCCTGAGATCAAGTCCGAAGCATTGTGGATCGGCGAGACATTGAGCCGACACAACGCGCTTGCAGAGCGCCGTGGCCCGTGTGTACGGGTACGGTCGGAGTACGGTTCTTGGAACCAGGCGGCCACTACCCTTCCACCGTTTGACAGTATGATGACCCACGCAGCCGATCCGAATAACGCATTAGAGCTGCTGCATTTACGAGACCGTATGCGGAATTGGCGGTTCTATGATCAACTTCGGACTGATCGTGAGGCCCCGGCCAGAAGGCAACAGGTCGGCACCCGAACTCCAATTCTTGCAAGTGACGGCTCGGACCTGGCGGCAGCTATTGAGACAATTCGGGAAATCGGCGATGTGGCAACACTTGAAAAGACCGTCATGGACGCATTTCCGGGAAGTTCAATTGAGGTTCATGCGAAAGATGGGTTATTCAGCCTCACAATGAAACAGCACGGGTTGCTGCGCCCGCTCAGCACTGCGGAATTGTCGGATGGGACCCTGCGATACCTGCTCCTCGTGGCGGCCTTACTGACGCCACGACCTCCTAGCCTGATGGTCCTAAATGAGCCCGAAACAAGCCTGCATCCTGACTTAATCCCACCTCTAGCTCGGTTGATCAAAGAAGCCTCCGCGCGAAGTCAGATCATCGTCGTTTCTCACAACCGAGCGTTAGCCAAAGCTTTGAGCAAGGGTAATGCGCTCACGCATCACCTCGGCAAAGCCACTGGGGAAACCTTTGTCGAAGCGGCGGAACCCATACCTTGGTCGTGGCCCAAACGATAGCCTTTAGGGAAGTGCTAACAACGCGCGCGATTGAGTTGTGCGTTACACGGAATCGCCTTGACCCACACTTACCTCGCGCGCGATATAACCGCATGGTTTCCAAATCTACGGTACAACTTGCCACTATCTTGTATGGCTTGAGTTCATCGATTGTAGTGGCCGAAAAGGTTCATTTTTCTGGACTCTATGTCCCGGAAGGTCTTTCGTGCGCGGAAGGCGCGCGGATTTCGGAGGAATATGGGGACCTTCGTGCCGGATACGTCATCTATGACGACGAGGGGCGCAAATCGGACGACGGGTCTTGTGCTTACGCTCAAGTTCAGGCTCTTCGCGGAACCGCGGTGCAAATCGTTGATCTGGCCTGCTCATTTGACGGTGCAACCTATTCTTACCGCCAGCTCTTAACCCCGCTTGAGAAAAATAGGCTGCTGGTTGTAAACTCACCAGACGAAGAAACCTCCACTTACCAGATCTACACTTTATGCGGATGGGTTCCTGAGAGCTGAATGCGGTAGCGCTCTCCCGGCGACTTCGTGAACTAGTCTTAAAGGAAACTCATCAGGCGGTTGGCCACACTAGATTTAGCAAAAGAATAACGACTGCAAAGGCGACCGCAAGTGTCAGCCGCTGTCTTCCCTTGCTCTTTCCGTCAAGGACACCGGTAAGCTGCATTAACCAATAGGTGGCGTAAAGTAAGGCACCAGAAGCAAGCGCGTGCGCGACATCATAGTTCATAGGTTTTCCGTCATTTGATGATTCCATAAATCTCAATGATGAGTGCAGATTCCCGTTATTTCCATGGCTAAGATGATCTCCGGGCCGTATTCTGCATAACCTAAATCGGTGCAAGGTTAGTTACATCTGGGTCGCCCGTTGAAAAGCCCCTCTATGGCCCACTTATTTCCCTGCGGCGTCGCAATCAAAGAATAAGGGCAACGATACTAATAGGGCTCGAACGTAGTAGATGACGTATTCGCTAGGGTAGAACATAAAATGTCGTTTTCTACATTCGTCGTTGCGTTGGTTACAATCGGTTGCGTGCCTGTGAATTCGACAATCCACTAGTATGCTCGCCGACCATCGTTGAGCCGCTCGATATTGCTGGGCGGACCCTGATCCAAAACCACCGACAGGGTGTCCTGTCACGCGCCGCCTTGCCGGACGGAATCTGCACATCCCGCCAGAAGCAGAAAGCTGAAGATCAAGGCTGCGGCAGAGAGTGCTATCTAAGTTTTTCGACAATAGATTTTCCTCTAGCAGACCCGCACAATTGTTCTATTTCGATGCAGGAAGCTGCGCTAGCTGAGTCATTGGTATTCACGCACCGCGAGATCGGCGGCCTCCTTGGGAAGGATGAGGTTCCATCGCCTGTTCGCGATCTCCTCTCTGACCGTCACGGCGCTAACCATCCTGTTCCCAACTCGCAGCTCAAGGTCCTTTCCGATCTTCGCTCTTGTCAGGCCCGCCACGGCGAAAGCAGCGTCTTTGTTTAGCTCGAGCCGAAGGATCACTTGCTCATTGCCGGTCTCTTCGGTGCTCATTTCGCGGACAGCAGCAGGCATTAGAGCAATCGGGCCGATGGAAATCCAGTCAGGAAATCGCTCTACCACGCATACCGGGTAGTCCCCTGGATGTCTTCCACCGCCGAGGTCCAGGCAGTTGTCCTCCTGTACGGCCAGCTGTACACGCGCGCCCGCCCAGAACGCGGCAGTCACCAGCACTACCATCGCCGCGACTAAGGCGAAGAGCCGCATTAACGGTTCCAAAAATAGAGAAACAGCGACGTCAGAAGCATCGCCACTGCACCTAAGGTGAATATCCATCCAAGGCCGAGAAGGAAAAACGCTTCGCGCAGCACTCCGTCCTCGTCAATCTGCACACCTTGCACCCAATAGAGGACCCATAAAACCGCACCAATGGTCAAAGAGAACAGCGCCGAGATCAGGGTCACTTTCGCGGCGCGCCTAGTTGCACTGATCATATCGATAGTCTCCGTATTCGATCCAACGCTCTGAACCATCTTCAAAAACGAGAAACTCGGAACGGTCCTGGCCCAAGAGAGCGACGATAAAGCCACGCGGCGGCTCTGCATTGCCGAAGTAGCTGTAGGACGTCATTGCGTCCATCGTTTCACCGTTGACCGTAACACGCGCGTCCCAGTCGCTGCCGGTGTCGACAATGGCATATTCGATCTGTCGCTGAGTGCCGCCCCCGCCGCAGTAGACTACGCCTTCAGGTGCTTCCGGAAGGGAACCTGAACCCGACGAGGCGAGGTTACTACAACTGCGTTTCAACGAACGGATGGCCGCCGAAGACCCCTTCAATTCGAGGATCGCATACGAAATGTCCTGATCGGTCATAGAGAGATTGAGCGTCGCGTTAGCGGCAATCTGATCCAGAACAAACACGTAGTCATTGGCGTCATTGAACTCAATTTCGACGGGGTAATTGTCCACAACCCGGAAGGAACTGTTGGCCCGCCCGGCCTGAAACGCACCGACTTCAGCTGTGCCGTTGCTCATGAATCGAAACGAAAGCCCCTGCTTGTTCACGATGTCTTGGCTGTCTTCATAGCCTGCTGGAGCAAACCGTATGCGGTCGCATTGCAGTTCTAAAGTGATATTGTTCGCCTGAATGAATGCATTAGGGCTTGGGCCTGAACTAAACTGCCAATCTGCCATTGCCGACAATGGAGCAGCGAGCAAAAAGGACGTAAATAATGTGGAAAGCCAGTTCATTTATGACCTCATTATTGTAGAGAGCGAAACCGGCGGCTGCCGGTGTTCAAATTCGTGAGAGCCGGTTGACTCATCAACCTAGTGCCCAAAGCCACACCCGCTTCACATCTTTTTTCCTCTTGGAATAGGCGGCTCTTTAGACCGCCCGCTTCAAAGAGCTTATCCCTCACCCATGAAGAACACGGACGTGACAGCGCCGGACGGAGTCGTCTCGCAGACCCAGAAATTTTGCGCGCCGGGTACGTTCATGAGCAGGCTAAAGCCATCGTCAAGGCGAGTAACGTCGTTCACTGACGAACCGGTGACACCGACGGTAGAGTTGACATCTGCGACGCAATTGGCGCGCGCGACGGCCTCACCGTCACCAGAGCCGGGTTGCGTCGTCTCGACACAGCCTGCGACAGCCGTTGCAACGAAGACTGCAAGGCCAATTTTTGAATAGTTAGACACTTATTCCCCCCAATTTGATTCTGTTGGTTGTTGACAGTCGGAATAGCGAGACCCGTGCAGGCAAACCGTAGATTCTTCCTTAGTATTCTCCCAAACAACTTTACTACGTCCCCGCAAAACCTCTGACCAAGTCTGCGTCATAGCGTCAAACTGGAGCGGGACCGTATGCATTATCGCCTTCTTGTGACGGTCGACTCAGCCACCAGATCATGAGCACTGAGAGTATGAGTTGCAGAATACCGACAACCATCAACCCGGTGACACCGAGGAAAGCCGCTGGGCCCCTCAGAGTTTCAGGATCATTCGCGCCTTGCTCGAGCGCAGAGAACACTGCGATGCCACTGAACAGCATGAGCACAGTCGCGATGCTTAGTGCTGCAGGCAAAAGCAAATACCAGCCCGGTCGTCCTGTGTCGTGCAGTCGACGCCATCCAGCAGCCAGCATGGGTATTAGAACGGCAAGCTGAAAAATTGGGGTCAGGACTTGGATGCCTTGTCCGGTTTCGGGATCCGTCCCAAAGATTGATGCGTCGACGATTGCAAAGACGAGGCTTACGAGAACAACAAACAGCACAAACCACCAGTACTCAGACCTCACTGCACGCCCGGAAAAAACAAAGTACTTTCCAAAGCACGTTTTGGTTGCTTGAACAAATCCCATATTTCCGAACTCCTTAGAGCGGCGGCCCGATCTCTCTGAAATCATGGACCCTACTCCACGGCTTAGTCAATCGCCTTGGCACTGCTCCCTCAAAACCGGTGAGTGTCCAAATTCGCCACCTTAGAATCTTCTCTGAAGCAGCGCTCGGTTTCCCTGCTGCGGTAGTACAAAATGCACCTGGTAATCCCGACCCATACCGTGGCCTCCGTGTCACCTCATCATGCTTTTTGAGTGAAGCACGCTTCTGGGGTAAACCAGACGCGAAGACGCACGCACTCTTTCTCGGGCGTCGATACTAAACTGTCAGGTGGGGTCGGCCGGTCAAAATGTGGGCGCGCGCCGCCATTCGGGATCGAGAGCCCGCAACTCTTGCAGGGTCCCCGCGCCATGCGCTGCGCCATAGAGGACAACGACGTTACCCGGAGCGGCATCGATCACGGCTGCCAAGTGCCTGTTACGTGCGTCAATTGTGATCTGCGTGACCCGCGCGGGGTCCGCAGTCGGCAGAACGAAGTCTCTCATGGGCGTCGACAGGTTCTCTTCGCTGATTTCGAGTGGTCCAATCAGCATTTCATAGGCGTCTGCGATTTGTGCTGGTGTCAGATCCACGTTCACATCCTGACCACCGGGGAAGCCAAGGAAAGCCTCGTTGTCCTGTGCAACAAGACCGTCCGACACGTTCTCGGCATAGAAGGCCGGCGAGGGAAGCATGCCCAGCATTGCGCGTATCCTTAGTTTGTCGGCGACGCTGGCCGTGTCGAAGTCGATAAACTCGTAATAGAGGTCCGCTCCATTTAGCTTGAGGCGTTCGACCTCAGCGGCAATACGATCATAGAAAGGCTGCTCGGCGATATGGATCATGGGGATGAAATACAGGCTTCGCTCGCCATTGGTGAAGGTAAAGCGTTTTGCGCCACCTGCAGATCCATCGACAATGAAGTCTTCCTCGGTCAAGGTGCCAATGTCGCCAGGTGGACCCTCGGGTATAGGATCCCCCGCAGCGTTGTTCCCGATCACAGCTGCAGCCAATAGTGAGATGGCAAACGATGTTGACAACTTTTCTCTGAAAGATTTCGTTGCACTCCTCGCAGTGGCCGTGATTCTTGTAATGGTTGCCATTGTTGTGGGGACGCAAGAAAAAATGAATTGGGACGCGGACATGGATGTTTCTTACCTTCGCGGTACGCTGAAAAATGTGTAGCTGTTCGTCTGGGTCAGGATTGGCACACCAGTCTGTGCCATGAGTTCATCCATATCCGTCGAACCGGTTGAACACGCTACAAGATCGGCAGCGTCGTCTAGGAAATCGAGGGTAAAAGCGCTTTCGCCAACGAGGCGGCAATCATCAGCAGCGCTTCTGTAGCCGCGGACGAAGATCAATTCCGGATCAGGTTCGCTTATGGCAACCTCAGGAGTAGTTTCAATGCACCCCGAAACAGCCAGCACCGATGCGATAGTGCCGATATTGAGCATAATCATTTCGAGGTGTCGTTTCAAATACGCTACTCCCACTCTGCGCGCGTGCTGCGCCACACCTTTTCTTCTGCATCCCATACGCTGGCTACGATGCAGGGCGTTGGGTTGATACCTTCACACTGCGAGCCATGCACATCCGCCAGAAGCACCCGGAACGGGCCGATGTTCGCCATCTCCCAACCCTGATTGAGAAGCGAAAACGCACGATCCTCGATCAGGAAATGGGACATGCAACCGCCTGTACCACAATAGAGTGATGCAGCGGTCGAACACGAGAATCCACTTTCGTCCAGCCCCCAGTCCCGCTGGAGGTCTCCGTCCAGATCCACGCGGCGAACCGCACCGAACTCCAGGGCGAACTGTCCGTTCTCGAATTCAGAACAAGCCCTTTGGGCGGCTTCGACCTTTTCGGCCAACCGCGCCGGCAGCGCAGACCAATCTTGTGCAATTGCTGGACCAGTGTTGAATGCCGTCAAGATTGCACAGAGAAAGAACGCCCATTTCCGGGCATCGTCGCGGTTGCTCTTTCTGGCTATCTTAGTCTCCATTTTCGATTCTCCATCATGTACCTAAGGTTCCGCTGCATGGTTCGCCGGTGTTGTCACCGAATTCGATTTAGTTTCGTCACCATCACTGAAGACAAGGAATTTCGACCGTTCTTCGCCAAACAGCCCGAACTGGAACCCTGTCGGCGGCTGTGATCGAAAAAGCTGTGCGACGTCATCGCGCGAATGGTATCGCCATCAAAAGCAACGCTTACACTCCAAGGGTCGTCTGGCTCTCTCACGAAAGCGTTGTCGATGACCTTCTCTGCGGCACCATTTCCGCAGCAGACTATGCCTTCAGACGCTTCCATGATCCGAGATTTCGACACGCCGGAGTTGCAGGCTAAGCGCTGGGAATTGACCGCCGTGGACGAGCCTTTGAGCGTGGCGAAACCGATATCCAGTCCAACTTTCCGCACTTCCACCTTGGGGCTCCTTTCCCTGCAGAAGAGTACATCTGCAGTTCGCCGCGACGCGTGACAGTTGGGAGCAAACATCATCCGCGCAATCCATAATTCGAACACTGGCATTCGACAACTCGCTGCACTTTGCTTGAACGGCCGCTTTAAGCGCTTCGTCGCAGCAGACGGACGTAACTGGTGTGCTTTCTGCATGCGCGAATACTCCGGGCAGAGTTCTTGCAGTTTCGTGAGTAAATTCTATCGCGAGGCGAATAATCTTCAAGCGGCACTGTTGCACCGCGGCCCCCCATCAAAAACCATTTGCCATAGCGGTCTTTCATTCGAATATTTTTTTGTGCTCAAATATTCTCCGGATGATCGCAAAAGGTTGTGGCCGCGTTTGTGAAGTTAGTGGGGAGAGCTTATGGAAACAAAGGATCGAGTTCAGGCAAGCGTAGCGCCGTACGTTGATCGCGCACTTTTCACTAAGCTCACACTCGGAGCCTTGGCGTACTTCTTACTGCCCGGCATTGCCCAGGCCCAAAGTTCGCAATCTTGCGCTGAAGTTGGTGCTCCGCGTCAAGAATACACTGCTGGAACAGAGACCATTCTTAGCGGGCAGACGATATCTTCTACTGTTAAAACCTGCCTGCCAATTCCAAACGGGCCCATCACGGCGCTTCTGATTGGTAATTCCACCATAACGCCTTCTGGGGAAATTGAGCTGTATGTCCCGGGGCAGAGTCAAAATCCAGACAGAGCATCGGTACTGACTTTGTTGAACGTCGATGTCGCGGCAGGGAGCGGCGACTTTGTTTCACGGGAGGCCCTGACGACGCAAATCAACGGCAGACTACGAGTCAATATTGTAGGGACTTCGATAGGATCAGGACGGTCCATGACATTTGCGCCCGCAAATGGGAGTGATGTTGACCCAACCGAGGTATTTTTCCAATCAGACACGCCGTTAACTTACGATAATTTGACAGTAACAAACGCGACGGAAATCGCGTTTGGTGTGATCAACATTCAGACAAGAAGCGCTCAAGCGTCTGATTTTACACTGACCAACAGTTCAATGTCGGCCACCAGCAATATGGTGATCGGTGCTGGTTCAACACTTCGGCTTGACGCGTCCAGCAGCTTAACCACGGTCGATTTTGATAACTTTGGTACTCTGGCCGGCAACGGCACCGTGAACGCATTCAATTTCAACGTGAGAAATGGCGCTGTTCTTTCACCGGGCTCCTCGATTGGGACGTTGAATATTAATAGTGCAATTTCCTTCGCTGCGGGGTCGACGATTTTGTCGGAAGTCGACCCCGCAGCGGCACAAAAAGCGGATCTGGTTTCGTCAACAGACGCAGTCACTGGTATCAACAACGCCACCATACAAGTCGAAGCCGCTCGTCCAGGCTTGACTGCGCAGGACTATGCTGCTGGCAACGACTACACGGTTTTTCAAGCCTCGCGTTTCGATGGAAACTCCCCAACTCTTGTTGCCGGAGGATCTCTGCCCGCCCTATCCAGTCTGAGTATCTCAAACACGCCAACCGCAGACGGTAGAATTGATATTGCGTTTTCGACCCTCCCCGTTTCGAGTTTACCGCAACATCCATCAGTTGTTGGATCTCCCAATGCAAGCAACCTTGCTGGTGCGGTGGCCAACACCACAAACACGTCTCCAGGAACCAACCTGACCAACGGCACAACCTTGGGCAACACCGTTAACACGCTTACCAATTCAGGCCTGGCTGGGTTTAACCGTGTGCACGCAGAACCCTATTCCTCCAATTTGACCGTTGGGCTTGAGCAACTTGACCTGATAACCAACACTGTGCTGAGCCACGCTGACTGCCGCAAGTATCAAGCGGTTGGCTTCAGCAATGCGGATCAACCCGTTGCAGCAGGCGAAATCGACACGGCCCTGAGCCCGAGTGGCGCAATTGACTGCTCTGATCGGCGCTGGTGGATCGACACGGCCTATGTGAGCGGGGACGTTGATGGAAGTAACGGCCTTGGGACATTCGACTATTCGCTGGGCACCATTTTGGTTGGAGCGGACGTCGCAAGTACGGATCGAGGTGTGGTCGGCGTTTACGCAGGCTTCGGGACATCCTCCATGGATGAGCACGATCAAGTCGATCAGGACTTTTCGACCGACAGCTATCACGTGGGCGTCTATGGGCGTACGACAACCGGAACATGGGAGTTCTCTGGGCTGATCGGTTACATGTTCGGTGAAACCGACGCCAAGCGGCGAAACCCTTCTGTTGATGGCTTTACGGGCGGCGAAGCAAAGTCAGATTTGGACCAAGAGGGAATCCACGCCGGTATCCAGGCACGGAAGCTGTTTAGCCTGGACAACGGTGCTAGGGTTTCTACGGTTTTTGGATTGAACTACGGACGCATCAGACAAGGCTCAGGCACAGAAACCGGCGGTGGCGATTTCAACTATTCCATTGAAAAAGCGAACGCAGAGTCTCTGGTCGCTTCCATTGGAGTTGACTATCAACAGGACTTCTTGACAGCGAATGGCTTGCTAACCCCAATCGCCTTTGCCCGGTATGAATATGACTTCTTTGCCAACAAGGACAATGAGCACGAAATCACTGTAACAAGCCCGATATTTGGCACGTTCACGCAAGTCGGTCAAAACCGAGGAGCAAACGGCTTCGTTCTTGGTCTGGGGCTAGGGTATCAGATCTCTGATCTGGCCAGACTAACGGCAGGATATGGCTATTCAGTTCGCTCCAACGGCCAAGAACATGGCCTCGGTGCAAACTTAAGCGTTCGGTTCTGATTAGGGCGGACCGACGAAGAGGAGTGGTAAGCTAGCTGCAACAACTTGCGGAAGCTATCGTGGCGGTGTGAACTTCATTCTCTAGCGATCAAAATTTGGGGATATTAAAAACATAAAGCCGCGATTTCTTGGCATCGTCTGTCAGGATATAGAGAAGCCCTTTGGTCTCATCGAGAGCGATTCCTTCGGGATGTTTAACTTCCTTTTGTTTGCCATCTTCTGTGAACGTCAAACTGATAGACTTTACGGACTTGAACTCTGGATTGTAGATGAAGATTTGACGTCCTTTGTCGCTCAAAATCCAAAGAGAACGTGAGGACGGGGACCAGGCTAAGCCGCTCAAATCCAGTTCATCGTCATTCACGCGATCAGACACAAAACCAGATTCGCGATACAAAGGGATGATTTCATCAATCTCAGTTAGCTCTGGTGACAATACTAACAACAGCCGCGGCTGCCCTTCGATAACCACGAATACTCGCCCTGAGCAGCCTCATCTGACTGGTCCAAGTTGATTGTTAGTGCATCGTCGGCCTGTAATCCATTGGGATAATGGTTTCAGGTGCTGGCGGGCGATAGCCCAATGCACTGTGGGGCCGCTTTGTGTTGTAGTGTCTCCTCCATTGTTCGATCAGAATTTGAGCTTCGCGTAGGCTGTAGAAGACTTCACCGTTGAGTAGCTCATCCCTGAACCTGCCATTGAAACTTTCACAGTATCCGTTCTCCCACGGGCTCCCAGGTTCAATGTAAGCCGTCTGGGCGCCAACTGCGGTGATCCAGTCTCGGACGGCCTGGGCGATGAATTCTGGCCCATTGTCTGAACGTATGAAGCGGGGTGCACCCCGCAGTATGAACAGATCCGTCAGGGCATCGATCACATCGACCGAGTTCAGCTTGCGCTTCACTCTAATCGCCAGGCACTCCCGGCTGTGCTCATCAATGATGTTCAGCGTCCGAAAAGCTTTGCCATCGTCAGTTCGACAATGAACGAAGTCATAGCTCCATACATGATTGCGATACTCCGGCCTCAGCCGAACACACGAGCCATCGTTCAGCCAGAGCCGTCCTTTCTTCGGTTGTTTCACTGGCACTTTCAGCCCCTCTCGTCGCCAAAGCCGTTCAATTCGCCCATCGCTGACAGACCATCCAGCCTCTCTCAGCAGTGCAGCGATCCTGCGATAGCCATATCGGCCATATTGACGGGTCAGCTCGATCATGTCGGCCACCAATCGGTCTTCGTCTGCGCGACCTTGTGGGACACGCCGTTGCGTGGACCGGTGTTGTCCAAGCACGCGGCAGGCGCGTCTCTCGGAAACGTTCAGCTGGTTGCGTACATGGTTAATACAAGCACGACGACGAGCGGGGCTCAGTAGTTTCCCTTGGCCGCCTCCGCGAGGATCAGTTTGTCCAAAGTCAGATCTGAAACCGCGCGTCTCAACCGCTCGTTCTCTTTCTGAAGCCGCTTGAGTTCTTTCAACTGATCTACACCCATTCCGCCGTACTTCTTTCGCCAGCGGTAATAGGTTTGTTCAACAACGCCGATCTGTCTGATCGCATCAAGACGGGACATGCCTTGCCCCATCAGAACTTCAACCTGCCGTAACTTCAAGACAATCTCTTCGGGCTTCGGTCTCTTGTCTGCCATTCTTAGTCCTCCGTTTCCTGAACATAACGGTGGACCCGTTCAGTTGGGGACGCTCAGATCGTCTCACTCAAAGCAGCATCCGCTAAAGAGCCCTGGAGTGCCAACGCTTGAGCGGCGAGTGTTCGGGCATTGGTAGAAAGCGAGGATTTAGAAACGAAGTTTCGTGCGAAATGGCGGGCGGCTTCCGCTCCAACTACCTCGATGTAAGCATTGGCATAGGCACCAAATGCTGCGCCTGCTTCATCAGATTGCTCGTCGAGACCACTTTTTAGAAGCGCGCCCCAATCGGAACCACCTGTCATACCCAGCATCAGAATTTGAATGGGTTGCAGATAAGGGTCGGAAAGTACCACCATTCTCAACATGATAGCTTCGACGGAAATATTGAGCTCAAGTTGGCGCAGTTGGGCGTAGTCGATCCGGTCTAGTTCACGGAGCGCAAGACGGTGAACCCGGATGTCCTGATGACCAAGTTTTGTTGCAAAATAAACCATCCTGTCCGCATCGTCGCCCGCTCGCCATCGGTCGAGGCGGGAGAGAATGTCATCGAAGACCTCTACCATGTCGCCATCGACATTGGCCATGCGAGTCCATTTCCCGTAGCTCTCGCGTGCAAAAAGAACGTAGCCGTCAGGGTTTTGGGAAAACTTCTCTATAGTCGCGGCGTCAACGCGCTGAGGGATTTCGACGTCCTCTAAATCCGACCCAATCGATGCAAGGGGGTCGTATCGCAACGCGTCGTCGAAAGTCGGATAGGCAAGTGCGATTTCCTCACTGGCTAGAAGTTGATCTACGACAGTGATCTGCGGTTCAAAATTGTGGAACGCGCAAGCGAGTGCGGTCGATGCACTCAGCGATGCTGCGAACAGCGTCAGCAGTGCACTCGAGAGCTTGCAAAACTTCATCATCGCGTTTTCCTTTACTTGGACCTAGCGTTAAACGTTCGACCTGATGGGCTAGCAAAGCAGGCCCGTCAGCTTGGTTCGAACATAAGGATTTAGGAAACGTCCTGCCTTTCGCCCTCAAGCCAAGTCTCGCTGACGACGATGTTCTCGATTTGCATCGGGTCAACTGCCGTAGGATCGTCTTCCAGTATTGTCAGATCGGCATATTTTCCCGTTTCCAGGCTTCCCGCGATATCGTCCATGTGAAGTTGCCAAGCCGCGTAAGTGGTCACACCTTTCAACGCCTCTTCGACAGGGATGCGCTGATCGGGAGCGAAGACCTCCCCGCCGTCTGCCATCACGCGTGTCACCATGTCCTGAACGCAGCGCAATGGCCCCAAAGGCGAAACGGAATAGTCGCTGTGCATCGAGAACGGTATTCCCATTTCCACCGCTGTTCCGGCAGCATCGTAATATTCGACACGTTCGGGACCTAAAAGGTCGTCGCGGAAGGCCTTGCCCCACCACCGGATGTGCCCGGACAGGTATGTCGGCGATACGCCAAGCTCTTTCATTTTGACATACTGGTCCGGGTGGCCGACGCTGCAATGCTCAATTCGGTGTCGGTGATCTTGGCGCGGGTTTTCTGTTAACACACGCTCATACACTTTCAGAACCAAATCGATAGCCGCATCGCCATTGCCATGAACGGCAAGCGAGAAGCCGTCACCGTGAGCGCGTTTGACCACTTCGTAAAGTTGATCCTCAGTGTAGTTGAGCGCCCCCTGACTATCGGTTCCAAGATAAGGTTCCCGCAAATAAGAACTGTATGCTTGGGTCGCACCGTCCGACCAAGCCTTCATTTTGGCGACACGGAATTTATCGTCTCCGTATCCCATTCCAATGCCATGTTCGGCCCACAGATCCATTTCAGTAGAAACGAGAAAAGCCCTATGACGGGTTGGAGCGCGGTCCCTGATACGTTCAAGCAGCCTGACATCTTCTAACCCCTTGTTTTGCCCTACACTCGGATCGCCGATGCAAGTGATACCCACCCGCGCCGCGGTGTTTAGCATTCGCAAGGTCCGCAATTCCATTTCTTCATCGGTGATTGTCTGCGCTAGATTGACCACCGGCGCGAATGCGCCTGCTTCTTCGAGACGTCCAGTTAACTCTCCGTTTTCATCCTTCACAAAACGCGACGCCACCGGATCTGGCGTATTCTTGTCAATACCAGCCAGCTGCAAGGCAATTGAGTTGACGTATGCAACGTGTCCGCTGCCTTCCAAGATTAAGAAGGGATTATTGGGCGCGATGCCGTCAAGGTCCTGAAGTGTAAATTGCCGGCCACCCGGAGTGACTACGCCGTCATAGTCGGCGGCAAGCAACCATTCGCCGTCCTGCAACTGAGCGGCTCCCTCGTTCAGCTTTTGCAGCACTTCATCAAAGGAACTCACTTCAGTTGGACTAATGACAATGTAGTCGTCTTTAACCACTGACCACGTATGTGCATGACTGTCGATCATGCCCGGCATGAGCGTACGACCATCCAGATCAATAACACGCGTGCTGTTCGAGATTAGAGCATCAACTTCTTCCTGAGCCCCAACCGCGACTATCTTTCCGCCGCGCACTGCGAGAGCGTCGGCGTTCGGCTTGGTCGCGTCCATAGTCAGGATTTTGCCCCCTGTGAAAACTGTGTCGGCGGCGTCTGACTGAGCCAAAGCCATTCGGTATGGCAACATCAAGCCACCCGCGGCAAGCGATCCGGACCTTATGACATCTCGTCTGCTTGGGCGCTTTGCGGAAAAACCTGTGCCGTATGTGTATTTCATTTTCCAAATCCTCAATTCGAAATGACAATGCGCACATGGTGCTTTTGGGGCTACCACGCTTGCCATGCAGGTTAATTGAGTCTTCGAAAATCTCGCGATAAAACAGTATTCGAATTATCCGGTTCTGAGGTATTAAACTGTAGATCTACTTTGGTTTTGCTACTTTGCACGGCATATCGTTTGGAGGACCTGATGCAGTTGAAACCGCTGAAGAGTTTCGCACAACACTTTGCGAGAGCGCCTGCCCGGGAGTTCGAACTTGTGCAGCTCGGGAGTGGTGATCTTTCTCTGAAGGATTGCTGGCTGTACGGCAACGACAGTTTTGTCAATCTCGCGTCGAGTAAGGCGCGATCTTCTTGGACTGTGCTCGGTGATCAAGACATGATGGCTCTTATGGTGCCTCTTTCTTGGACCGGTGACTACTGCGTAAATGGTTGGAGCTCAAATCCAGGCGATGTCTATTTGCTCAACGGTAAACATGATTACTGCAATATCGGCCAAGACCGAAGGGTGCTTTTTATCGCGTTTAATCGCGAAAGACTGACGGATGAAATTTGGTCTCTGAGCGGCGCAAGCATCGCTGAACTGCCCAACGCGCACAAAAAACTCAACGTTGGAACAAATCTCGCAAACGAACTCACATTTATGGTCAGTCGAGCTTTCGAGGCGGCAATGCCCTGGGACCAAGCTCATCGGCAATTTGCAATGACGCCATATGGTGAGTGCGCATTGTTTGCCGAGTTGGCGAAGTGGCTTATATCATTGGATCTGTTTTCGACCGGAAAGACAATTCAGGACAATGCAGCATTTCATTGTGTCAGATCTGCGAGAGAGGCATTCAGTGCGACCCCTATAGAGAAACTAACAATTTCGGAAATGTGTAAAGCGGCAGGTGTGGGGCGGAGCCAGCTTCATGAGAATTTCGTTGAGATATTCAAGGAGTCGCCGTGGCAATTCATTCTGAAGCGGCGCTTGACTTCTGTCCGTGAACACTTGCTCAGCTTCGAGGAACCCGCTGCATCTGTGAAGGATTCAGCACTTGCACACGGTTTTATTTCCGGAGGACATTTCGCCAAAGAATACCGGAAATTGTTTGGCGAACTACCTTCTCAGACTTTGAAACGAGCTCAGACGCAAGTTCCTTAGGTTCTTCAATATTGTGTCCCAAAGCGTTAAGCATGCGATTGCATTTGATGACGTCGATAAAGAGCGCTGCAAACAGTTAGATCGCGTTGATATTTGACGTACAGTGAAATCCAATACAACCGACAGGTTTGCCCCCAACTCATACGTCAGTTCTCCAAAACTCGCTGCGTATTGCATGAGCGGCCGCCTATTTTTCTGCGACGCAGCTGTTGGCCAGACTCGGAAAGGTTGCTGCATATGCGTGCTATTTTACTCAACTACTCCGGCTTTGGGCTCGCAGCCGACATCCGATCATTTCACTTAGACAATGACGGGCATCTAGGCGACCAAGGTCGACAATGCGCGGAGAGCAGACCAATGCACCCGCAGCACTCAGTTCTCATAGCAATCGCGGCTCCGGGCTCTTTCGATCTGTTGATGCCTACCGCAGAGACACGTCTTTCGGAAAATGCGCACCCTTAAATGAGGTCGTCACGGCCTGCTCCTGTCATATTCCAGTCCGCGTTAACAGAACTGCGTTCGATCTGACCGGTGGGGACAGAGTTTGCGACAGATCCGTTGGAGGCAAAGGGTTTGTCGAAAACTCGGGGTCGCAGATTTCATTACAAAACGTTTGAACCTAACGTCCCTACCTTCTTTACGTGCAAAAAGTTTGCTTTTTGCACGTTACTTTTGGCACTCGACTTAATCTCTATTACATCCGATAAGTATCCCTTATCAAGTATAATTGATTTTGCGGGAAAATGGGCGCAGAGTGGGCCGTATGAGCACCCCTGAGCCCTATCTCCCCGCCCCCTCCCCTGCCCTGTCGCAGTCTGACCAGGACGCCCTGACCGATCTCTATGTCCGCGGCACACCCGCCAACACGCTCAGGGCCTATGAGCGCGATTTGCTCTATGTAACGGCCTGGAAGGCAGCACGGTTCGGAGTGCCGTTGGACTGGCCCGAGAGCGAGGCCACAGCGCTGGCCTTCATTCTCGATCACGCCCGCGATCTGGGAGATGCCGCGCCCGAGGATGTCGCGCGTCAGAGTGCCGAGATGTTGATCGCGCAAGGGCTACGCAAGTCCCTCGCCTGCCCGGCCCCTTCTACGCTGGACCGGCGCATCGCCTCCTGGCTGGCCTTTCATCGAATGAAGAACCTGACCAGCCCTTTTGATGCGCCGCAGGTGAAGCAGGCCCGTGCCAAGGCGCGCCGCGCCGCCGCCCGGCCCCCTGCCCCAAAATCGCAGCAACCGATTACCCGCGATGTGCTCGAGCAGTTGCTGTCCACTTGTCGGGGGTCCCGGCGGGATTGCCGCGACCGCGCCATCTTGATGCTGGGTTGGGCTTCGGGTGGTAGACGGCGCTCGGAGATCACCGGGTTGATGTTTGAAGACGTCTCGCTGAAGGAGTTCGACGAGAAAAGCCTGGTTTGGATTTCACTGCTGGAGACCAAGACGACAACCAAAGGTGAAACGCCGCGGCTGGTGTTGAAAGGCCGCGCAGCCCAAGCGCTGGCCCATTGGATCGAGGTGGGTGAGATTCAGGACGGCCCCTTGTTCCGGCCTGTTTCAAAAGCCGATCGGGTGTTAACCCGCCGCCTCAGCCCGGATGCCATCGCGCAGATCGTCAAGCGTCGGGCGAAACTGGCGGGCCTGCCGGACGGGTTCGCTTCCCCCCATGGGCTGCGCTCGGGCTTCCTGACCCAGGCCGCGCTGGACGGCGCCCCGATCCAGGCCGCGATGCGCCTCTCCCTGCATCGCTCCATGGCCCAGGCGCAGAAATACTACGACGATGTGGACATCGCGGATAACCCGGCGACTGATCTACTGGGGTGAGTAGTTACTGACTATTTAATAATCCCCGCTTGAGGGAAACTCCGGCTGCTGTGCCTATGTCTTGTTTCCTGTCGCATCTGTTAACGTGGCCAGCGCGGAAACATGTCGCGGCAGATCGCAACGGGAATGCAGGATATCAACAATGATCACCGCGTCCGGCTGATCCAGATAAACCAGGAAATGCTCTCCTGCGCGCACATATCTGAGATCCGCCGCCTCTTCGACCAATATAGAACAACTTCGGCTGGCCACCCTGCCCTCTGTGATGGCCTGACAGCGCGCTATTAGTTCTTGTTCATAAAGATCGGCTTGATGCGATCCAAACTTGTCGATGGTCCATCGGGCAATTTCCACCAGGCTGGATTCAGCGCGGCGTGTCAGTCGAAAGGGTCTGGTCACGCCTTGGCTCGTGCCCTTGCAAAGGCACGACGGATCGCATCCGAACCCCTGCCTTCTGCCAAATCTCCGGCCTGAGCCTGCGCTACACCCTCCTGCAAGCCTTGTTTGAGAGACTCCAGCCCCGCTTCTTCCCGCTCCAAAAGCCGAAGGCCGGCGCGCAACGCTTCACTGGCGTTCTGATATCGACCGGACGCAACCAGATTCTGCACCAGTTGATCCTGCGATTCTGTAAGTACAACATTGCGGGTTACCATGGCGTAAGCCTCCTTTTTGGCAATATATGCCAACGAGACCGTCTGTTCAACGATTGAGGAGCCCAAAATCACTAATTCGAGCAAGCTGGTTTTATGGACGCTAATGGGACGTGAACACACGGATCATGTCTGTGATCCCATATGAATCCAATGACGGTAGAGACTTGCGTCAAAAGCCGCGCCGCGCAAGCACAGCTGCACTGGATCGAGGACAGTTCCGTGTTCCGTCGCAACTTACAGGCGCACAATTCCCGAAACCCCGCCCTCACGGTATGCCATTTCTTGGGCAATTGGCGAGCGGCTGACTCTAGCCGGAATGTTCGCGTGTTTTCCTCTGCGCACGGGCTGAGCTCGGTGTATCTGACCCAGATCGCCATGCCATTCTCACCGCATCGTACTCCCGTACTGGCGCAGAAGTATTGTTACGAAGTTGGTATCGCAGAAAACTCGATAACGAAATTGTTGGTGAGAGAATTTGACCAATCAGCTCAACTAGCTCCCTGCCCTTCCCAATTGCGCAATTTGCGCCAAAAGCCGTTCGGCCTTCACTCCAACTCCATGCTAGAGGCGTTCTACTCAAAGCGGAGCATAGGGAGGAGTTTTACAGGAATGCCTTCGCATGCCTACGTTAGAACTTCATCGACTGAAAGAACCCATGATCCCGCTCAACCGAGTTTACAACTGTAAACCACCCTGCTCTGATGCAAAGCGTATGTAGTCCTCCGCGTTGGAAAACCTACAATATAGGCGAAAATCCTTGACTTAGTGCTATGAATCACGGCTGTTTATCTCAAGTGGCGCAAAAATGACCACATTCTTTAATTTGAGGCAACTACATGATTCCCGTGACACCACTTGCGGCAGAAAGACCATCGGCACTCGCCACGGAAATATCTGAGAGATTAAACTCGGCTATCCGGGAACATCTACTTGCTGCATTTGCCCCCGACAACACCAAATCACTGCGAAATTTTGCAGCGCCAGAAGCTGCTGAACTCTTAGGAGTCTCAGGTCAATTCATGCGCAAAGTCCACGCAGAGGGAACGATTCCTGAACCGAATGACGTACGCAGCGGTAGGCGTTACTATACTGCCCAAGAACTTTGGGAGGCTCGCGAAACGCTTGAGAAAACCTCACGCAAAAAAGGGCGCTATGTCCCTCGCCGGACTGAAGGAGAAAAGCTCCAAGTCTGGCAGTTGATGAACTTCAAAGGCGGCAGCAGTAAGAGCACCACAACAATTCACTTGGCTCACTATTTTGCGCTTCGCGGTTACCGTGTGCTGGCTGTTGATCTGGATCCTCAAGGCTCTCTTACATCCATGTGCGGCATAAGCCCCGAAATAGAGTTTGACGGGCTGACGATTTACGATGCTATTCGATATGAAGATCCGGTAGATATGGCGGACGTCGTGCTTCCGACGTACTTCCCCGGTCTCTCTGTGGCTCCGTCACGGCTTGTTCTTTCCGAATTTGAGACAGAATCTGCCGTTCACTCCAACCCAGACCATCCGTTCTTTACAAGAATACGGAATGCCCTGGCCCAGGTGGAAGGAGATTTTGACCTTGTTCTGATTGATAGCCCACCTCAGCTAGGATTCTTGACAATTGCTGGGATGGCGGCCGCCAGTTCATTGCTTGTGCCACTTACACCTTCGATGCTGGACGTGTCTTCGACGGCTCAATTTCTCGAACTCGCTGGTGCTTACATGGCAGTCATTGAAGATGCCGGCGCTACGCTCGAATACGACAACTTCAAATTCCTGATAACGCGTGACGAGCCAACAGACGTACCGTCTCAACAACTGGCTTCGTTCATGCGGGCACTGTTTCAGGATCGCGTTATGTCAGCCACAGCCCTCAAAAGCACCGCGGTCAGTGACGCCACAATGCTCAAACAATCAATTTACGAAGTCGTGCGGTCAGAAATGACACGCGCAACTTATGATCGGGCAAAGAACTCAATGGATGCGATCGGCTCTGAGGTAGAGCAAATGATCCATCAAGCATGGGGACGCAGCTAATGGCTAGAAAGTCGCTTCAGGAGATGTCGGGGATCGCAAACACCATCGCGCGCTCTGGCCCCAAGGCCATCGATAAAACTCCAAAACCCAATGCCCCTGCTCTTGGTGCGCTTCAGGGCTCTCTTGCCGCAATCAGGGAAATTGACCCTGCTCTGATCGACGACTGGGGGCCTGCCGATAGGCTCGGTGAGTTTACAGCTGTAAACATTGACGAAGAAGACGATAGTTTTGAAAGCTTGATGTCGAGTATACAAGACGGTGGCCAACAAGTTCCCATTCTTGTCAGAAGATCGAAATCCGACGGTCGATACGAGGCAATTTATGGACGGAGGAGGCTCAAAGCCTGTCGTGAACTTGGTATTAAAGTCCGCGCCAATGTTCAGGATATCGACGATGCTTCAGCGCTTCTCGCCAAAGGGCTTGAGAATGCTGCGAGGCGCAATCTTTCCTTCTACGAGAAAGCACGTTTCGCCGAGGCGATCCTGACTTCCGGGCATGACACGGCAACGGTGCGGCAAGTATTGAACGTTTCGAAATCAGGGCTGTCTCACCTGACAAAAATTACGCAACATGTTCCTGCAAAGATTGGTGACATGATCGGCGCAGCCCCAAAATCAGGCCGCCCAAAATGGACCGTGCTTGCAGAGCACTTCGTTGCAGGCAAGCTAGCGGAAGATGAAGCTGCAAATCTTCTTGCAACCATTGAGCCATCGATGTCGTCAGATGATCGGCTGGAAATGCTCCTAAAAGCAGCTGCCAAACGCGGTGCAAGACAAAGAGAAGGTGCAGCCGAACTCAACCCAATCGAAGGCGTTACAATCAAATCTACCAACGGATCACTAACTGTTTCGGTCAAAAGGACCGGAGCTAACGCTGGCTTCGCTAGCTGGTTGGACGAAAACATGGCTGAAATCATTAAGCGCTCACACGCTGAGTTTACAGCTGTAAACGCCAAGAAAAAGAACTGAGGACGAGCAGAAAGGAGGAAGGCAAACAAACAAAACCCCCGAAACCGGAGCTTCGAGGGCTGCTGCGCAAAGCGCAATTCTTAGATTAGACACCTAGAATCTAGCAGCACCCGAATCGCCACACAAGAAAAAACGCTCTTGAGCGAACGGGTAATTTTTGTCTGCCGATAGATAATCATGAAAACACTAACAGCATTGGCTCCAATTGGAGCGACCTTGTCGGGAACGGCAGGGCAGGGGAACAGTACGCCCAAAAAATGGATACTTCTTCGCGCCGTTGAAGAGGCCAGAGAACCTCTTGGGTTAAAATCCACAACTCTCAATGTCCTGAGAGCGATGGTTTCCTTTATGGGCGGTGATCAGATTGCTGCGGACCAGGATGATCATCACATCTGTTTCGCGTCCAACGCGGCGATAGCCAAACGAACTCATGTCAGCGTGCAGACAGTTGAGCGTCATATCTCGACGCTGGTGGACCTTGGACTTATCCGCCGCGTCATGAGCGCAAACGGTAAGCGATGGGCGCGCCGGGATCGCCAGGGCAGGGTGGTCACCGCAACTGGGCTCTCCTTGATGCCTTTGTCTGAACGGCACGCTGAGTTCATTCAGGAAGCCCAGAGGCATGCTGATCGCGTTCTCGAGTTCACTGTACTCCGTGACAAAGTTTCCGCCGCTCTGGCGCGCCTTAAGGAACTCGTAGCAAATGACACCGCGATCTCTGATTTGGTGACCACCGTACGCAATGCTCTGCGTCGCAAACCAGATGCGAATGTACTCAGCGAGCTGTTGGCAGAAATCTCTGTGGAAATCTCCGAGATAACACAGACTGATACAGAAAATTTGAGGGCCAGTGACAGTGAAATTGAGGGGCACAAAGAGGACTCTTTGAATCCGGAAGTTAAGAAAGAAAAGCTTTCTCAGATTCAGGTTTCTCCAGACCAAATGGAGCGCAGTTTTCCACGGCTATGCTCAGAACTACGCTTTGCAAAAGATCAGCACCACTGTGATCGGCTTATGGATGATATCGCCGAGTATCTACGGCTTGGCCAAACCTGGTATGCAATGAAATCAACTTTTGGCCCAGCTATTCGCTTCATTGTTCTCGGATACATCTTTCAACGTGCTGAGAACATACAATCTCCAGGGGCTTACCTGATTTCGTTGCTGGCCAAGATCGAAAAGGGCGAATTGTCTCCAAAGGCAATGCTCTCGCGGACATCCAATGCTACGTAAATTTGGGGAAACAGGATGAAATTTACCGTTTTCAGATTACACCTCCAAGTGATGACTGGATCGAAGGGTCTGAAAAAGGTGAGCTATAGGATTGACCTCTATAAATCACGCAACCATAAATAGTGAGTTATAGAAAGGAAGCTTATACCTCACGATGTGGAACTGGCAGAACCCTGACTGGCCTACCTTTCGTTACGACGCCGCAAGACTCGAACCATACGAGCAACAGTTCCTGTTGTCCTCAGGGGAAGTTCTTGGAGCGGTTCATCATGTGAACACATCGGATCGAGATCAATTGCGTATCGACCTGCTAAGCGAAGAAGCAATGAAGACCAGCGCGATCGAAGGTGAGATGCTGGATCGTCTCAGCGTGCAATCTTCCTTGCGCCGACATCTTGGACTGGCTCCCGACAGCTATCCATCCAAACCGCGCGAGCAGGGCGTTTCTGAAATGATGGTGGATGTTTATTCCAACTATTCGGAACCACTGTCACACGACACCCTGTTTCGGTGGCATGACATGCTTCTGTCCCATGACAGGCATCTGGAAACGATTGGATCATACCGGAGCCATGAGGATGCGATGCAAATCGTCTCAGGCAGGCTCGACCGCCCAACGGTGCATTTCGAAGCTCCACCTTCACATCAGGTTCCGGCTGAAATGGACCAGTTCGTAGCCTGGTTCAACCGGACCGCACCGGATGGTCCCGAACCATTGCGCGCACTGATCCGGGCCGGTTTGAGCCATCTGTATTTCGAGAGCATTCATCCCTTTGAGGACGGCAATGGCCGGTTGGGTAGGGCGCTGGCTGAAAAGTCCTTGGCCCAGAATATCGGTCAGCCAAGTCTGATTGCCCTTGCTTTCACGATCGAGCGAGAGCGGAAGGCTTACTACGACCAACTCGAACGCCATCAAAAGACGCTGGAAGTCACACCGTGGCTCGTCTGGTTTGCCGAAACTGTCCTTACAGCACAGCAGGTGACGCTTGAGCGGGTTGGTTTCTTTATTTCCAAGACGCACTTCTATGATCGGTACCGTGATCAGTTCAACACTCGCCAAAGCAAGGTAATCGCCCGTTTGTTCAAGGCTGGGCCGGATGGGTTCACAGGGGGATTGAGCGCTGAGAACTATATCTCGATCACGGGAACATCGCGCGCCACAGCAACGCGGGATCTCCAGAACCTGGTAGAGAAGGGCGCTTTGATCCGAACGGGTGAACTCCGGTACACGCGATATTGGTTAAAGCTAGATCGGGACGGGTAGGGGGCTGAAGTACGGCACGAAGCGCGGGAAGTGGAAGTTCGCTGCAGTCGCTACGCATGCTCGCAGGAAATGCGGAAGCTGACGTTTAGATAGCTTCCCAAGCGAGCATCTTTCTGTCCCGCCGCAAGGCGGCTCCGAGTTCGTACTTCATATGAATGGTCCATGCCGAAACTGGCGCAATGGGCGGGAAACGAACCTTCGTCGTGTCAATCCCGAACTCCGCTATGCGGCCTAAGCCGAGCTAGAGCTTGTCCACGCCGGTCATATTGATTGAATTCCGAAAGTGTGGAAACGTTCATATGGTAGACGCGTTAACGGCGATATTTCACATGAAGCGTATCCTGTTCTCAGTTGTGTTTTGTTTTCTGCCTGCGATGGTGCTGGCGGACAAAGTTGCCTTGGTAATTGGCAATGCGAACTACCAACATGTCAGCAATCTCAAAAACCCGTCGAATGATGCGATCGACATTGCAGAGGCATTGCGCAGGATCGGGTTTGAGGTCACAACAGGTCTTGATCTGGATTACCGCGACATGCGCCTTGCCATACGTGACTTTGGAGAAAAGGCAAAAAACGCCGAGTCGGTCATCGTATACTTCGCCGGCCACGGCATCGAGTTGGACAACACGAACTTCCTGATCCCTGTCAGTGCGGAACTGCGGAGCGACCGTGACATCGAACTCGAGGCAATCCGCCTCAACACATTGATTAGCTCCATCGCGGGCGCACCCGGCTTGAAGATCGTGTTGGTTGACGCCTGCCGCAACAATCCATTCCTCGCGACTATGGAGCGCACAAACAGCACCCGCTCAATTGGACGCGGACTTGCACGTATCGATCCGGGAGGTGTGTTGGTTGGATATGCTGCAAGGAGCGGAACGCTGGCGCTTGACGGCGATGGCCGCAACAGCCCCTATGCTCAGGCTCTGCTCAACCACATCGAGGAACCCGGACTTGAGATTGGCAAGTTGTTTCGGCGAGTCCGCGACAGGGTTTACACTCTGACAGAAGGCTATCAGGAGCCATTTACTTATGGCTCGCTTCCCGCCAGAGACATTTTTCTTGTTCCAGATGCGGCTGCAGGCTCGACGCCAGAGGAAGAAATTGAGCGTGTCGAAGACCAGATTTATGCGGACTTTGAACTTGCGCGTTCGCTCGGAAGGCTTGATGCGATCGAGATGTTTCTGGAGCGATACGAAGGCGAAAGGGATCATTTTGCAGTCGCGCTCGCCCTTTCGTTGCGGGACGACTTGCTTGCTGAGCACCAGAAGGACGAAGTGCCGGGCAACAGTAGTACTGCGCGAGACAAAGTAGCAGCTCTTGTGCCGACATCGCCTCAAAGCGCGAAGGATGATACAGAGACGCGCAGCCTGATCCGTGATATACAAACTGAGCTAAATCGCGTTGGCTGCAGCGCTGGCACAGCGGACGGTGTTGCGGGCCCACGCACGAGATCTGCTTTCTCTCGGTATATCAGCGCTAGAGAGAATCTTGGACTGACGCCTGAGAGCCTCGAGACCAGTGAAACTCTTGCCGCACTTCGAGGAGAGCAAGGAAGAGTCTGTAATCAGTTGGTCGCGCCGTCTTTCGCGACTTTTGATGGTGACTACATTGTCTTAATCAGACGCAGATGGGACGATGATTATTGGCAAACAACCAGTCGGCCCGACAAGGCCTATTTCCCCGGAAAAATCGAGCCACTTGCAGCCTTGCGCATCAATCGCAATGGAGACAAGCTGACCTTGCTATCTGCCCAAGGCTTTGCGGCCGAAGGGCCTTGGTTTAGGGACTTCACTGGCAAATTCGATGACTCCGGTCAGTTGAAATTGCGCTTCACATTGAGTTCGCATTTCGGGCAGGCGACACCCTATAAGGTCAATATAAGCGTCAAACTGCCCGAAGGACTTTCGCCAGGAAGAAGGCTTGTCTACGAGCCGCGCAGGATTGACGGGCAGTTTTTTCTGAATTTTCTAATACGCCGTGTCAGTTGAAACTTTAAAGCGATGTCCTTGCCTGCTCCGCAAGAAGACCGTCGCTCTGGGCTCCTCGTCGCTGTTCGCCGCAGATTTCGCCAAGGTCTTGTTTGGGCCGTCCGCGAAGACGGCCCAAGTTGTTAGATTTCAATGGCCTCTGCGATCGCAAGCGCATCTTCCAGCTCAACACCGAGATACCGGACGGTGCTGTCCATCTTGGTGTGCCCAAGTAGCAGCTGGACCGCCCGCAGGTTGCCGGTCTTCTTGTAGATCTGTGTGACTTTTGTCCTCCGCATCGAATGCGTTCCGTATGCACTGGCCTCCAGACCGATCGACGTGACCCAATCCCGGACGATCCGGGCGTACTGGCGTGTCGAGATGTGCAAGCGTTCATGGAAACGACCCGGCCATAGGTACTCCGAGCCGACCATGAGCTCATCTTCCATCCACTTTTCAACCGAGGCGCGTGTGCCTTCGGAGATTTCAAAACGAACCGGCTTCTGCGTTTTGCTTTGCAACACCGAAGCTCGTTCCTTGATCTGGCCGGACGCCATCACGTCGACGACTTTCATCTTCACGAGATCGCAGCCACGCAGTTTGCTGTCGATTGCCATATTGAACAGCGCCAGGTCCCGATGGTTCTCGGCGAGTTCAAGTCGAACACGGATTGCCCAGACGTGTTTTGGTTTCAGTGGCCGTTTTTGCCCAACGATGCGCCCTTTGTTCCAAGCCGGGCGAAGCGCACGAATGGCCGGTAAGTTTGGTGTTTCCATGACTGATCCTCCGATCCGCCATGCCCTCCCACAACGACAACCTGACGTTGACGATGCCTCCATATCACGGGATGCTGCGTCGCATCCGAGGTCGGGGCTGAGCCCAAATTGACCAATTCTGTCGTCAGGATCAATTGGCGCATACTGTCAAGAAGCTGCCACTCAAATTCGCGGATCAACGCAAAGCGAGTGAGAGTTTGCGGTCCGCACGTTCCACCAAATGCTTCAATCGGTGGCAGTTAACTTCGGGTCAGACGAAGATCGCTTCAGACGCCATATGTGCAAGATCGAACCCAGATGAATGCTGCACCAATGCGCGAATTGCGAGATTTTCCAGGCTCTGATGCTCAGGAAACGGGAGTGTGAATCCTACGGGGCAAAAGAATCCTTGACCAATTCCAACATCAGCTCTAGTAAAACTGAAATGACGTTTTGCTAGATGAAACGATTGCGAATGATTATGTGGAGCCGCGCATGTCGCGAAGCCACAAACCAACCAACAGTTCGGGAGGAGCCTGACATGATGAAAGATAACCAAAAACTGAAGCTCACCACGGCGCTAGTGGCAGGTGGCCTGGCCATTGCTTCGCCTGCCTTTGCCGAGGGAGAGGTCGTGTTTGCGTCCTGGGGAGGCTCGTTTCAGGATGCCTTGCGCTCAGCCATGCTGGAACCTGCCGCTGGTGCGCTGAATATCACTGTCAAGGAAGATACGACAAACGGCATTCAGGACGTGCGCGCGCAGATCACGGCGGGTGCCGTTGCATGGGACGTTACAGAACAGGATTTGCCTTCGTGTGAAACCCTGAGCCGGGAAGGCAGCCTTGAGCCGATCGACTATTCGATTGTTGACACCACAGGCATTCCGAAAGAGCTGATCCATGACAATTACATCGGCTTCATCAACTTCACCAAGGTGATTGCCTATCGCAAGGATGCATTTGGCGACAATGGCCCGTCCAATTGGGCAGAGTTCTGGGATCTGGAAAACTTCCCCGGCAAGCGCGGTATGCACGGCAAGGTGAACTATAACCTCGAAGCCGCGCTCATGGCGGATGGTGTGCCGATGGCCGAGATCTATGACACGTTGGCCACGAATGAGGGCAAGGCGCGCGCATGGGACAAGCTGGGTGAGATTGCCCCCGAAGTTACCGTTTGGTATCGCGGCGGGTCGCAATCGGCGCAGTTGCTGCGTGACGGCGAAGTGGACGTGATCCATATGGGCCATAACCGCGTAGAAAGCGTGATCGCGTCGGGCATTGATGTGGCCTATGCCTTTGATGGCGGCACGATGGACGTGGACTGCTTGTTGGTTCCCAAGGGGGCTCCGAATAAAGACAACGCGATGCGCCTTATCAACGAATTGCTGAGCGCCGAAGCACAGGCGAGGCTGGCGGTGACCATGCCGTTGGGTCCGGTGAATTCGGGTGCCTTCGGCACCGGGATAATCTCGGATGAGATGGCAGTGAAGGTCAACACACATCCCGACAACTATGGCAAGCAGCTTCTGGTCGATCCGAACTTTTACATCGGCCAGCTGGGCGAGTTGACCGAAGAGTTTGACACGCTGATCCAACAGTAAAAAATATCTGGGCGCGGCACATCTTGTGCTGCGCCCATTTTTGTCAGGTTAGGAGCCCCCATGTCACCTGCAGCCCACTCCCTTCCCATCGATATATCCAACCTGTGCAAGGCCTACGGATCGGTCAAAGCGCTGAATGACGTGTCTTTGAACATCGCCGCGGGCGAGTTCCTGACATTGCTGGGGCCATCAGGCTCCGGCAAGACGACGCTTTTGATGGCGCTGGCCGGATTTGTGCGTCCTGATGGCGGGTCGATCCGGTTTGGCGAACAGGAAATGATTGCAACGCCGCCCCACAAGCGCGGCCTTGGCATGGTGTTCCAAAGCTATGCGTTGTTTCCGTTCATGACGGTCGCAGAAAACGTGGCTTATCCGTTGAAAATTCGCGGGGTGTCCAAAAGCGATCAGAAGGCCCGCGCCGAGCGCGCGCTGGAGACCGTGCAGCTGGGCGGTTATGGCGACCGGCGCATCACGCAATTATCCGGGGGACAAAGACAGCGCGTGGCCCTTGCCCGCGCCATGGTTTTTGAGCCGCAGATCATTCTGATGGATGAGCCGTTGTCAGCGCTCGACAAGAAGTTGCGCGAACATATGCAAATCGAATTGAAGGCGCTGCATGAAAAGCTGGATGCAACTGTCGTTTACGTGACCCATGACCAGCGCGAAGCCCTGACGATGTCGGACCGGATTGCAGTGGTCAATCATGGGCGGATCGAACAGATCGCGACGCCTGAGCGGCTCTATCGCCAGCCGCATAGTTTCTTTGTGGCGGATTTTATCGGGGAATCCATTTCCCTGCCGGTTAGTGTAGCGAATGACACGGCGCAGCTTGGCGAGCGCGTTCTGAAATCCAATACGCCTATTGCGCTGGGCAGCGGAGGCCATCGTCTGATCATCCGGCCCGAGTTGCTGGAAGTCACAGCAGGCGCGGTGCCAGACGCCGCCAATGACCTGTCCGGCCAAGTGCATGACATCATTTATCAGGGCGACAGCGTTCTAGTGATCGTTCAGCACGACAGCGCTGGTCAGATCAATGTGCGTGTGCCTGCCAATCGCGCGGGCCAAACCGGGTTGCCGTCGAAGGGAGAGCAAATCGGCCTTGCCCTGCATCCCGAAGATACGATCATCGTACCGGAACATGTGGCATGAGTATCGCCGAGACGTATGAAGGTGCTGGGACTCTTCAGAATGCCAGCACGCTCAAATCCGAAGAACGCCGCGAAAAACTGACGTTTCTTGGGCTTTCGATGCCTGCGGTTTTGACGATCTTGATCGTCGTCTTCCTGCCGATTTTCTGGCTGTCTTCGCTGTCGTTTTTCAATGCGGCAGGCGAACTGAGCACGGAAAATTACACGCGCATCTTTAGTAGTGCTCTCTATCGGCGAACCTTTGTCGTCACGTTTCAGATCAGCATTGCCGTGACGGTGATTTGCGTCCTTCTCGGCTACCCGCTGTGCTACTGGCTGACAAAGATGCCGAACAAAACAGCGGCCATTCTGATGGTGTTTGTGCTGGTCCCCTTCTGGACCTCGGTTCTGGTGCGGACCTATGCGTGGCTGGTGCTTTTGCAGCGCAATGGGATCATCAATTCGTCGCTGATGTCACTTGGCATTATCGAAGAACCGCTGCAACTGGCGCACAATCTGACCGGCTCCATCATTGGCATGGTGCATATCATGCTGCCTTTTTTGGTTCTGCCGCTCTACGCCACTATGCGCAATATTGACGGCGACCTGGTCCGAGCCGCCGTGGGCCTTGGTTCCAGCCCGCGCGGGGCCTTTTGGCGGGTATTTTTCCCAATGTCCCTGCCGGGCCTTTTTGCCGGCATCGTGCTGGTTTTCATCCTGTCGCTTGGGTTCTTTGTCACACCGGCTTTGCTGGGCGGTGGCCGGGTTCAGATGCTGGCGCAGCGTATCGAAAGCACCATCACAGTCTATTCGAACTGGGGGGCCGCATCAGCCCTGGGCGTGGTCCTGCTGTTGCTGGCGCTGGCGATGATCTGGCTGATGAACCGTGTCTTCGGGCTCGACAAACTGTTTATGCGCTGAGGATCTGAAAATGGAACAAGTCGGACAACGTAAAATCGACGGCCTGTGGCTGACAGTGGTCGGCATTGCTGTGCTGTTCTTTCTCATCCTGCCCACGCTGATCGTTATCCCGATGTCGTTTTCGGGGGCATCCTATCTGGAATTCCCGCCGACATCGCTCTCGTTTCGCTGGTACGTGGCCTATGTCACGTCGCCGGAATGGATGAGCGCAACAAAGACCTCGCTGATCGCGGCGGCGCTGACCACGGCAATCGCGACGCCCCTGGGCTCACTTTGTGCCTATGGTCTGCATTGCTCTGCGCCTCGTATCAGGAGCGCGGCTCAAATCCTTGTGATCATGCCGATTGTCGTGCCAGTGATCCTGATCGCTGTTGGAGTGTTCAGCCTCTATGCCAAGCTGGGGCTCAATTACACACTGACCGGGATCGTGATCGCCCATACTGCGCTGGCGCTGCCATTCGTGATCGTGACGGTGATGTCGGGATTGCAGAATTATGATTTCGATCAGGAGCTTGCAGCGCGCAGCTTAGGGGCGTCCCGTGCATACGCATTGTGGACAATCACCGTACCGCAGGTGAAATTCTCGATCCAGACAGGGGCTTTTCTGGCATTTATCACGTCGCTGGACGAGGTTGTGATCTCGATGCTGGTCTCGGGCGGGGAAAACGCCACAATCACCCGGCGCATGTTCAATTCACTGCGTGATCAGCTTGATCCGACAATCGCGGCGATCTCGACCTGTCTGATTGTCGTGTCCATCACGGCGCTTATCGGTGTGCAGATGATCGGGCGTCGGAAAGACAAGGCACAATGATGCGGGTCTTATTTTTCGCCAAACTCCACCCGAATCTGGCGGGCGGCATCAAGGACCGCCGCGCGATACTTTTCGACGGCTGTGTCATTGAAGCGGACGCGCAGGCCGGACAAGCTGATCGCGCCCAGCAATTCATCTTCGAACCCAAGAACAGGAACCGACAGTCCGGCGACGTCAGGATCGCGTTCACCAAGGCTGAGATAATACCCGGCCTTTCGGATGCTGGCCGCCTGTTTTCCCTGCCGGATGGAATAAGCATCCAGCACCTGACCCGAAGAGCCCATGCTCAGCGGAATGATCTCGCCCTCCTGAACGTGATCCCGCGCAAGCCTTGGCGAATTGACCCGGTAGAGGCACACGCCAGAGTTGCCGCGTTGCACATAAAACGACGCACTTTCGCCGGTCGCATTCACCAAATTCGCAAGCACCGGTCGCACAATTGGCCCCATCCGCAGGTTTTGGCGAAACACGGATCCAAGACGCCACAAAGACGGCCCGAGGTGAAACAGACCCTCGGCGTCTCGCGTAATATGACCAAACTTTTCAAGCGACACGCTCAGACGCAGAATTGTCGCCTTGTTGACCCCGCTGCGGTCCGCAACCTCCTTCAAAGAGAGGCCTGCATCGCCCGGCTCAAAGATGTCCAGCACACGCAATGCGCGCTCTACCGCTTCGACACCACCATTGGCGTCAGGGGATCGGGGCTTGTCGGGCATAGGCAGACCTTTCGACGCAAATCCGTCGCTTTTTATAGCCGGTTTGAGCGCAATTGGAAATCGCAAATAACGAAGGCGTCTGGCAATGAATAGCGCGCGGAAACAAATGATAACAGCTGGTTATGCGGACCTTCCTTTTGGCATTCATTCGCAATGTAAGGCTGATTGTGTTGGGGTTATGGGCGTTCCGAGCGAAGTTAACACCGGGCCCCGATCCGGCACCTCTCTGGCACCCGATGCGCTGCGCAAAATGACTGCCCAACTTGGGATCGGACTGCCTGTAGATGGTCGGGATCTTGGCAATCTGGACCTGTCAGGGGATTGGCCTGCCGCGTTGGAACAACTTGTGACGCAAATGGTGGATCACGGTGTTGTACCCGTTGTCTTGGGTGGCGCGTCTGATGTCGCCTCGGGTGTGCTGGGGGCCTTGCCTGATCTGCCAGTTGTCGCGGCCATGCCGTTGGCCCGGCGTGATATCGCGACGCGAACAGCCAACACGATCTGGGTGGGATTGAACGGCGATCAACCTGCTGGTGTCTGGGATCTGATCAGCCAGCGCAAGATGGATTGGCGCACCGCGCGGCAGTTGGATGAAGGGCACGGCGACTATTCTGACACGCCCGAGCGCGCTGTCTTGTGGATCGACATATCGGTCATTGATCTGGGGCATGCAGCTGGCAGCGTCGGCCTAAATCCCGGCGGGATGAAACCTGAAACGCTGGTTTCCGTCATTGGTGCCATGTCCTGTAAATGGCAGGCGATTGTGATCACCGGCCTTGCGCCTGCGCGCGACACCAGGGGAATGTCGGAACTGGCGGCGATCGAAACCCTGAACGCGGCGTTGCACAATGAGTGAAGCGGCGCAAATACAGTTTGACGCGATCCCCAGTTTTCTGGGCGCATCCATTGGCGATCTGGAAGATCTCGTGCCCGGTCAGGTCGCGATTGCAGGCTATTTTTGTGACAATCTCGCCCGGCCATCGGCAGGGCAACGCTATCTCGCGCGCCAGCTTCGGTATGCGTCCTGCCCCACAGTAACACCCGCGAATGCAATTGACCTTGGGGACGTGAACGTCTTTCCGCTAGAACCTGACAAGCATTTTCTCGCAGTTGCCTCGCAATGTGAATCGGTTCTTGAAACCGGTGCCCGCATGGTGTTGGTAGGCGGCGATTCCAGCGGTTTGGAAGCGCTTGACGTCGCCGCAAGACAGGTCACAGGTGCGGATGTTCCCATCATTGGGGTCAATGGCGGCGCAGTGAGCCATTTGCCCCGCACCCAACCGGTCATCCTGTCTGTGGATTTACAAGAGCTTGCGGGCAAATGGGTATCGCACCCGCATCGCCTGACGGGAATGTCACCAGCACAAATGATCGCGCAAATTGACGCCACCCCGGGCGATACCATCGCGGCTGCGGTTTTTGGGCTTGCCCCGGAACTGGACAACCGTGGCAAGGCTGAAACCCGCGCTGCACTGGCGATCCTGCAAGCGGTCACAGCTCGTCTTGAGAAAGGAGCAGGCTGATGCCTCTACGTTCGGCCCCGTTGCCGCGCATGGCAGGGCATCTGTCGTTCATGCGCTCTCAGACCAAAGCAATCGGCGACGTCCGGTCTGGAGATCTGGCCGTACTGGGCATCCCGTTTGAAGATACAAACGCACCTCATGCAGGGCAATCTCTGGCGCCGCGTGCATTACGCGAAACCTCGGTCTATTTCGGTTGGCACGCAAATCCACAATTCAGTCACCCCGTAGATATCGATGCGCGTCAGGATATCAGTACCGATGGCCTGCACGAGCGGCTTTGTGATCTCGGAGATATTGCACCGGGGTCCGAAGATGCGATCCACGCGGCCTTGAAGGCGGCCATGCGTCAGATCAGCGACAATGGCGCCTGTGCAATCTTTTTGGGCGGATCAGATCGCATGTCCGAGACGGCGCGGAGCGCGCTCCCTCATTGTCAGACAGTGCAGCTTGGCGGTACACCAGCCGATGCGCGCGATTTTCATATTGCGCCCTTGCCGAACGGAACGACCACGCCGGTAAATAGAGATACTGCCGCGCAGCGTGCCGCGTTTTCAGAGTGGCGGGATCCATCAAAGCCGTTGTTTGTTCGGTTTGATCTCTCGGTGTTTGAAACATCGCTCAGTGCGCTTTGTGATCGGCCCCGTTTGGGGGGCTGCGATCTTGCGACGGTGGTGCAATGGCTTGAGCTTTTGGGACGGCACGAGGTCAGCGCCATTATGTTGACCGGTCTGAATCCGAACCGTCCCGGAATGGGTGTCGTGAAGGTTGGCCAACGCCTGATGGTCACGGCTCTTCTGGCGTTTATCTATGCGCGCCTCGGCTTTGGGATTGATTTTCCGCGCCGCCAAACTTCCAAGGAAAAAGTACTGACATGACTGCAGCGATAACGACATTTCTCCCGCCTCTGGCACAACCGGGGTATCGGCTGTTTGATGGGCCTCTGCTCGATGCCGCCGACGTCCGTCCGGGCCAAATCGGTGTGGTGGGTATGCCCAGCGATTGGACACATTCAAGCCGGCTCGGAACCAGGTTTGGTCCCGAGGCGCTGCGTAAGGCAACGACGGTATTGCAATCCATGCGACCGCAGGGGGTCAGTTTTGATCCAGATACGGGCCAAAGAAGCGCAACGGCCAGCGACTGGCTCGTGGATTGCGGGGATGCAGTGATCACCCCTGAGGATGTAGACGCAACCACCGAGGCCATTGCCGCAATGACCGAGGCGCTGAGCGTTGGAGGGGCGATCCCTCTGGCACTGGGCGGTGATCACTATAATAGCTTCCCGGCCTGCCTTGGCTATTCCCGTGGGTTGGCCAAACGCGCACCAAATGCACGTTTTGGGTATATCCAGATCGACGGTCATCTGGATTTCTCTGACCGGCTTGGCGCGTGGGGCAGCCATAACCACGCAACCAATGCCCGTCGGATTTCCGAACTGCCCAATGTCGACGTGTCCAATATGGTTTGGGTCGGGATCACCGGTTGGGTCGACAGCGGTGAACTCGCCTTGATCGAAGAGCAGGGCGGTCGGGTGTTTTCGGCTGGCGACGTACATAAATTGGGGACGGCAGAGGCAATTCGTCAGGCGTTGGAGCATGCCATGAAGGGATGTGACGAACTGTATCTGTCAATCGACATCGATGCGATGGACGCTGGCTACCTCCCCGGCACCGGCTCAATCGTTCATAGCGGTATTACACCGCGTCAGTATTACGATCTGCTGGATGGGCTGGCCGAGGCCCCGTTGGGTGGACTGGATATTGTTGAGGTGTCCCCTCCTCTTGATCCGTCGGAGCGTACCGAATTTCTGGCTGCAGAAATGTTGTTCCGGATCCTGCGTCGCTTCCGCACACAACCTGTGACCGGGGCGGTGACAGAGCAATGATGGACTACAAAGGAACAGAGCAGCTGGGTGGGTTTTCCCATGCAGGAAAAACACTTGCGCCCGCGACACGGCCCTGGATCACAGACCTGTCAGCGCTTTGCCCTTACGAGGGCCTGCAACCCGGGAACCTACCGGAATTTGAACGCGACCCGAATTGGGACAACTGGGCGCTCACCGACAGTCCCAAAGACCCGAACCTGCGCCTGAACTGGCATCTATTTGAGGACGGTGGAAGAAGATTGATGGTCGCCGACCGGATGCTTATGAGCCGCGTCAGCTGGCAGGATCTGGATGATGCGGGGTATGTCCATGGCACAGAGCTGTCGATTGATGGACGCCTGTTTCGCTGCCGGTTGCTTACGGGGGGGGATACGCCCTGTAGTGACCCTTTTCAGGGGGCGACGCGCCCCAATGAATGGGATGCGCTGGTGGGGGGCAGCGGGGCGTTGAACGCTCCGCAACCGGACCCGGCCAATAGTACAGCACCGCTTTGCCCGGATCATCTGACCTCGCCTCATAACCGTTTGTGGAACTGGTTCGGCGCGGTCAGCTGGACCGCCGAACCGGTTGCCAGACGGGCCGATGGGCGGGTGTGCAGGGGCTATCATGGCCCGACCTATTTTTACGTGAATACTGTGGACCACCGGCATGAAGATATCGGGTGGCGACCAGTTCTTGAGGAAGCGCTATGACTGCAAACCCCTTTGCCAACTTTATCGCCGGATCATGGGTTGCTAGCAGCGACGCGGCCCCCAATGTCAACCCGTCCGACCTGAACGACACGATCGGCGAGTATGCCCGGGCAAGCGCCGATCAAACGGTTGACGCAATCGAGGCCGCGGCCGCGGCCCTGCCGAATTGGCGCAAGACATCGCCTCTGGTCCGGTTCGAAGCGCTCGACCGGATCGGGTCGGAAATCCTCGCCCGTGTAGACGAGCTGGGCGATATGCTGGCCCGCGAAGAGGGCAAAACCTTGCCCGAAGCCAAGGCCGAAGCGCATCGCGCCGGGCATTTGTTCAAATATTTCGCGGCTGAGGCGTATCGTGCGACCGGCGACACCTACCAATCTCTGCGCGAAGGTGTGTCGCTAAATGTTGTACGCGAGCCAATCGGCGTTGTGGGCGTAATCACGCCCTGGAATTTCCCACTGGCGATCCCCGCATGGAAAATCGCACCCGCTCTGGCCTATGGCAATACGGTTGTGTTCAAACCTGCCGAACTGGTGCCCGGATCGGCATGGATGTTGTCCGATATTATTGCCCGTGCGGGCGTGCCTGAGGGGGTGTTCAACCTTGTGATGGGAAAAGGCCGTGAGGTTGGGGAGGCAATCGTTACGCACCCCAAGGTGTCCGGGGTCACATTCACCGGTTCCACACCCGTCGGTCGCCATATGGGGGCGGCGCTGTTTGCGCGAGGAGCGAAAATGCAGCTGGAGATGGGGGGGAAGAACCCCTTGATCGTGCTGGATGACGCCGATCTGGATCTGGCGGTGCACTGCGCCGTTCAGGGCAGCTTTTTCTCAACCGGACAACGCTGCACAGCGTCTTCCCGCCTGATTGTGACCGAGGGCATTCACGACGCATTTGTTGACCGTCTTTGCGCGGCAATGAAAGACCTTCGGATCGGTGATGCGCGCGCTCCGGAAACCCAGATTGGTCCGGTCGCCAGTGAAGCGCAGCTCGCCATCGACAAACGATACGTGTCTCAGGCTGTGGATGACGGTGCAACGCTTGCCGCAGGTGGTGGCGAGGTCAAATCCAAAACAACCGGCCATTACTTTGCGCCTGCGTTGTTTACGGATGTGTCACCCGACGCAGCCGTGGCACGAGACGAAATCTTTGGGCCCATCGCCGCCGTGTTACGCGTGCCGGATTACGACGCCGCCCTGGCCACGTCCAACGACTGCGAATTTGGATTGTCCGCAGGAATTGTCACGCGGGATCCCGCCAAAATCGATCACTTCTCGCAGAACGCCGAAGCAGGCATGATACAAGTCAATCTGCCCACCGCCGGCATGGATTTCCACGCACCCTTTACGGGCCGAAAGGGATCCTCTTATGGTGCACCGGAAAAAGGCAGCTATTGCCGCGAGTTTTTCACGGCGGCCAAGGTTGTACACGCGGGGCGCGGATAATGTCGCAGACACCTTTGAAGGGCATTCGTGTTCTTGATCTGACCAATGTCCTTGCCGGTCCGTTCTGTTGTCATCATCTGGCGCATCTGGGCGGCGAGGTTATCAAGGTCGAAGCCGTCGGTCGGGGCGATCTCGCCCGCCAACTGGGGGCCGACCCAGAGCTGAACAAAGTCAACATGGGCGTGTCCTTTCTCGCCCAGAACGCGGGCAAGAAATCGGTCACGGTCAACCTCAAGAACCCACGGGGTCGAGAGATTTTTCTGAAACTGGTCGAAACTGCAGATGTCGTGGTTGAAAACTTCCGGCCCGGCGTCATGACGCGCCTCGGCGTGGGCTACCAGACCCTGAAAGAGGCCAATCCGACCCTCATCTATTGTGCTATCTCCGGCTTTGGCCAAGAGGGCCCGTGGATACGCCGCCCGGCTTATGACCAGATCATACAGGGAACCTCGGGTGTGATGTCGATCACCGGGGATAGCGACAGCGCGCCGCTGCGCGTTGGATATCCGGTGGCAGACACTGTGGGGGGCATCACCGCAGCCTTTGCGATTTCATCTGCTCTGAACGCCAATCCGCGCGGCACCTTTATTGATGTGTCGATGCTGGAATCGGTGCTGGCGACAATGGGCTGGGTGGTGTCGAACTATCTGATCGCCGGCGTCAATCCGACTGCCAATGGCAATGAAAACCCCACTTCGGCGCCTTCCGGTGCGTTTGAAGCGAAGGGCGGGTTGATCAACATTGCCGCAAACAAAGACCAGCAATGGGAGCTACTGACGGACCACCTGGGATTGGCCGCGCTGCGCGAGCGGCCTGAATATGCCACGCGCGAGGATCGCAAACGCAATAGGCTGGCTCTGAAAACTGAGCTGGAGACCGTGTTGAAGACCCGGTCACCGCGCGACTGGGCCAAGGAACTCAATAGCATTGGTGTGCCATCAGGAGCGGTTTTGACAGTGCCGGAAGTATTGGAAATGCCGCAGGTTGCAGACCGCGGTTTCCTCGACCAGTTTGAAAACGTCCCCGGCGTCGGACGCGACATTCAGGTTGCCACGACCGGGATCAAATTGGACGGCAGCGCGCCCACCGTCGATGCACCACCGCCCACATTGGGGCAGCACAACTCTCAAATCTGGAGCGAGTTAGGTCTTTCACCGGAAGACATTGAAAAACTGGCAAAGGATGGCGCGATATGACGGACCCCGCAGGACGCAATGACGCCGATGCCATTTGCCACTGGTGGCGCACCGAAATTATCGACATGGCTCCGGGGCGGATCGCCTTTCGCGGCCACCCGATCCAGGACCTGATCGGAAACGTCAGCTTTGCTCAGATGATCTGGCTCATGGTGCGCGGCAATTTGCCCACGCCAGAACAGGCGGCGCTTTTTGAATGCGCGCTGGTGGCGGGCGTGGATCATGGTCCGCAGGCGCCATCGATAGCCGCAGCGCGTATGGCCGCGACCTGTGGGCTGGGGCTCAACAACGTCATGGCCACCGGGGTCAACATGTTGGGTGACGTGCATGGCGGCGCCGGTGAACAATGCGCCGAGCTTTATTTCGACGTCGCCAAACGGATGGATGACGGCGCTGAACAGGAAGTTGCCGTCCGCGACGGTATCGCCGCCTGGTGTGAGGAAAATGGCAAGATCGTCTCGGGTTTTGGCCACCGTTTCCACAAGCCCGTCGATCCCCGCGCACCGCGATTGATGGCGTTGGTACGCGAGGCCGCGATGTCAGGCACTGTAGAAGGGCGATTTGCCGATATCGGTGAAGCTATACAGACGGAAATCGGACGTAAGCGCGGTGCCGATATCGCGATGAATATCGATGGGGCCACGGCTGTTATCTTTTGCGAATTGGGGTTCCCGGCACCGCTTTCCCGGGGATTGTTCTGTCTTTCCCGCTCGGTTGGCGTCTTGTCTCATGGCTGGGAACAGATTCAACAGGGCGGGCGGAACAAGGGGCCAATGCCGCCGCGTTATCTGCCGGAATATATTGGTGTCAAATCGGAGCGCTAACCCGATGACCATTGATGGTGCGAACGCCTAAATTCACACCGAACTTGGCATTGAAGCGCCACTGGCGTGTGGACTGTTTTGCCGGTCTCGGTCATTGGGCATCCCCCCCTAGAAGCAGACCCAACATGTTAGTCTGAACAAAGATTCACTTCTTTGGTGTTGTCTTTGAAGGTATTTCAATCCAGGCGAGAATCGATACATTTTCACGCTTGTTCTGACGTCAGCGAAGCGCACCGAGCTGCCATCGCGACAAGCGCGGCGAATTCACACTTGGTCCGCGATGCGTGAGTTTGTCGATCGCTGGATTTCGCAGTCGCAGCTAAAGTCCGGTCTGGTGGGCCGCACCGCAGCGATGCGCGCCCTCGGTCAACGGCAGCAAAGGGCCGATCTCCTAACAAGTTGTGGAAAGAAATTACGGGATCACCTTAGATCTCAGCGTTATCGCTCAGATTGAACCAAGTTGGCTATGCTAGTTCGCTGATCATCGATTTCAGATGGCGCATGTCGGTACCGCAGCATCCTCCAAATACTTGGATCGACGGATTCTGCCTCGCAATCGCGGCAATCTGTTTACCAAGTTCAGCTGGATCGCCTTCGTCCAGCTCATCTGCTTCGTCAAGTTCCGCATGCGAGCAACTCGAAGCGTTCGCCACAAGGCCTCTCAGCCGGGGGTGGTTGCCAAGCGCTCCGGCGAAATGGGTAGGGTGAGCGCAGTTGACCATAAAAAACAGCGCCGCCGAGTCGGTTGCTGCGTCGATCTGGTCAATTCCGTCCACAAGTTTGGTCCCGTCTGCCAGGCACCCGTCTGTCTCAACAACCAGAGACATGATGATCGGCAGTTCAGCGTCCCGGGCGGCGAGGATGCATCCCGCTGCCTCGCTTGGGCGGTTGAATGTATAAGCGGTGACCAGATCGAGGCTTGTGTCTTTCAGGCTGTGCATTTGAGCGGCGTGGTATTGACGTGCATCTTCGACGGGTACCGGCGGGATGTCGGCGTAAGGATCATGGCGCGGGCCGATGCAGGCCGACACCAGTACATCATCGCGAGCGGCAGCTTGGCGCACGTCTTCCATTAGACTGACCGCATCTTTGTTTACTTCGGCGAGCCGCTCTGCATCGTACCCCAAGGGCGCTGCCCGGTCGGCGTTCGCCATCCATGTGGGCGCATCAAGGATGCATCCGACATTCATTTCACGGGCCAGATCGACAAGAGCCTGCATTTGACCGGCCAGTATCACCCTGGTGCCAGGTTCTTCCAGCAATGGAAACGACGCGAAACCGGGAAGCTCAATTCCATGATTGAAAATCAGGTCGGTGCCAGTGCCGGCGTAAACCAGAAAGGGCTTGTTACCTTCGAGTGGGAGCTGTCGCGCCATTCTGATCCACGCCTATTGCCGTTACCTCTACACAAGAAACCTACTTTGTCTCGGGCCTCCTGTGAACCTTAGGACTGCGACAGGGTGTATTCCGTCACTCTGATCCCCACGCCAGGCCAAACACCAGGTCATGTCTCGGTCGAAATCACCAGTGGCGACCGGCGCGCTCTGATTACAGGTGATGCAATCCATACAACCGCCCAGTGCTGGCATCCCGAGTGGCATTTTATGTTTGATTCCGATGCTGAGATGGCCGTGACATCCCGTCGGAAACTGTTGGAAAGCGCCTCGGAAACGGGATGTATTGTGCTGGGAAACCACTTCGCTTTGCCGTCTATTGGTCGGGTGAAGGCGGACAACGACGCGTTTCGCTGGGAGGACTAGCCCAGGTTGTATTTTGATGTGCGCGGGTCTGTTGTGGGATGGCGGCTGACGTGAAAGTTCGACGCGCCGCGCAGCTTACAGGCAATGATCGGCGAAACTAAATCTCGAACCCATTGGGCTATGTCACATTCCCTTGAATTCTTGTTTCACAAGCTTTCTCTCTTCACCATTTTGTGAAAGCCTGAAGCAGTTATGAGTGACAGAGTGTGCAATTTTCAGAAAACAGTGGTTCTTTCTGAACTCCAATCAGCTCTCTTGGACGGAATTTGTGATCACTGCGAGGTGACAAGTTCGGAACTGGCCAAGAGTGGAGAGGTGCTGGAAATATGTGGACAAGAGTACTGTTTCGATTATGAAACCGGTGTGTCCACGGAGACTGAAATTTTGTTGTGCCCCAGCTGTCACGAGGCAAACCATCTGGACGCGCAGCGACAGCATAACCCTTGCCACATCTCTGCAAGACGCAGCCGGGAAAACATGGGTTAGTCGATGGGTTCAGGAGGCGAAGCTTTGGAACGGTTTTTGCAAGAACCATCGCTGGTCCAATTTCGGTAGTCTGACAGACCAAGCTCGTCCCACATCCAGCCGAAATCATACTCAGCCACCGGAGAGCCGGTCTGGCGCGCGCTGCGGTTTTCGATTGTCTTCAGCCAGTCTATGACTTTCTTCCTGCCCGCCGTGCTGCGAACGGCCTGGCGCGGGGTCTTGCCATCCAGGGCAGGAATCGGCTGGTCAAGCGTATCGCGGTAATGCTGTTCGAGATATTCGTGGGCCATCTGACGGGCAAGGGCACGGGGGATGTCCTCTTCTTCTGCCACTCCGTTACTCGTGCTGTCATCCGCCATCATCTGTTCGGCGGTCTGGATTGATGTCAGCGGAGATTTCACCAGGTCGCCCAGGAGGTCCCGGACCAGGGCTTCGCCGCGTTCAGCGCGCGCTGTAGAGCTCACAGAAAGTGTGAGTGTCCGACCTTTCAGATCTAGGGACCCAAGCACGGAGGCCCCTGACATTGATTTGTCCAACACGAGGCCGGTGCCGTGCTTGGTGCCGGACGGGGTGTCGAGGTCAAGCCAGGTCCAATCCTTCTGGCCTGAGATCACGAGTTCTGCGGACTGTGTTAGCTTTTCAGATACCTGGCTTTGCGTCACTTTGCTGGCGAGGGGGAAGCGCATGTCGTGAAAGAGCAGGTTGTCGCCATCGCTGTTGCTGATTTGTGGTGGTTCCGGATCCAGTAGGTTCGGCAGATGTGCGAAGAGCCAGGCATTGGTGAAGAGGGGTGCGGAACGGTGTAGCTGATCCTGTGTCAGCCTCAGTTCAACGTCGGGGTTCAATTTCAACACGGAGCGGAGCCCGTCTTCAAAAAACGCGACGGTGTCGGGGTCGAATGGGAGCAGCGCCCCCGAGATCACGTTATAATCCCCCTGTGCGACAACCCGAGCTGCGATGCGATCCCATCGCTGCAGCATCTGCGTCGCGCTGTGTTCCCGGACGGTAACCGGCTCTGCGTCCGAAAGCATGTTGCGCAAGACCATGGATCTGCCGGGGTCTACCTCGCTCACCTCATAAAGGCTGACCGACGCGTCCCGCAATCCTTTGATATAGGCGCGGGTCTGCGCACTCTCCTTGGAACCGCTCCCTTTCAGATAAGCATCCGCAGCGTTTTCGGCGTCCGCTCCGAATGTCCTGCCCAGCAAATCTTCCAGGCCACCACCCCACAGGACCATCGGCCAATCCTCGCCCAGCAAGTCGCCCAGATCCTCGAACTCAAGATCGAAGGCCTCGAGCGCTGGCAGAAAATGCTCGTCCAACACATCAGCGAGCCGCTCATGCCAAATCTCGTCACGGGTGATAAACCCGATGAGCCCACCAAGATCGTTCCCCGTTGTCATCTTCAGCTTCTCCCTGTTTGCCGGACAGGGGCGATTTAGCGCAGATTGCAACCGCCAGCCAGCCCACACGCGTATGCAGACCTGCGTTACATGGAGGGACTTGTCATGGCGAATGCTATGTCTTTGGCTCCCGCCCAAAAAGCTCTGTGAAAAGCTTTTCGGAGCGGCGCAGGCCTTCATCGGTCAGTACCACCGATTTTGCCTTTCCAACCGGGTCCAGGATCAATCCGTTACGGTGCAGGCGATCAAGCGCTCCCCAGTCAAAGCCTTAGGGCCGTCCTGAACCCAGCGAATTCGGGGATGTTGCGAGCCGCTTCGACGACGGGTGTGAGCCCAACTAGTGGATTCGTCAGGGCGTTTCCGCCGGTATTCTATGATTGCTAAAAGATGGTGGTGCTGATCGCTGTCGTATTAGATTTTCCGCAAATATGCCCAAGAGACGTATCCCTTAAGCTTGCGCGCGCGCTCCAAAGAGACGCGGCACCAACGGGTGCCACCGGTCTGCTCACAGCCGTGAACTCGTAGTGCGGTTCCATTTGGAAGACCAACGATCACATTGAACCCTGTTCCAGGCCCACTGCGCATTTTTAGCATGTCACCGTCTTCGACGCCAAAAACCTCATATGTTCCGAGTGACGCGGCCGCCGCCGGTTTAACGTCCATGACGACCCCCAGGAACAAAGCCATTAGGGGTAAAAAGATTGCATTGCGCATCGCGATGTCCTGCTTATTGCCTCAACGACAATCGTAGCAACTCGGGTCACCAAGAGGAACAACTCCAAGACAGAAATGTAGGTGATACCAAAGCTTCAAACGCTACATTTCTTCCAAATGGTGGGGAACCCTGGCCCAGTTGGGGGCATCTTTCACAAAAACCTTGCTCGTTGGCTTGAAGTTGTTTGGCTCATCCAATGTCCCAGCCGCAATGCTCGTCAATCCGAAGGCTGTCACGCCCCACAGGCCTGATCCGCAGGTGCCACAAAAATGCTTGATGACAGGTCGACCTTCCTTTGAGGTCTTCTCAAAGGTCCGTGGTTTGCCTTTCAGCAGCTGCAGGTCTTCCGACTTTATCATGTACCCGGCATAACCGTCCGTTCCGGTCATCGATAGGCAATCACTGCAAAAACACATGAGTTGCATTACTGCGCTGCCAGTGACCTGGTATCGAACCTCACCGCAAAAACATCCGCCTTCCAAGATTTCAGCCACGTTGCCTTCATCCTTCTATTTCGTTTTGCAAGATATGAGAAAACCGTACCTACTCTGGCCAGTGGTCACAACGGTTCCAGCAGCGGAATGTGGAATGGTGCCAATATGAGCTCCTGTACCTGGATGGGTACGAGGCAAGCATCAGACAGATTGAGTTGTCGAATGTTTTCATCACGGTTCTGAATCCTTGCCAATTGACTGTTCCAGCAAAGTCATTGGACAGACGAGCTTTATTGATCGACAATCGCGTCATGGAGCTGACAGACACCACACCTGTGCACCTGATCCATGTGGACCCTGAGATCAACATGGCGCGGTTCTATGGCATCGAGTTGCAGCCGACGTTGTTTGGGGAGGTTTCAGTGCTTCGTACCTGGGGGCGTATTGGCACGAACGGGCAAGCCATGATGGTGACGTATGATGACGAAGCCCTGGCTAGTGAAGCGCTCCACAATCTCGAAAAGCAAAAGCTCCGTCGAGGGTATGTTCCGGTCGGTGAGTGACTTCGGGCTGCAGTCTGTTTCTGTGGCAAATCCCGAGCCTTTCGGCTCGTGAGCAGGCTCTAGGTTTCAGCCGACGTATCGGCTTCCACCCAGAACACCCCAGAATGATCTCCCTGTCCCAGTAGCCCCTGACCCGTCTCTTGCGAGCCGGGGCAGGGGCTTTGGGTCATGGTCGGTCCATGCCGTGGTGATCTGCCCATTCGGGTGACGGTCCCTTTTGCGCTCACGCAGGATCAGAGATCCTTTGTCCTTTCCTTGTGGGTCAGGCGGGATTTGGACAAGCCAAACGCTACCTTCCGTAAGGGGGAAGGCGCGGCCTCCCCCCTCGGACAAGACAAATAGACAATACCGTGTCCTCGCGCGCCTGCGCTGCGGGCCGCACCACTCTTGTCGATTGGTCCTGTCTCGCCCCTCTCCGCGTTCGCCACGGGGCAGGTTTTAGAGACGACGCCCTTTCAGGGCTCGGCTCAAAACCAGCACCAAAGGGGATCAACCCCAGAGGTCGCACCACAAAAGGAGAGACGGTTTTGGACATTGAAAAGACAAAAGACATCGACACTGACACCAGCCTGCAGGCGGCAGAGATTGCGACCCAGAATGACCTATTTCGGAAAGCGCTGATCGATCCGACTGCGGCAATCGAGATGCATTCTAAGGGAATTCAGGGTCAGGTATTTGTCACGCCCGGCGTGTCAGGTGAAGGGATGGAGTTCCAGACTGCAGCTTTGGCAGCGGTGGCGTCGGATGACCAGTTTGACGAGGGCAATGACCCCTATGGCGATCACACCTTTGGGGCGGTGACAGTCCGTGACCAGAAGCTGTTCTGGAAGATCGATCTTTACGACACGGACTACACGTATGGGTCCGACCGGCCGTTTGACACGTCAGTGACGCGCCGCGTTCTGACCATCATGTGCCCCAGCGAATACTGATCTCAATCCCAAACCGGAAAGGAGGTGAACACCATGAGCAATGAAATCTTGCAGCAACGTATCGCAGAAGCGTGGGCGCTAATCAGGAAGGGCGACAATTTCCACATCGCGCGCCGCTTCCTGATCCAACACGCAGCCATCTAAACGGCTCCGCTCTACCCCGGAAGGGGTAGGGCACCCTTAACACGATCTCAAACACTCAAACAAGGATTTGCCCCATGAGCAAAGTCGAAACATTCACCGCACCGGAAACCATCGAAACCGTATCCCTGTCCGATCTCTACCTGTCTGACATCAACCCACGACAGGAGGTTGGTGAGGAAGGTATTGCACTTCTGGCCGACAGTTTGGTTATGTGTGGCTTGATCCAGAACCTCAGCGGGTTGCGCGATACCGATGGCAAAGTCGCAATCGTTGCCGGTGGTCGCCGCCTACGGGCTCTGAACATCGCCGTGACTGAGCGCGCTGATCTGGCACAGGTTCCCGTTAAGGTCACGGACAATCCCTTCGTGGCTGAGCAATGGGCCAATGCGGAGAACACCGCCCGTGAAGAACTGGACCCTGTGGACGAGGTCCGTGCTTATGGCAAAATGGCCGAGAAATCTCTGTCTATTGCCAAGATCAGCAATGCGTTTGGCGTGACCGAATCCCATGTGCGCCGCCGCCTCGCGCTTGCCAGTCTGCCCGCCGCCGTTCTGGATGCGCTCAAAGCCGGTGAGATCAGCATGGGGCTGGCCAAGGCCATGACCGTCAGCACCGAAGAAGAGAAAATTCTGGAGGTTCTGGAACGGGCCAAAGAATGTCGGTGGTTCAGTGAGCATGATGTCAAACAGGCACTGACGTCGGAGGCTGTTAGCAGCACTAGCCGCAAGGCCGTATTTGTCGGGCAGAAGGCTTATGTTGAGGCGGGCGGCACCGTCACCGCTGATCTGTTTGCCGATGAAACCCTATTCAATGAAGGCGCGTTACTGGATCGTCTGTTTGCCGAGAAACTGGCGGTAGAAGCGGAAAAACTGCGCGACGCGGAAGGCTGGGACTGGGTGGACACCCATGAGGAAAGCTACATTCCCTATGGGTTCTCGGGTACGAAAGACATGCACCGTTTGGACATGGTGAGCCGGGACTTCACCGAAGGACAGGCCGAACGGTATGACGAACTTGCCGAACTCTATGAGGGTGAGGCTCTGGACGCGGATGGTGAAAAGGAGCTGGCCGCGCTTGAGGACTATACGGCGCCGTTCTATTCTGACGCGCAGCGCAAGCTGTCCGGCGTGTTTGTCTATGTCACCAACAATGGCGAGATCAAAACATCCCCGGCCTATGTCGCGGCGGAACATGTTCAGGCTGCCATTGAGGCTGGTGTTCTGGCCCCGGTCAAAGAACCGGAGATCAAGGAAGAACCAAAACCAGTTTATTCGCAGAAGTTCATCGACGACATGGTGGCGATCCGGCTGGCAGCGGTTCAAACGGCCCTGCTGGACAAGCCTGATTATGTGTTGAGCCTGTTTGCTTTCTTTGCCACCCCGGCCTCCGGTCTGAGCAGCAATCTGTTTGGGTTTGGCTATGGTGGTGCCGAGCGGAACACACCCGAGATCGATGACCAGTTCATCCTCGACCCGCGTCTTGGCGGAGAACGGGATGAAGCGGCACAGGCAGCCTATGACCAGTTCCACGAGATTGCCGCACAAGGCAGCGTGGAAGCGTTCAAAGCGTTTCGCGATCTGGGCAAGAAGACCCGCAATGGTGAGATCACGGGTTTTCTGGCCCGGCGGTTTCTGACCCAACGCCCGGAGTTCATGGCGGAGATCGAGGCTGAGATCGAGGCTGACATGCGCGCGATCTGGACCCCTTCGGCTGAAAACTGCTTCAAGCGTCTGAAAGGCTGGCAGCTGGATGATCTCTACAAAGACCTGCTGGACCTGCACATCGACGCCGACATGTTCAAAGCCTTCGCGAAATCCAAAAAGGGTGCCAAGAACGAGGCGCTGCACAAGCTCTTCAATGATCCAGAGCATCAAAAGGCACTGGGCGTGACCGAGGCACAGAAAGCCCGGATCGATGCATGGGTGCCGGATTGCTTCTGAAACTGGCAGGGCAGGGCGCAACGCGCCCTGCTTTTCAGCAATGATTTTTGATTTTAGTTCAATGGTATAGGTTGTTTTGACTTGAAAGGTTGTAGCCTGTAGGCTACATATAGGTATGATAGAAATTCGTAAGACGGACCTGTTCGACAAGTGGCTCAAGGGCCTGAAGGACCAAAGGGCGAGAGCCAGGATCTTGGTTCGCATCACGCGGTTGAGCCTGGGCAATCCCGGTGATGTGAAACCGGTTGGTGAAGGTGTGAGTGAACTGCGTATCTCCGAAGGGAAGGGGTATCGCGTTTACTATGTGTCGCGCGGTGACGTTTTGATCGTTTTGCTGTGCGGGGGAGACAAGTCATCCCAGCAAGCCGACATCAAAACCGCCAAGGCGATGGCAAGAGAGTTGGAGTGAAAAACATGGGTGTCAAAACAACGAAGTTTGAAGCGGCTGACTATCTGGACAGCCCGGAAGCCATTCAAGCCTATCTTGAAGCGGCTTTTGAAACCAGCGACACGGCGCTGATCGCGTCGGCACTTGGCGATGTTGCCAAGGCCAAAGGTATGTCGAGTGTGGCCGACAAATCTGGTCTGTCTCGGGAAAGCCTCTACCGCGCACTTAGCGAAAATGGCAATCCCGAGTTTGGCACGGTGCTGAAAGTGCTGAGCGCTGTGGGTGTGACGCTCACCCCGAAAATGCACGTGAATTAACCCACTTTAAAGGCTATCCACCATGTCCACCGATGCAGCTCCGTCTACGGTTGAAAAAGCCGCCCGCCGCGTCTGGAAATCCGCGCAGATGTTCGTCGGGTTTCATACAGACCAGAAGGGCAAGCCGCGCACACAGCCGAAGCTCTGGCCGCCAAAAAACGGGAGCGCGTCGATCCATGGTGATCCCAGCGCGCAGGAGGCCATCGTGGTCGTCAAAGCCGCTGATCCGGACGAGGTACAGGACGTGCAGATCAAGCTGCACCCAAACCGCATTGTTGTGCGCCGCGATGCAGATGCCTGGTGGCAGGGTGTCGCTGTAGATGAGCATACCGTGACGGTCCGAATGGCCGACAACACGATCATCGAAATCCGCCATGACGGATCGGTGAAGCGGCGCTCGGCAGAGGACGAAACCCATGTTGAAGCAGATGGCAGCATCTTCAAGTTCACGGAATTTGCCGAGGCGCATATGACGGGTGACGGGGTGGAAATGACCCGCCGCACAGAGGATCGCATTGCCACGATCACAGCTGACGGTGTTGTCGATCGCGCGCGCAAGCGTTAGCCTGTAAAGAATACCTCCAGATTTTCCTTTGGTTAAACTCGTGGCCCGCTTCGGTGGGCCTTTTTCTTGGCGTACTCATCACTGTATCTGCCCGTGCGCCGGTCTCGCCCCGCGACAGCGCTTGAGAGAGTTCTTGCGGATTACCGGGGCGTCCTACCGAACCCGCCAATCCAAATTGAGTCCGGCTGTTTACCTGATCCGCACAAGCACGGACCAGGGCCGGACCGTCCGGTCTTTGGCCTCCGCCAGTTGGATAGGGCGGTTTGCACCGTCCGTCATTCTTCATCCTTTGCGACGACGGTCATACCGACCCAGAAGGGCAACCCCCAACTTAGAACTGAGCGCCGCGCCTGTGTCGGATCGAGGTGATGTTGCCGCCATCAAAGACATCGTTTTGTTCAGATGTTCCGCGCGCAGCGATCCCAGAAAGCCTTGCCTTTCACCAGGTCTGACAGTTTCAAGTACGTTGCCGGAGAAGATCCTCGGCTGCGGTGTTTCTGAAGGGATGAACATAAGCGGGCAGTCGGGGAAGACGCGCGGCGCCCGGGCCGGGCGCCGCGCTTCAACAAGGAATGTCCCCTGCGCCTGCGGCGCATTCCGCGCGGATCAAATTCCCTGCTGACATCCCCTTGATGCCCGCTTTTCCCTTGTTCATCGAAACACGCCATAGCGAGGATCAAACAATGGCAACTCAAACTCTGAAACTGAGCGTCAAGACCGGTGAAAAAGAAGGCAAGACATTCTGGGATCGATGCGGGGTGCTCTTCGTCAATACCGATGAGACCGGCACCATCACCTCGATCCAGGTCAAGCACAGCATGTTCCCTGGCGTTGAGATGGTGGCCTTCCCGAAGCGCACCGATGACGATCCCGTCACCGAATGACGGGAGGGCAGGGCGGCGCAAGCCGCCCTTTCTTCTGCTCCGGCCGCAGGCCGGACCACATATGCGCCACAGGTGGCGCGCGGTCCTAAGACCGGGCAGGGGTGCCGACCTGCCCCAATGCGGCAGCAGACAACCCTGCCACACCCGCCGCGAAAGCGGCGGGACATTGAGCGCGCTGAGGCGCGCGGAAAATGCCATACTGACCTTGAACGTGCCGGTATGTGACGGGCGCTGTTCGGGCAGCTCCCGCTTTGCGTGATTGCCCTGCGCCGGTCCACCGGCACCCACGCCTGCTGGCTGGAAAAGGGGCAGGACCCTTTTCCCGGCGTGGAGATTGCCTCCAAGAGCAAAACTGTTCCGGGGGCAATTTGAGAAAATACGGATTTCTAAAATCACCCCCGGTTTCCTCTTGGAGAGTATGACAGGATAAGGTAGTTGTGTTACAAGTCATAAAAACAACCAGAGGTATACATTGAGCAAGCCCGGCGACACCACTGTCTTTTCCGTTCGATTGCCGTCAGATGCGTTGGTGCGTTTGGAGGAGGCCGTGCAGTCGCTTGGGGCCAAGAGCCGCAACCAGATCATCCAACGACTGATCTATCGTCTGATCGGGTATCTCGATCCTGACCCGGCCGTTGTCGATCTCTGGCAGACGCACTTGCGGCAGGTTCAGGGTGGATACACCAACCTCAATCAGCTCGCAAAATCGGCCAAACGCGGTTCGGTGATCTGGACCGATGACGACCGGCGCGATGTCGAAAACCTCCATCGTGCGATCATCCAGCACCGGCAAGACCTGAAGGCGCTGATCACCGCGGCCCGCCGAAACCGAGAGCCAGACTCCGCCATTCGCCGAATCTTGCGCGACGATGAGAGGACATCTGAAGCATGAACGTCGCGGCTCACAATTTGACGGCAGGGGACTTTCTGGAGCTAGCCTTCCGGGAAGCGCAGAAGGGTATCGATCGGTCCAAGCAGATCAGCCAGCAGCTGCAAACCGCCAAGCGCATGAAGTTCATGATCTCGCGGGCCTCATCCATCAAGGCGCGGCTTGGTGCTGTGGTTGGAAAGCCCGAGGCGGTTGTGAAACACGTCCGCAAAGGTGGGGTGAAAAAAGCGCATGAGCTGCGCCGCCAGATCAATTACCTGACCGTCAGGGCAGAGGGCGTGTTGGACATCCGCGACAATGGTGTGACCCCGCTCGATGCCGATCAGGTGAGTGATCTGATCGAGACCTGGGCCGAGGATTTCAACGGGAAAACCAACTATGGTTATACCCGTCACATGATCGTTTCTTTTCCCGAAGGCACCTATCCGGATGCCGCGCATGAGGCCGGTTTGGACTTCGCGGATCGCCTGTTTGGGAGCGGTGATTTTGGCGATACCTGGGACTATCTGACCGTGTTCCACAACGACACTGACAACCCCCATGTCCACATCGTTGTGAATAACCGAGGCGTGGAACATGGGCAGTGGTTGGCTATGGGTATGAGCAGCGACATGAACATCGACGTTCAGCGCTCTATCCAGGTTGAGGTTGCCGAAGGATACGGAATTGAGCTGACCGCAACGACCCGCCTTGAGCGCGGTTTGCGGCAGGAAGTTGAGACCGACACGTGGAAGGTTCAGGCCGGACTGTCTGTTGTTGAAAGCACTCCGGAGGTTGAAGTTACGGCCCGCGACATGGCCGGTGATGTGATGACACTCTCCATCGCAAGAATGTCGGATCTGTTTGATGAGCGCGCCAACGCTGTCAAAGACCGGATCGAAGAGTTTGCCATCCAACTCGTTGAAAGTGAGGAACCTATGGTATCGAGAATGGAACATCTGCTGGATCAAGCCCATCATTTTGATGATTACGGCGAGCCAGGAGACCCGTCTTATGTGTCGCCCGAAGTCATGAGCAACTTGCGGCGACACATCGAATTAGGCGGTTCTGAGGAAACAATCGCACCCGAGCTGAAGGCTCAGGTTGTTGCCCATATCAGCGACGTTCGGGACAACGAACAGAGCCATCCGTATCTGTCTGCCCTTGCTGATATTGTCGATGACAAGGCGTTCCAGTCGTCCGCTGATTATGCCCCGGCAGCACGCCGGTACGAGGTCTATATACAGGACACCTTGGGCAAGGGGGCCTATGAGGACTTCCAGACTCAGACCAAAGAATTGCTGCAATCCATCGACAAGATGGAAGGGCTGGCCCGTGAGGTTGACGACCCTCATCTGCGTGTCGCTATGGATATTCAAATTGGCGAGTTGAAGGGCGACGTTGCGGACCTGCGCACCAACGATCCGGACCTTCAAGCCTTCATCATCGAGGACCGCCGCTATTCAACGATGATGGGAATGGGCACTGCCGAAATGGATGTCTTGGATTATTCAGAGGCCGGCAAGTGGGCAGCGATCCGCAAAGAAGTCACCGACACGGCCAGCAGCTACGGCCTCGATGGCGAGGCGTTCGTTGCCCGCTTTGGCGATCATCAGAACGTCACCCTGGGTACAACAATGGGATGGCGCAGCGACGACATTTCGACCGCCGCGGCCCACTTCCAGGCGCAAGGATTACCCGACAGCCACGACCGCGCTGAGGCCGTTGTTGACGAGCTGCACCAGCTTGCGTCTTCCAGGATCATCGCAATCTCAGAAGAACTTTCAGACGTTCACGCCCACGCAACGCACCCGCTCTTGCAGGGGCGCGGTGACGATGACGGGCACAGCTTGTAAGGACTTTAACCGGTCTGCCTGATGCGCGCGCCAACGCCCCAGGCAGACCCATCACAGAGTTTTCCATCAACTCGCAAAGGAAAAACTATGGTTTCGCGTACAGACTATCTTTTGAACGAAGTCGAACACTTCGCACCCTATTCCAGATTTGATCAATCCGCCCCGCGTGAAGATCGCGTTTCAGAGCAGATCGACATCATCAGGAAAGAACAGCAGGCGATGGGCTTTGATCGTGCAGCCATCGCCTCAAACAGCTTCGACATCGAGGACCAGGCCAACCGCCGTGTTGACGAACATACTGCGCAACAAGATCTGGTCGAAGAATTCAAAATCGAATTTGAAGCTGCGGAGCGGTCAGGGGAGCCGGTTGATCTGAACGATATGCAGGCTTTGGTTTCTCAGCACATGAGTGATGCTCAGGAATACGATCTGTATCACCCTTACTATTCGTCCCTTGCGGATCTGAGTGGTGACAAGGATTTTCAGGAGTCCGACGACTACCAGTCGCCCGGTGATCGCTATGTTCAGTATATGCAATCCGCTTTGGGGGAGGCCATCTTTGAGAACTACGAGCAGCAGACCAAGGACATCGTGAACTCCATCGAGAACATGGAGGCTCTTGCACGAGAGGTCGAAGATCCACACTTGCGTGCCGCAATGGACGTTCAGATCGGGGAGTTGAAAGGCGATGTTGCCGAACTGCGCCCATATGACACCGACCTGCAGGCATACACTTTGGCTGATGACAGCTACACCACATCCATGAATGCGGCCGAGTTGGACAACCTGGACCCCACGGAAGCCGAAAAATGGCTGGCTGTGCGTGATGACATTGTGGCGACCGCGCACAGCTTCGGTCTCGACGGAAGCAAGTTCCTGGCCCGCTACAACGATCATGACAGCGTTTCAATCGGCACAACGGCGACTTGGAAAGACGCGGACATTTCCACCGCTGCCGCCCATTTCAACAGCCAAGGCGTTCCGGACAGCTACGAGCGCGCGGAGGCCGTTGTTGGTGAGCTGCACCAAGTTTCATCCAGCAAGATTGCCGCCGTGGTGCAAGAGATTGCCCATACCCGCGAACAGGCTACCCACGTCCATGAGTATGATGGACACAGTCTTTAACCACGGAGGACATGATAGATGATTGTTCGCGCCGGTGAATGTGTTGCCGGGAACAGCGAGACCACCGGGTTGGAGTAATGTGGGGTCTGTTCCGATTGGGACGGACTCTTGTCCTTGGACATTCCGGGCATTCGCTGCACCACGTTTGAATAGGCAAGAAGCGGACAAAACAGTCTTTCGCTGGGACTAAAGCAATGTCCGCTCATAGTTTAGTGATCGTGGTGACAGAGTTTATGATCGGCAAGAGACGCGAGCACATAGCAGTTCTCTGACACTCCTTCGTCATCACAGCCCTTCGAAATCCGAACCAGCTCTTTTTCAAGAGCCCGTAGTCGTTTGATCTTTGCTCTTACTTCGGAAAGTTGTGAGACGGCGATGTCCGTTGCGGCTTGGCATGAACGATCCGGGTGGCCTTGAAGCACAATCAATTCGGAGATCGCTTCAATTGAGAAACCAAGATCGCGTGCATGCTTGATGAAACTGAGACGCTCTAGCCCTGCCACATCGTAGCGCCGTTGGTTGCCTTCGGTGCGTTCTGGTGCGGCAAGCAGGCCCATTTCCTCATAGTAGCGGATAGTCGGAACTTTGACCTTCGTGCGCTTGGAAAGCTCCCCGATAGAAAACATGAAAATACCTCTTGAACCTCTAGTAACTAGAGACACTACACTATGGTCACGACAGATACAAAAAGGGCTTCCCAATGTCAGCATGTTGCGGACACAACGCCAAATTCGACGGCGTATCAGACGACTACAAAAGGAGGCTGTGGATTGTCATTGCTCTGAACGCGGTGATGTTCGTCGTCGAGATGACTGCCGGTCACTATGCAAAGTCTCAGGCACTTCAGGCCGACGCTCTAGACTTCCTTGGGGATGCTTTGACCTACGGTATCTCGCTGGCAGTGATCGGGGCTTCAATCCGTGCACGCACCAATGCCGCTCTGGCGAAAGGGGTGAGCTTGCTGCTGATGGGTCTTTGGGTGTTTGGATCGACCGTGTACCGGGTGTTCTATGTCGGAGTGCCGGAGGCCGAGATCATGGGCATCGTTGGCTTTTTCGCTCTTATGACCAATCTCGCAAGTGTTCTCTTGCTCGTCCGTTACAAGGACGGCGATGCAAATGTGCGCTCTGTCTGGCTATGTTCGCGTAATGACGCCATTGGCAATGTGGCCGTTATGTTTGCAGCTTTAGGCGTCTGGGGCACAGCTAGCGGTTGGCCTGACCTGATTGTTGCGGCGGTCATGGCAACGTTGTTTCTTTCCTCTGCTTTCCAGATCGTGCGCCAAGCGCTCGCCGAGCGTCGGGAAGTTGGCGAACATGAGCATGTTTGACGTGGATTATGACCTTTGATCTCGAATGATACGAAATCGGCTCAATTTAGTTGGAAATACCAAGGACTCTCGCCATGAACCTGAAACGCCGCCAAGTACTGACTTACGCCGCTGGCTTTGCCAGCACAGTACCATTTGCCGCGTTTGCGCAAGACACGCCTTCCGTCCGTGTTCTCAAGGATCCGAACTGCGGCTGTTGCCAGGTTTGGATCGACATCCTGCGGCAGGAAGGCTTTCGCATTACCGAGGAGCGCAGCTTTGGAACACAGCTTGTCCGCCACAAATTGGACAACGGCATTCCCGAAGAAATGATGTCCTGCCACACAGGCGAGATCGATGGCTATATGATCGAGGGGCATGTGCCGGTTGCAGACATTCGTCGTCTGCTGGAGGAGCAACCCAGTGCTGTTGGACTTGCTGTTCCTGGCATGCCCTACGGTTCCCCTGGGATGGGGCCGGAAGATCGTCGTGAGGCCTACGACGTGTTTTTGATCCTCAAGGACGGTAGCACCGAGGTGTTCAAGAGTTACGAAGCGGCCTGAGGCGACGTTCATCGAGCGGAAACAGTAAGGAGGAGAAGATGACGAAGCTTGGATTACGCACTCTTACCTTAAGCGTTCTGTCTATCACCATTGCTACAGTGGGTTGCGCACAACAACAACGAGGAGATTGGTGGGGTCACGGGCCAATGGGATCTAACCACATGAGGTCTGAGCACATGCGTGGTTGGGGGCACGGCAATATGGGGCCTGGCCAGCAGCAGCGCATGCAACGACATTGGACGTATATGAACGAGGACGTGCCCGCAGCCTACCGCGGGGCTCGGAGCACCATTCGTGCAACGCCCGAGAATGTTTCGGAGGGCAAGACGCTATATACGGAAAACTGCGCAAGCTGTCATGGAGCTGAGGGTTTGGGCGATGGTGAAGCCGGACGTTCGCTCGCGCCCTCTCCCGCTCTCCTACGATGGTTCGTTCAGATGCCGATGTCGGGGGACGAGTACCTTCTTTGGGCAATTTCCGAGGGCGGCGAACGCTTCGGAACAGACATGCCAGCCTTCAAGGAAGCGCTGAGCGAAGAAGACCTTTGGAAGATCATCGTTTATATGCGTGCGGGGTTCCCTTGATCTGTCGTCAATCTGTTGGTTTTTGATGAGTGTTTTTGCTGTCGATACTATGACGACAATTCTCAGCAGGCATAAAGCTGACAATGCGCCATTCTAGTAAGCTTCACGGAAGCGGACATATATGTAAGTCGCAGCACGAGCAGGTTAGGGCTCTCTCCTGCCGTTCTCTGCATATTGAAGTAAGGTCCGGTTCGGCCGCGTCCTGTTACCCCCGTCAAGTGAAGGCGCTACTTTCAGCCCGTTTGGCTTTCATTTTCTCCATCGCCATATCTTTCGCTGACCGACTTTTCCGCTTTGCGACCGTGCGCTGCGCATCAAATGCCGCCTGAAGTTCCTGGTCTTTTTCAGAAACCTCTTTCACCGGGGCAGGGGCCGGTTTCGCATCAGCCACTGCCTTTGCCGTATCCTTGGCCTGCTCTTCAGCAAGATCCAGGTGTGTCCCTTTGATCTTTGGCGTGTCGCCACCAAGGAACTGCATGAAATAAGGATCTTCGAAATATCGAATCTTGTTCGCAATCACGGGCATCTTGCCTTCGCGGATCAGCACAACCTCGTTTTCCGGCAGACGACCAACGTGCTCTGGCCGGAGCAGCCGAATGCCTTCTTCACGCTCTGATATGCTGCCCATTTCCATCTTGCCGAGTGCTCGAGACTTCGACTTGCTTATGACCGTTTTGTCCCCGATGGACCTGGACACATGTTCGCGTACTTCGGAATCCTCTGAGGCGGCAAACATCTGGGTTCCAGCGTTTGCCAGCATCGCCCGCACACCCTCGTGCCCATAAATGTCCTGTAGGCGCGACAGTGTTTGCGAAATCACCACGAGCCTGCCCCCGAACGATCGCATGGTGTCATAGGCTTCAACAACGCGCTCAAGATGGCCGAGGCGTTGGAACTCATCGAGCAGCATCAAAACCTTGAACGGCTCATCTTCGCCCGGCTCAACAGTTTCGATGGTGTTCACCAGATCGAGGAAGAACAGGCGAATGAGCGTCCGGAACTCTTTGACCTTTTTCCCTGGCACGGAAAAGTAGATCGAGCTGGGGCGCCGACGCAGATCTTCAAAGTTGATGTCATTGCCCTGCGTGGCTCTTGCTACCGACGGGTTGCGCCAGAGCTGCAGGCCGGAGTTCAACATAACCGAAATCGTTGACCGCAGGATTTTGGATTCTTCGGCTGCAAGATTCAGAAACTCATCTGCAGCTCGCGCATATCCAACTTCTTCAGCCATTTTCTCATAGTCCTTTTGCTTGGTCGTTTTGACCAGGCGCAGGACTTCGGAAATGTATGGCCGCTTTCTTTTGATCGCCAGCATCGCCATTGCGCAGAACATGCCTTCAACACCACCCATAAAGCCCTGCGCGGACGAGCTGGGCGTGTCGAACATCTGAGTTGCAACCTGAATCACTTCTTCCCATCGCCGGTCCAGATTGTCGGCACGTGCTGCGCGGCGCAGAGGGTTGTAGCTGTGGCTTTTGTCGGGGTTCTCGGGGTCGAACATAAAAACCTCATCGCCCATTGCTGCCCGACGCGCGCCGGTTGTCTGGAAAATCTCGCCCTTGATGTCCAGGACGACGCAAGACCCATTGAAACGCAGGACATTCGGGATCACAAAGCCGCTGGTTTTGCCCGAACCAGACGGGGCAATGAACATCGCGTGCGGCTTTTGGACACCGGGGCCGGGCTTATAGTAGATCGCGTTTTTGTCCTTTGGCT
>NZ_JBQFVP010000018.1:0-74730 GCF_056539825.1 Ruegeria sp. B10
CGTGACAAACACGCCGAGGCACCACAGGCCGCAGAATAAACCCACCAAAACACAAACAATCCAAGCGCCGCCCCAAAAGGGCGGCGCTTTTGCGTGTCGCATCCTGCAAACACATATCGCTATCAGAGAGGTTGGCGCGCCGCGAATCCGTCATTTTCGTTCCAAGATGGAGGATTGCCCTTTGAATATTCGAACCCAATCACGTTCCGGAGGCCGCGCTGCGCGGCGTGCAAAACGCACAGCCCCGAACTTTGAAATGCTGCCCGGCCTGACCCGCGCCATCCCCGAATGCGAGGTGATGGACGGCAGCCAGGTCGAGATGATCGACAATGCCGCCATGGACATTCTGGAAAATGTCGGCGTTCAGTTCCGCGACCCGATCGCGTTGGAAGACTGGAAGAAGGCCGGTGCCAAGGTAGACGGAGAGCTGGTCTATCTTGACCGCAACATGGTGCGCGAGCTGATCTCGACTATTCCGGCACAGTTCACCTATCACGCGCGTAACCCGGCCAATAACGTCAAGCTGGGCGGCAAGCATTCGGTCTTTGTGCCGATGACCGGCGCGCCTTTCCTGCGCGATCTGGACGATGTGCGCCGTAACCCGCTGCTGGAAGATCTGGCGATGTTCCACAAGCTCAGCCATATGATGCCCGCGCTGCACAGCTCGGCCCACCATATCGTCGAGCCTTATGATCATCCGATCAGCCAACGCCACCTGCGCATCACCTACTCGTCGATGAAATACTCGGACAAGATGTTCATGGGCATGACCACCTCGCCCAAGAATGCCGAGGACGTGATGGACATGTGCGCGATCCTGTTTGGGGATGAGTTCATCGATAGCCACCCCGTGACCACCGGCAACTGCAACGGCAACAGCCCTCTGGTCTGGGATGAGACGATGCTGGGTGCGATGCGTGCCTTCTGCCGCCGCAATCAGCCAGTCCTCTGCTCACCCTTCGTTCTGGGTGGCGCGAACACGCCTGCCTCTGTGCCTGCCACTGTGGCCCAATTGACAGCCGAGGCGCTGTCTGCGCTGGCCTATACGCAGGTGGTTCGCAAAGGGGCGCCCGCGATCTGGGGTCACTACCTGTCGACCGTGTCGATGAAATCCGGCGCGCCGATGGCGGGTACGCCCGAGATCAGCTTGATGAACTTCATGATCGGTCAGATGGCGCGGTTCTATGATGTTCCCTGGCGCACCTCGAACACGCTGGGCGGTGCCAAGACCTTTGACGCACAGGCTGGCTACGAATCTGCCACGACGCTCAGCGCGGTTCTGCATGCCGGGGCCAATTACATCTGGCACTCGGCGGGCTGGAACGAGGCCGGCATGCATTGCTCGGTCGCCAAGTTCATTGTGGATTCGGAACAATGCGCGATGGCCTATCGCATGGCGGAAGGTCCCAAATGGGGCGACTTCGATCAGGCACTTGCCGCCGTTCCGGATGTCGGCCCGGGTGGCCACTATCTGGGCCATCCGCATACGCAGGACAACTTCCAGACGGCGTTCTTCATGCCCGAGCTGTTCGACAACAACTCGATCGAGCAGTGGCAGGCCGAAGGCAGCGTTGAGATCACGGAACGCGCCCTCAAACACGCCAAGAAACTGCTGGCCGAGTATCAGGAACCAAAGCTGGACGAGGCCAAGAACGAAGAGCTTCTGGACTATATCGCGCGTCGGGAACGGGAAATTCCGGCAGCGGATGAGTTGAACCAGACCTACTGATACCAACTCCCCTACTGGCCCGCCCACCATTCAGGGCGGGCCTTTTTTTGCAAATTCGCTAGTGCTGCAACAGGCGAGAGAACGTGCATGTCTCAGGCCGCTGGGTGTCGGCAGGCTCAGTTGAGCCCACCAAGCCTATTCATCCCGCGCGCGCCATTCTTTCCAACGCAAGACGGCATTCGCTCCGATTTCCCGAAACGGCTGGGGCGGCAGGCGTTTGGGGGCACCTTCGGCCTCGAAAAAATCTTTGATGTCGGAACTGTGGCCGCAGGCCCTCTCGGCTGCGGCGATCCCGGTCAGGGTCCCGCGCGCTGTGCCCAGTCCGTTTTGGACGCAGCCAGAATAAACGCCCGGCTCGATCTCTCTTGCGACAGAGACACCATTGAGGCTGAGGCACAGGTGACCGGCCCACTGATGCTCCATCCTCAGCCCCGCCAGTTGCGGAAACCGCTGATCGAACTTGCGCTGCATCACTTTGGCGGCGCGTGCCAGATCGCTCGAGGTTGCTGCCATGCCTGGCCGCAACGCGGCACAGGTCCGGGTGACAATGCGATTGCCGCCCTGCCCGGTGTCGATCCTACGCATGGTCGTTCCCATCGGGTCCGAGGGCGTCACGCCCCAGCGCGGCTGCCCTCCCAAACGGGTCAGCGCATCGGCGTCCAACACGGGCGTCATCGAGGCAAAGAGGAACAGCTGCATCAACCGGTCCCGTTCAATCCCGAAGCTTTCCAGATGACCATTGACCGTCAGGATGATCTTGCCTGTGCTTACGGTGCCTTTCCCAGTCCGCACCACCCAATCGCTGCCGCGTTTTTCAAACCCAAGAACGGGCGAGTTTTCGAAAATGGTGACCCCATCCCCGGCCAGCCCTGCAGCCACCCCCCGAACATAACCCGCCGGTTGCAGCATGACCGTTCCGGGTGTGAAGAGGCCCGATTGATAGTGCCGCGATCCGGTGAGTTCATGCATCTGCGCGGGGTCCAGCATCTCGCTGTTTTCGCCCAGGGTTTCCAGATGCCGCGCATAGCTGACATTGTGGGCATGGCCCGTGTCGCCTGACGCTCCGTTGACCTTGCCCACTTCGTCGAAAAAGTTGCGGTCGATCTGGTATTGCTCAACGGCGGACCGCGCGAATGCGATGGCCTGCCGGTTGAGCGCGATCATGGTCTTGTCATCGCCCGCTCCGGCATAGTCATCCGATGCTAGGTCGTGCGGCAGATCGATCATGAAGCCCGAGTTTCGCCCCGCGGCCCCTTCGGCCACGCGACCGGCCTCAAGCACAATCACACGCGCCTTGGGATCCAATTGCGTCAGACGCCGCGCCGCCGACAAACCGGCAAAGCCGGCGCCGACGACCACGACATCAGCGGTCAGATCCTTATCTAACTCCACCGCGGGCGGCTGGGCGCCGAGGATGACGCTCCAGGCCGCAGGGCCGCGATGGGTTGGCAGTTTGCGTGCTGAGTATGCGCTCAATCGACGGCCTCATCCGCGTCATCGGCCAGATCAATCCAGATGGTTTTCAACTGGGTGTACTGATCATGCGCATGGACGGAGTTATCCCGCCCGCCGAAGCCGGACTGCTTGTAGCCGCCAAAGGGCGTGGTGATATCCCCTTCGCCAAAGCTGTTCACGGTCACGGTCCCTGCCCGGATCGCCCGAGCGCCTCGGATCGCACGTTTCGCGTTGGCCGTGAAGATCGAAGCGCAAAGGCCATACTCCGTATCGTTGGCGATTTTGATCGCCTCATCAAAGCCCGAGACCTCAATCACCGACAGGACGGGGCCAAAGATCTCCTCGCGCGCCAGAGTGGCGTCATTGCCCGAGACTTCGACGACGGTGGCCTCGACAAACCCTTTTTCGGCCTTGCCGCCAATCACCACGTTCTCGGCCTGATCCAAATAGCCACACACTTTGTTGTAGTGCCCTTCGCTGACCAGCGCGCCCATGCGGGTTTCCGGGTCCAGTGGATCGCCAATGTTCCACTGTTTGGCGTGATGGGCGATGCGCTCCAGCAACTCGGCCTTTACATCCTTGTGCACGATCAACCGCGACGAGGCCGAGCAGTTCTCGCCCATGTTCCAGAACGCACCATTTACGATATGCGCGGCCACGCGATCCAGGTTTTCGGCGTCATCCATCACGATGGCGGGGTTCTTGCCGCCCATCTCCAGCACGACCTCTTTGGCGTTGCTTTCAGCGGAGTAGGTCAGGAACCGCTTGCCGGTCACCGTCGAACCGGTGAACGAGACCATGTCGACATCCATTTGCCGTCCGATCGGCTCACCGACAGCGGCACCGCCGCCGGGGACAATGTTCAGGACACCGCGTGGCAGACCCGCCTCCATTGCCAGTTCGGCAAGACGCAGCGCGGTCAGCGTGGTCTCGGCTGCGGGCTTCACAACGACCGAGCAACCCGCCGCCAGAGCCGGTCCGATTTTCCAGGCCAGCATGAGCAACGGGAAGTTCCACGGCAGCACCAGACCCACCACGCCAATTGGCTCACGCACGACCATGGCGATATGGTCATCGCTGGCGGGTGAGACCTGATCGTAGATCTTGTCGATCGCTTCCGCGTGCCATTTCAGGCAGTGGATCGTTTCCGGCACGTCCACCGTTTCACAGTCATAGATGGTCTTGCCGCTGTCGATGCTCTCCATCACCGCCAGTTCGCGGGCGTTGCGGGTCATCAATTTGCAGAGCCGGATCAAAACGTCCTTGCGGTCCGAGGGGTGCAGTTTCGACCACCGCCCATCGTCAAAGGCTTCGCGCGCTTTCTCAACTGCGAAATCAACGTCCGCAGCACCACAAGAGGCGATATCGGCCAGCTTCTCACCGGTGGCGGGGTTCACCGTTTCGAACGTCTCGCCCGAGATCGCCGGGCGGTACGCGCCGTCAATGAATGCTCCGGTCGGCAGAGTCAGGTCTGCGGCGATGGATTTGTATTCGTCCTGTGTCAGCAATTCCATGCCTTAGCCCCCAATCTTCTTTTCAGCTACGATATCAGCGATTGTTTTCTTCAACACGCGCGTCACCTGTTCCAGCGCCCGCTTGTCATCCTTGTTCAGCCCCTTCAGCGGAGCCCGCATTGCGCCCGCCTCAAGGCCGTTCATGGTGACGCCATGTTTAATGGTCTGGATGAACTTGCCGCCCTGCTCCAACACCCGCATCAGCGGCATCATCGCGCTCATGATCCGGCGGCCTTTGGCGAAATCACCTTCGATCACACAGGCGTTGTACAGCGCCACATGCTCTTCCGGCAGGAAGTTCGACCCGCCGCACACCCAAAACGGCGCGCCCCAGGCGAAGAACTCCAGCGCCTGATCGTCCATGCCACAACCCAGCTGGATATGCGGGTAGTCGCGCGCCAGCAGATGGACCCGGTTGATATCGCCCGAGCTTTCCTTGATGCCACAGAAATTCCGGCTGCGGCCCACACGGTCGAGGAATTCCTCGCCCATCATCGTTCCGGTGCGGTGCGGGTAGTTGTACAGCATCACCGGCAGGTCAGCGGCCTTGTCGATGGCCAATGCGTTCAGCGCGTTTTCCCGGTCGGTGGGCACCGAATAGGGCGGGCTTGCCAACAGGATCGAGTCTGCTCCGATCTCACGCGCACCCGAGGCCAGCGCAATCGAGTCTGGTGTCAGCATCGCTCCGGTCCCGACGACCAGAGGCAGACGACCTTTCAACTGCGCATGCGTGAACTTGGCCAGTTCCAGCCGCTCTGCCACGGTCTGGGCATAGTTTTCGCCGGTCGAGCCGCCCGAGATCAGCCCGTGAACGCCACTGGCGATCAGGAATTCGATCACATCGGACAAAGCGTCCCAATTCACGCTGGCATCCTCGTGATAGGGCGTGACCACAGGGGTATAGATTCCCTCAAACTTGAAAATCGGGTTCATTCCGTCCTCATGCAGGTTTCGAAAGAGGCGGGATGCCCATCGGGACATCCAGCGCATCAGGCATCACGAACAGCTCAATCTGATCGCGAGACAGGTTCCAGTGGTCCTCGGCCAGCTGCGCAGCAGCCGTCTCATCGCCCGCCTCGATGGCGGCGATGATGGCGTCGTGCTGACGGCTGGCCTCAGACAGGTTTTCGGTCAGACCCGCGTTGCGCGGTCTGTAAAAGGTCATCCCGATCCGGGCATGGTCGATCAAAAGACGATTGAACGACGGCAACAGATATACATTGCCGGACATCTGCCCCGTGACATCGTGAAACCGATTGTTTGCTAGCGCACGATCCTCGGCCGAGCCCGACTGCAAAGCCGAACAAAAGGATCGCTGGGCATCCTTCAATGCCTCAATCTGATCTGGCAGAGCGTTGCGCGCGGCCAGCCGCAGGATGGCGCCATACACCATCGGAGCCGCCAGAAAGAAATCCCGCAGCGTGGTATGCGACATCTCAGAGACGCGCGTGCTGCGATTGGCGCGCTGGTCCAGATACCCCTCACCGGCCAGTTGCCGGAACACTTCGCGCAGCGGGGTTCGCGACAGGCCGAAAGCTTCGGACAGATGCGCCTCATCCAGATCCGCACCGGGTTTTAGCCGCAAGGTCAGAATCGAGACCTTGAGGTGTTCTGCAAGATCAGATTTGCGCGAACGCGCTTCGTCCTTCATCCGCCTATCCCTTTGTCGCAGCCGCTTGGCGAATCGAGATCGCCCAGCTAAGGGTGTTGTATGCGATTAAAATACAACTTGTATACAATTAATTTTCGTGCAGCATAGGCAACCTGCGAATAATGTCGAAACCACCCAGCAGCCCGGAAGCGCAAAGACCGCCATGCCCGATCCCAGCCACATCACCTTCATTCTGATCGAGGAGTTCTCGCACCTCGCGTTTTCCTGCGCGGTCGAGCCTTTACGGATTGCCAACCTCGTCAGCGGGCAGGATCTCTACAGCTGGTCTTTTGTGTCTGAGCATGGCGAACACGCTGTCTGCTCCAACGGCTCGGTGACTCTGGTCCATGGGGGATTCGATAGCCTGCCCAAATCTGATCAGATTTTCGTGCTGTCTGGTATCCACATGCGGAACCACGCCTCCAAACCTCTGCTAGCTTTGCTGCGCCGTGAACGGGCACGAGGGACAGCGATCGGCGCACTATGTTCGGGCGCTTGGCTTTTGGCAGAGGCCGGTTTTCTCAACGAAATGCAGGCCGCCATTCACTGGGAATACCATGACGCCTTCACCGAGGCATTTCCCGATGTGAACCTAGTGCGCAGCGTGTTTGTGGTCGACGAGAAGCACATCACCGCCTCTGGCGGTACAGCGACCGCCGACCTGATGTTGCACTTAATCGAACGAGACCATGGGGTCGAGCTGGCCATGGATGTGGCTGATCAGATGGTTTACAACGCCGTACGCAACGCCACAGCCAAACAGCGCGTGTCCCTGCAATCGCGAAACGGAATGCGCAACATCCATCTGTCCAAAGCGATTGAGGTCATGCGAAACAACATCGAAACGCCAGTCTCGCCCTCTGCGATTGCAGATGAGCTCGGTATTTCGACACGGCAGCTCGAACGGCTTTTTGGGAAATACCTGAATACCTCGCCCAAAAAGTACTTTATGGAGATGCGTCTGGAACGCGCGCAAAAGCTACTGTTGCAAACCGAGGCTTCTGTGACCGAGGTCGCCATGGCCTGTGGATTCGAGAATCCGGGCCATTTCTCACGCGTGTTTCGCCTGAGTTTTGGCGTCACACCTCACGCACAGCGCAACAAGATTGACTGAAATCAAGCAAACCCACCACTGGGGGAGAGCGTCCTGATCCGCCCGATACTGGGCACATCCACGCTCATCCCCCGATCCCTTCGAGAACCCCCTCATTAAAATCGGACTAGTCAACACCTCGGTAGGATAGTGTGGTAGTACCGACGAATGTTGGCACAACTATTGCCAATTCGTGTCAGATCTTGGTTTCTTTCCGACACAAACATTAATTTTGCGGAATTTGATCAGAATTCAGGTTAGAGTTGAGTGTTTTGTGCACGCATAAGCACCCACGCACCCGCTCAGACCCCAGCTGATTCCGGTCCGACTTTCGAGCTTGTCTACTTTGCTCGTCGATCCACCCTGCCGAAACCCTTTTCACTAAGCATGGAGGCAGTATTAGTCCGAGTCTTGCAAAGCCGAGACATCAAGGACCGGCGACTGCGAGGTAACATGGACGCGCCGCGTAACACCCTGCGACGATGCGGTGATATCGAGCGTCGAAACTTGATCAAAACGCTCAAAATACGCGAATTCGATTATATCCAGAGCGGCCATGTCCGAACACTGAATAACATACTCGGCCAGAAACTCGGGCGCGCCCACCGCGTCTGCATCCGACCCCAGCCCTTCGCCCGTCAAAGACACATTGGCCGATGCCGTGGCGCACCCAGCCTGTTCAGGGACAAGAAAAAGGGTTAACGGCTTTGACAAGGACGAAATGGCATCCGCGATCGCGGACCGATCCGCGTCATCTGCTGCGCGATGGTCGAACTCCAAAATATCCTCGCTCGGGACCGCTAACGACACGCTGAACTGAGTTTCCTCAAAGGAAATATCCAATGACCCCGCAACAGCACTCTGCGCGGGAACCTGATCCCCTGCCCATGCCTGGACGGTTACTGCACACAAACCGATCGAAGCACTCAACCACTTCATGAACTCACACCACTCGCAATAGAATCACATGGATTAGTTTAACTTTATACGAACATGGCGCAATCGCGACGGCGTGTATCAGACCCACCAGATATGGGGATGTAGCTCCCCTGCAGTAAATCCGACAATAAAACTCAGGTTGACATTGTCGACTATTTCACTCAGCTATGTGCGTGCAAGTGCAGCCCCTTTTGGACGCACCTGTACGAGATTTCTGACATGAAAGACCTGAACCCAATGACGAAATTCTTTGCTGCCGCCAGCACTCTGACACTATGCGTGGCCACCGCTGCATCGGCCGGTGACGCACCTGCAAAAGCGGACGTGCTGACAACTTACGCCAATATTGCAGAAGCCAAATATGATGACAGTCTGATCGCCGCCAAAGCGCTGCAAGACGCCGTCAACGCGCTGATCGCCGACCCGTCGGACGCTACGTTGAACGCCGCGCGTGCGGCCTGGATTGCCGCCCGCGTCCCTTATCAGCAGACCGAGGTTTACCGCTTTGGCAACGCCATCGTCGATGATTGGGAAGGCAAAGTGAACGCGTGGCCACTGGACGAAGGCCTCATCGACTATGTCGACGCCTCCTACGGTGGCGCCACGGATGAGAACGAATTCGCCGTTCTTAATGTCATCGCAAACCCGAGCTTCGAGCTTTCGGGAACCGCGATTGACGCGACCGAGATCACTCCTGAACTACTGGCAGAGACCCTACACGAGGCCGACGGGATCGAGGCCAACGTCGCCACCGGATACCACGCCATCGAATTCCTGCTGTGGGGTCAGGACCTGAACGGTCACGGTGCAGGCGCGGGCAACCGCCCGGCCACCGATTACGCGAAAGGCGACGACTGCACCAACGGCAACTGCGACCGCCGCGCGCAATACCTGAGCGCCGCAACCGACCTGCTGATCAGCGATCTGGAATGGATGACGGCACAATGGGCCGAAGATGGTGATGCACGCGCCGCCCTGTCCGAGAACGAATCCGCGGGCATCAGCGCCATTCTGACCGGCATGGGCTCACTGTCCTATGGCGAACAGGCTGGTGAGCGTATGCGCCTGGGACTGATGCTGAACGACCCCGAGGAAGAGCATGATTGCTTTGCCGATAACACGCACAACAGCCACTACTACGATGGCCTTGGCATCCAGAACGTCTATCTGGGCAACTACACCCGGATCGATGGCACCCCGATCTCGGGCGCGTCTCTGTCGGATCTGGTGATCGCCGCTGACCCCGCTTTGGACACCGAGATGAAGGCCAAGCTATCGACAACAATGCAGGCTCTGGGCCGGATCAAATCGACCGCCGAGGCCGGTTTCGCCTATGACCAGATGCTGGAACGCGGCAATGCCGGTGGCGAGGCCCTGATCATGGGCGGCGTCAACGGTCTGGTTGACCAGACCAAGACCATCGAGCGTATCGTATCGACCCTCGACCTCGATGGCATCGAGTTCGAAGGATCGGACAGCTTGGACAACCCTGACGCGGTTTTCCACTAAACACGTAAAAGGGCTGGAGGCGCCGGCAAAACGACGCCTCCGGCAACCTAGCCACCACAAGGTGGCTGGACTTGAAGGCATTACCTTACTAAATAAGTAAGAAAATCAACGAGCCTCGATTCGCCATGATCGTCTGCCACTGCACAAACATCTCCGACCACGACATCCGGGCCGCTATCGACTGGATGCGGACCTCTGACCCGCAAGCAATCATTACCCCGGGCAAGATCTACCACGCGCTCGGGAAATCTGCCGACTGTGGCGGGTGCATGCCGCTTTTCCTAGACACGATGCGAACCGACGATAATCTGGAAGTCCCCATGCAGCTGCGTGCGTTACGCACCGGCCTATCACAGGAGAAGGCAGATGAAGGGCGATCCCAAGGTCATAGAGTATCTCAACAAATCCCTGCGGCATGAGCTGACAGCCGTCAGCCAGTATTGGCTGCACTACCGGCTTCAGGAGGACTGGGGCTTGGTCCATATGGCCAAGAAAAGCCGCGAAGAAAGCATCGAAGAGATGGGGCATGCGGACAAGCTGATCGAACGGATCATCTTTCTGGAAGGCCACCCGAACCTGCAAAAGCTCGACCCTCTACGGATCGGGCAGAACCCCAAGGAAACGCTGGAATGCGATCTGGCCGCCGAACACGATGCCCGCACATTGTATGTCGAAGCGCGGGAATATTGCCGCGAGGCGGGCGACTATGTCTCTATGTCGCTCTTCGAGGAATTGATCAGCGATGAAGAAGGTCATATCGACTTCCTCGAAACACAGCTCGATCTGTATGAAAGGATTGGCGACGCCAATTATGCGCAACTCAACGCCGCGAAAATGGACGCCGAAGAATAGTATTCTCGCCCTCTTGGTGGTCGCAACTGCGGCCACCCCTTCCCTGTCAGCCGAGCTGCAGGACCTTCACCTCAACTTCACCCCACGCACCGAAGACGAACGCGCGCGCATTGCCGGTGTCACCGCACTGCCGCAGGATTTCAGCGCGCCGCAAAGGTTCGAAGAGTTGCCTGCCGGGGCCGCAACCGTGCGTGTGCGCAACAACGCGGATGCGTTCTCGCAACCGTCCAAGAACCTGAGCTTTGAACAAGAGCTGGACTTCAAGGTCGGCAACGGATTGTTCAAGAAAATCTGGGTCTCGTCGCCCTCTTCGACTCTCGCGTCTGATGGTCTTGGGCCGCTGTACAACGCGCGTTCATGCCAGCGCTGTCACATCAAGGATGGGCGCGGGCATACACCGAACGGGCCGGATGACAACGCCATCTCGATGTTCCTGCGCGTGTCCATTCCCGGCAGCCCTCAGGACGCGCCGGAAGGGATCGAAGACTATCTCGCTACCCTGCCCGAGCCCAACTACGGCGGCCAGATGCAGGACTTCGCCCTGGCCGGACATCCGGCGGAATACCGGTTGGAGATCACCTACGAAGAAATCCCGGTTGCACTGTCCGAGGGCGAGAGCGCCTCGCTCCGCCGTCCCACCTACACGGCTGCCGATCTGGGATACGGCGCGCTACACCCCGACGCCATGCTCAGCCCCCGCGTTGCGCCGCAGATGATTGGCCTCGGGCTGCTTGAGGCGATCCCGGTCGAGGACCTGCTGGCCAAAGCCGACCCGGACGATACGGATGGCGATGGTATCTCGGGCCGGGCTAACATCGTATGGTCGGTCGAATACGACGCCCCGACTATGGGCCGTTTTGGCCACAAGGCCGGCATGCCCACAGTCATGGAGCAATCGGCTGCGGCTTTTGCAGGTGATATCGGCATCTCGACCCCGCTGTTTCCGGCCCCTTACGGAGATTGCACCGATGCGCAGGACAATTGCGTAAAGGCCCCGCATGGCGACGGCGATGTGCGCGTCTTCGAGGTTGATCAGGTCGGAATCGACCTCGTGGCCTTCTACAGCCGCAATCTGGGCGTCCCGGGTCGCCGGGATGTGGATGACCCGCAAGTGCTGCACGGGAAAGAAGTGTTCCACACCACAGGCTGCGCCGCCTGCCATACCCCGACCCATGTTACTCATCGCATGGAAGACCGGCCCGAGCATAGTTTTCAACTGATCTGGCCCTATACCGACCTGCTGCTGCATGACATGGGCGACGGTCTGGCCGACAACAGCCCTGAGGCCCGCGCCACAGGCCGCGAATGGCGCACGCCACCCCTATGGGGAATCGGCCTGACCCAGCGTGTGTCCGGCCATACCGAATTCCTGCATGACGGGCGTGCCCGCACCCTGCTGGAGGCCGTGCTTTGGCACGGGGGCGAGGCGCAATCCGCCCGTGATACCGTCGTCACCATGCCCAAAGCCGACCGCGACGCCCTTATCCGTTTTCTCGAAAGTCTTTGAATCATGCGCCTATTTACTTTTGCCATTGCCCTCACTGTCCCTTTGGCGGCGTCAGCCCAAGACCGAGCAGCGATCCTGACAGACGTACCTGCCGCGCATATTCTGCCGCGCTTTGCTGAATTGGCAGACGCGACCGAGGCTTTGTCCGCCGCATCCCAATCCGATTGCGCCCCTCAATCAGAGGCTCTGCGCACGGCCTATGGCACCGCCTTTGACGCGTGGATATCGGCCAGCCATCTGCGCTTTGGCCCTACCGAGGCCGACGACCGCGCCTTTGCCATGGCCTTTTGGCCAGACACCAAAGGTTTCACGCCCAAGGCCCTTTCGCAGCATATCGCAGCCGAGGACCCTGCGGTGAACGACACGGCCGCCTATGCCGAGACCTCGGTCGCGGGGCGTGGGTTCTTTGCGCTTGAGCAGATGCTCTACGATCCCAAATTCGCCGATCAGGGCAGTGCCGAATACCGATGCGCTCTGATCCGGGCCATCACGGCGGATCTCGACGCAAATGCCGACGCGATGGCGGAAGAATGGCAAAGCTATGCAGTGAAGCTGGAACAGCCGGGGGGCGACAGCCCGTACCGCACGCAGGATGAGGCGATGCAGGAGCTGTTCAAAGCGCTCTCGACCGGGCTGCAATTCACCGCCGAGACCCGACTGGGACGACCGCTCGGAACCTTCGACCGCCCTCGCCCCAACAGGGCCGAAGCCCGCCGCTCGGAACGCGCCTTGCGTCATGTCGAGCTGTCTCTGATTGCGCTTCAGGACCTTGCAGCGCGGCTGTCTGCCGACCATCCCGAGATCGCGCAGGATCTGGACGTGGCCTTCAACCGCGCAATCAAAAGCGCCCGGTCCATCGACGACCCAGCCTTCGCTGGCGTAGCTGATCCCGCAGGCCGGTTCCGGGTCGAAGCGCTGCAACAGGCGGTGAATGACATCCGCACCATTGCCACGACCGAGCTTGGCCCAACCCTCGGCATCAGTGCCGGGTTCAACTCTCTGGACGGGGATTGAACCATGACCAACCGCCGCCATTTTCTGGCTGGTCTTGCGGCTGCAAGCCTTGCGCCCGCAACGGGGTGGGCCTCGGTTGGGGCGCCCGCCTATCTGGTCGCCGGGCTGTTTCCGGATGGCGCGTTCCGTCTGGCCGGTTTGGATGTGGGCGGAGACATCCTGTTCTCGCTGCCCCTGCCCGCAAGAGGCCACGCCGCCGCCGCACACCCCCGCAAGGCGCAGGCCGTGGCCTTTGCCCGCCGCCCCGGCACGTTTGCTCTGGTCATCGACTGCACCACCGGGCAGGAGCTTGCACGGCTACGGACCCCCGAGGGGCGACATTTCTATGGTCATGGTACTTTCACATCGGACGGCACCCGGTTCTTTTCTACCGAAAACGACTATGAGGCTGGCGAAGGCCGCATCAGCGTATGGGATGCCACGCGTTTTGAACGGTTGGGAGAGGTGTCGTCGGGCGGTGTTGGTCCGCATGACATGCGCCTGATGCCGGATGGACAAAGCCTTGTGATCGCAAATGGCGGGATCGAAACCCACCCCGAGACCGGGCGGACCAAGCTGAACCTACCCGTCATGCAGCCGAACCTGACCTATCTGGACCTGTCCGGGAACCTGCTTGAACGGGTCGAGTTGCCGGGCGACTTGCACAAGAACTCCATCCGCCATCTGAGCGTGCGCAACGACGGGCTGGTCGGGTTCGCGATGCAGTGGCAGGGCAGCCAGACCAAGCACCCGCCCCTGTTGGGCCTGCACCGTCGGGGCGCGCCTCCGCAGCTTCTATCGGCACCAGAAGACCTGCAAATCACCCTGCAGGGCTATGCTGGCAGCATCGCCTTCTCGGCCAGCGGGGCCGAGGTCGCCATAACCTGCCCACGCGGAAATGCGCTGCATCTGTTCGATGTAGCAGGTCGCAGCTTCACGAGAGCTTTCGAACTGGAGGATGTCTGCGGTCTGGGCGCAGGTCCGGACGGGCTGGTCTTCACCACCGGCACGGGCACGTTTGGCGCTGTAAACGAGCAACGCGCGCGGGTGCTGGCCCGCCCCGAGTGCCAATGGGACAACCACCTGATCCCGATCCGCACTTACGCGTAACGTTCGGCAATCCCTGTCACATAGTTTACACTTGGACGAATCAAAATGCTGCCGTAATGGCGGGCGCGAAACCGGCACCTCTGAGTTAAGGACTGACTTGATTGAAACACACGCCCGACGCACCGCATACCATCTACGGGGTTGAGAAATGGGGCAAAGGCCTCATCGAGGTGACGGAGCAGGGCGAGATCGGTCTGCGCAATCCGATGTCTCCGGACACGGCGGCGATCAGCCTACCCGGTATCCTAAGCGATCTGGATGACCGGGGGATTAAGGCACCGATGCTGCTGCGAGTCAGTTCGTATCTGGAACATGAAATCGCGCATCTGAACGAGAGCTTTGCCGACGCCATCGCGCGGGTGGGCTACAAAGGCCCCTATCGCGGCGTGTTTCCGATCAAGGTGAACCAGCAGGCGCAGGTGGTCGACCGCATCGTGGAGTTCGGCAAGAAATACAACTATGGCCTCGAGGCCGGATCAAAGCCCGAATTGGTCGTGGCTCTTGCGCATCGTCTGGCCCCTGAGGCGTTGATCGTCTGCAACGGCGTCAAGGATGCCGAGTTCATCCAGCTGGCGATCCTGTCCCGCAAAATCGGGTTCAATACCGTCATCGTGCTGGAAAGCCCAAAAGAGGCGGATACGGTGATCGAGGTCTACAAGGAGCTCGGCATCGAACCTCTGATCGGCGTGCGCGTGAAACTGACCAACCAGATCAGCGGCAAGTGGGAAGAAAGCTCCGGCGACCGCTCGGCCTTTGGTATGAACACCGATCAGTTGGTCGCCACTGTGGACAAACTGCGCGAGGCGGGTCTGTTGCATTGCCTCAAGCTGCAGCACTCGCATCTTGGCAGCCAGGTGCAGGACGTGAACGACGTCCGCCGCGCCGTGGGCGAGGCCTGTCGCTACTACACCGAACTCACGCACGAAGGCGTGCCGCTGACCCATCTGGACCTCGGCGGCGGCATGGGCGTGGACTATACGGGCGAGAAAAAGGCGGCCGAGAACTCGATCAACTACACGGTCGAGGAATACTGCGCCAACGTAGTCGAAACCGTGGCCTATGCGATGGATGAGGCCGAGATCGCCCACCCTACTCTGGTCACCGAAAGCGGTCGCGCAGTTGTGGCGACCTCTTCGATGCTGGTGTTCAACGTGCTGGAAAGCACGCTGTATGATGCGCCGACCCGCCCGGATGTCGAACCGGACGACCACCACCTTGTTTCTGATCTGGCCGCCGTGCAAGGATACCTTTCCAGCGACCGCCTGCAAGAATGCTGGAACGATGCCACCTTCTACCGCAACGAATTGCGCGCCCTGTTCCGCCGTGGATACGTGGATCTGCGCCAGATGGCGCGGGCGGAACGTATCTACCTGTCGCTGATGGCCCGCCTCAAGGCGCTGGCGGCCAGCGACGATCTGGAAACGGACGTGGACGACCAGCTTGAGAAAGTGGCCGATATCTACCACTGCAACTTCTCGCTGTTCCAGTCGCTCCCGGACGTCTGGGCCATCGACCAGTTGCATCCGATCGTACCATTGCAAGGACTGAACGAAGCCCCGGACCGCCGCGCAGTGCTGTCCGACATCACCTGCGACAGTGACGGCAAGATCGACCAGTTCATTCTGGCCGACGGCGTCTCACCCAGCCTGCCGGTGCATTCCCTCCCCGAAGACGACGAATACTTCATGGGCGTCTTCTTCGTCGGCGCCTATCAGGAAACGCTAGGCGACCTGCACAACCTGTTCGGTGACACCAACGTCGTCACAATCGACCTGCGCGCCGATGGCGGCTTTGACCTGCTGCACGAGCAAGAGGGCGACACGATCAGTCAGGTCCTGTCTTACGTTGAATTCGACCCCCAGGACTGCGTCGCCGCCTTCCGCAAAATGGTGGACGAGGCGATCTCGACCGGTACTCTGCAAGCCAAGGACCGCAAAACCCTGATGAGCGCCTATCGCGACTCCATCAACGGCTACACCTATTACGAATAAGAAGGAGACACACCATGGGCAAAACACTGGTTGTCGGCGCGGGCGGCGTATCCCACGCAGCCGTGCACAAGATGGCGATGAATTCAGATATCTTTACCGAGATCACTTTGGCCAGCCGCACGAAATCGAAATGCGATGCCATCGCAGCGGCCGTTAAGGACCGCGTCGGAGTCGAGATCAAAACCGCTGAGCTGGATGCCTATAAGGTCGAAGACACAGTCAAGCTGATAAAGGAAACCGGGGCCGAGATCCTCGTGAACCTCGCCCTGCCCTATCAGGATCTGGTGCTGATGGAAGCCTGTCTTGAGGCCGGCATCCATTATCTCGACACCGCGAACTATGAGCCCGAGGATGAGGCCAAGTTCGAATACCACTGGCAATGGGCCTACCAAGAGCGCTTCAAAGAGGCAGGCCTGACCGCCATCCTCGGCTCGGGCTTCGATCCGGGCGTGACCAGCGTCTTCGCGAAATGGCTGAAGAAGCACAAGCTGGACACGATCCGACAGATCGACGTGTTGGACGCCAATGGCGGCAGCAACGATCAGGAATTCGCGACGAATTTCAACCCGGAAATCAACCTGCGCGAAGTGCTAGCCGAGGTCCGCCACTGGGAAAATGGTGCGTGGCAGCACAGCCCCCCCATGACCCACAAGGTCGAGTTCGACTTCCCCGCCATTGGCCCCAAGAACATGTACCTGATGTATCACGAGGAATTGGAGTCGCTCTCGACCCACTTCCCCGAGATCGAGCGCGCCCGCTTCTGGATGACCTTCGGCGACGCCTACATCACCCACGCCAAAGTGCTGGAAAACGTCGGCATGACCCGCATCGACCCGGTGATGCATGACGGCAAGGAGATCATCCCGATCCAGTTCCTGAAAACCCTGCTGCCCGATCCCGGCGATCTGGGTGCGGAAACCAAAGGCAAGGCCTGCATCGGCGACATCGCCACGGGTCAGGCCAAGTACGGCTCGGGCGAGAAAACCTACTACATCTACAATATCTGCGACCACGAAGAATGCTACGCCGAGGTCGGTTCTCAGGCCGTCAGCTACACCACCGGCGTACCCGCCATGATCGGCGCGGCACAGGTTCTGAAAGGCAACTGGCGCGAACCGGGCGTCTGGAACATGGAACAGCTGGATCCGGACGACTTCATGAACATGCTGAACAATCACGGCCTGCCTTGGCAAGTCCACGAACTCGACGGCCCGGTCGAGTTCTAGATCCAGAACTTCATCTGGCTATAAATATCCCGGGGGGTCCGGGGGGCTGGTCCCCCGGCCTCTCCACAATCGGAGACGCCCGACATGTCCGACATGATGACGACCCAAGCCGGTGACGCCGGCGCCTTCCGCAAATTCGACTTCAGCCGCGTCCCCAGCCCCTGCTTCGTGGTGGACGAAAAAGCTGTCGAGCGGAACCTGACAATTTTATCAGATATCGGCACCCGGTCCGGCGCAAATGTCCTGAGCGCGCTCAAGGCGTTTTCCATGTTCTCACTGGCCCCGCTGGTGCGCCAACACCTCGGAGGCACCTGCGCCTCTGGCATCTATGAGGCACGTCTGGGCCGCGAGGAATATGGCGGCGAGGTCGCAACCTTCTGCGCCGGGTACAAGGATACGGATATCGATGAAATCCTGTCGCTGTCCGACCACGTCATCTTCAACTCGCCCGCTCAAAAAGACCGGTTCCTCGCCAAAGCCCAAGCGGCCAATGTGCAGATCGGCCTGCGCATCAACCCCGAACATTCCGAAGGCGAGATTCCGAAATACGACCCGTGCGCACCCTGCTCGCGCCTCGGCACTCCTGTCAGCCAACTAACTGCCGAGACCCTGACCGGCGTGGACGGATTGCACATGCACACGCTCTGCGAAAAGGGATTCGAACCCCTGCAACGCACATGGGCTGCCGTCGAGCCGAAACTCAAACCTTTCCTCGGTCAGCTCAAATGGCTGAATTTCGGTGGCGGTCACCACATCACCCGCGATGACTACGACCGTGACGGGCTGGTGGGATTCATCAAGTCCATCCGCGCGAAATACGATGTCACCATCTACCTCGAACCCGGCGAGGCCGTCGCGTTGGACGCGGGTATTCTGGTCGGAGAAATCCTCGACCTGCCCACCAATGGCATGGATCTTGCGATCACCGATATCTCGGCAACCTGCCACATGCCCGACGTGATCGAGGCCCCCTATCGCCCCGCCCTGATGGACGAGGCCGAGGCGGGCCACACTTACCGTCTTGGCGGGCCGTCTTGCCTCGCAGGTGACGTGATCGGCGACTACACTTGGGATCAGCCGCTGGAGATCGGGCAACGCTTTGCCTTCCTCGATCAGGCGCATTACTCGATGGTCAAGACAAATACCTTCAACGGTGTTCCCCTGCCGACCATCGCCCTGTGGAACAGCGAAACGGACGAGCTGAAGATCATCAAACAGTTCGGTTATCACGACTTTAAGGACCGCCTCTCATGAGCATTTTCCTCGACAGTGAACTGACCGCCGCTGAGCGATCTGAAGACGCGCGCTTTCGCGTGATCCCGGTTCCGCTGGAACGCACGGTTTCTTACGGCTCTGGCACCGCCAAAGGCCCCGAAGCCATAATCGAGGCCAGCAATGAGCTGGAGCGCATCACCGGCCATGCAGAACCCTGCGTCGAGGGAATCTATACCGAAGCCCCGCTGGATTGTGACGGCCCCTTGCCCGAGGTGATGGAACGCCTCGCCCAACGGACCGAAGCCGCCATTCGTGCGGGCAAGGTGCCCGTGACCCTAGGTGGAGAGCATTCCCTCAGCTACGGCGCGGTGATGGGCGTGGCGCGGGCGCTGAACCAGCCTGTTGGGATCGTGCAGATCGACGCCCATGCCGATTTGCGCAACGCGTATCAGGGCGAGAAACACTCCCACGCCTCGGTCATGCACCTGCTGGCCGAAGAGGGCGTCCGTCTGGCGCAATTCGGCGTGCGTGCATTCTCAACCGAAGAGGCCAAAAGCCGTCTAAAAAACCATGTCTTCCACGTCGACGCCGAAGAGCTGGTCACCGGCAACATCCACGCCGTCGACCTGCCCGAGGATTTCCCCGAGCTGGTCTATGTCACCTTCGACGTGGACGGTCTGGACCCCTCCCAAATGCCCGCCACAGGAACACCCGTACCAGGCGGTTTGGGGTACTATCAGGCGCTGCGGTTAGTCGAACATGCCCTCAAAGGCCGCAAATGCGTAGGCTTCGACGTTGTCGAACTGGCCCCCGACGGCAATGCCGCCTGGGACTTCACCGCAGCTCATATCGTCTACCGTCTGATGGCGGCCTGTTAACCCTCAGAGGTTTCGTTCAGCTCCATATGCCCTTCGCCCTTGTTCAACACGCGGCGCAGCATGGGCTCGAAGAACTCCAGTGGTTTGGTCGGGTAGTCCGGGTCGAACGCCTTCTGATCGTATTCATGGCAGAAATAGCGGCAGTCCTCCCAATAGGGGCTGTCGCGATACTTATCGCGTGCATTTCGGTCTCCGCCAAGATGGTGGTTGTAGTAATAGCCCTGGAACACGCAGTGATGCTTGAGGATCCAATGGGTTTTTTCGCTGACATAGGGCTTCATCATCGCCGCTGACAGCTCACCATGGTTGTAGGGCGACAGGATATCGCCCGTATCATGGATCAGCGCGGCGACCACAAGTTCCTCATCCGCGCCATCCTCATAAGCCCGCGTCGCGGCCTGCAGTGAGTGTTGGTAGCGGTTTACCGGATACGGCGTCCATTCCTCATCCAACGATCGGATCGCGTCCAAAATTCGGTCTGGCAGGGCGGCGTTATAGGTCTCTTCGTAGTCCATAACGGCGTCCCAGTCGGCCTTTGTGGCCTCTTCAAAACTGGTCCAGGTCGGCTTGTGGCTTTTGTCCAGCATGGCATGTCCTTTGTCCTGATCGGGAACAGGATATCTCGACTTACCTGCTGAAAAAAATGAATTGATTTTATCATGATGATCAAAAAATACTGCCACTATGCAAATCAAAGCTTTCGAAACGTTTCTATGCGTTGCTGAGACCGGAGGGTTTCACGCAGCAGCGCGCAAGCTGAATGTGACCCAAACGGCTGTCAGCGCGCGCATAAGACAGATCGAGGACGCCACCGGAAAGCCTCTTTTCACCCGCGGGGCCGGAGGCACGGCACTCACAGATTTTGGACGCCAATTTCGTCCTTACGCCGAGCAGATGCTCTCGCTCTGGTCCTATGCTTCGACTGATTTGCCCACGCAAAACCAAAATCGCCCGGCGCTAAGGCTGGGGGCGCAGCTCAGCGTTTGGGACCCCTTGCTGGTCGATCTCGCCATACGTTTCGAACAGCATCTTGGCCAATTGCTGCTGACGCTGAACTACGATCATGATCTGGATATGGTGGACGCGGTCGCAACACATGTGCTGGACGCCGCGCTGACCCACGAAAAGCCATCAGACAGGCGGGTGATGTTTGAAACCTTGCCGCCAGAGCGGTTGGTTCTTCTCGAAACCGCTGAGGCAATGGTCGACAACTCGGTATTCGTCAATCTCGAACTTGGCACCGCTTATCAGGACCATGTGCGGACTACGGCCCGCCAGGCGGAGGGGCAGACGGTCTTTCTGGGCAATTGCATGATGGCCCTGCGCTATGTCCTCAAACGAGGGGGACGTGGGTTTTTTCCCGCCTATTTGGCGGCAGAGCACATTTGCTCTGGCGCGCTGGTACGGGTTGAACAGAGCCCGGACCTGATGTTGCCGCTCTATCTCGTAACTCGCCCAGACAGCGCTGCGTTCGAGGATATTCTAGACTGCCTGCAGGGTTTGCGAGACCCTGCCTAGACAGCGACCTCGGCCCTGGAACGGCGCCAAATTGGACGCCCTGCAACCGCCAAGAACAGGCACGAGATCAGGATACCAATGACCGCCGGTGCATAGAGAACGATCCAAAGACCCGGCTCATCTATCACGATCGGAGAAACAAACCCCCGAACGCCTTCAAGCAGAACCAGAATGGTAAACGCCCCCAGAATCTGCGGCCACAACCCGAACCGCGAGAAGCTTCCCAGCATCAGGGTGGCATATCCGACCAGCCCAACCGCCACGCAAATCGCGATCCACGAGAACCGTTGGTGCAACTCATCAGTCAGTTCACCCGGGCTGAACCCTTCTGCGCTGGCGATAGCCTCGCGGTCCCGGATCAATTCCATCGTGGGGATCGCTTCAAGGCTGCGGGCGCTCATCCCTCCGGTACTGGTCAGCGCCGAGATATCGTATGAGGCGTCCTGAAACAGGGTCGATGACAGGGTGCGCCCGTCCTTGTCCAGACGCAGCGCCACCCCATCCAGCATGACAAGGTTGATGCCGGCCGCATTGTTCACCAGATACGCTGTTGAACTTGAATAGCTGACAGAATTCGCTGGGTCTCGCCGGTCTGAGACAAAGACCTCGTGCAAAGTCCCGTCCAGATCAATCCGACCGATATAGACCGTGACACCGTCGGCCGGGTGCAGAAACTCACCCTCATTCAGCAATTGGGCGGTCACGTCACCTGCAACTTCGGCCTGCCGGATCTCGAGCTGCTCGACCGAGGCAGGGCGCAGGAAAACGCTGATCGCCGCCATCATCATCCCTGTAACAAGACCGAACAGCACCACAGCCCGGGCCAGCCGCCAAGGGCTAGAGCCGGTCGCCAGCATGACCGTCATCTCACTTTCCCGGCTGAGGCGGTTCGTGGCGTAGACGGCCGCAGCGAACACAGCCATCGGCATCACTGTTCGGATCAGGGTCGGAAGCGTCAGAGCAGTGAATTCGAGGAAAACAACCGCCGACTGGCCGCCGCTGATCACCCTGTCAAACAGGCTGACAGACCGCGTGATCCAGAAAACACCGACCAGGACCAGAGTGAAAAAGCCAAACAGCACCAGCAACTGCCGCAGGAAGTAACCATCGAAACGCGACATGTACCCTCATTCCCGGTGTCTGCGATTTGCGGGGACTTTAGGCTATCCCGCAAGCAGAGGAAAGACGGTCACCGCCCTGCTTTGAGATCGGGTGGGGTTTCAGATGACCAGAAGATCGACCTGATGTTTGATCTGCGCGAACGCTTCACGTGACACGGGATGAAAGCCCCCAGCATGACGATAAACGCCCTGATAGTTGTCAAATAGCAGGTCACACAGCTCTTGCTGGGTGCTGTACTGTCCGTCCGGGGTAAATTCCAAAAATATCGGCGGTCGGAAATCGGCGATCAACTGCTTCATACCCGTCAGGGCAGATAGCTCATGGCCCTCAACATCCATCCAGACCAGCCCAATTTGATCAGCCTCAAGGGTGCCTGACTGCACCAGGTCGTCAATCCGAACGATCTCGACTGAAAAACTCTCTCGGGTCTTGCCGCTTTTTCGCCTGGCGCCCAGACGCGAGCCGCCCCGGTTGAACAGATTACGGGTAAATTCAGCCGTTCCATTCGTGTCCGAAGCTGCGACACCCAAGATCGTCACTTTTTCTGTCAGCCCGTTCAACGCAAGATTGTGACGCAACAGGTTCATGTTGTCCGGGTCCGGCTCGATCGACACGACGGCGTCACACTGCAGGTCTAGGAAGAAATAGACGGTTTGGGTGCCAATATTGGCTCCAACTTCCAGAACAGACATTCCGGGTTTAAAGGCATTGTTTTGTTCAAGAAACGCCCGCAGATTCGTGACCGAGCCGCGGGCGAATTCACCGTTCTGGCAAAGGGAACGTCAGATTGCATCCGTTGGAAAGAAGGCAAAAGCATGATCGCCCAAGTCCCTAAACAACAAAGTATCCTGATCAAGCAGCTGATTCATGACCGCGCGCCGGGTTTTGCCGCTGCCAAGAACACGTGAGGCAATCTTTTCGGGAATCAGGCTTCGCAATCCCATTCAACACCCTTGAATGCAAATCAAATATTGCCTTTAGTGCATATCTCTGCGTTCGCCGTTCAGCAACACAGGCATCGATTTGATACGAAACATGGTGCATTTGCGCCCTATCGGGCTAGGCAGGTTTTCGGCAGGCTTACACTCGCCAAGTGTCAGAGCCTTCATCGCCTGCTTGCGGCTGTTTCATTTCCAGCAATGTCGTTTGAAACAGGCTCCGGAACTCGGCCTCTCTCACCGTGGGTTCGCTTGTTTCTTCATCTGCAGCACAGGCCTCTTCGGACCGAGGCTGCGTCAGTTGTGCCGCTGGCCAGCGGGAGTCGCGAAAGATCGACCAAAAACTCTGTATCAAATTCCTTCCCTCCCAATGAACTGCGCAAGTCTTGTCACTGCGGGGCCGATCCGAACCTCAGTGGTTGGCCGAAGCTCAAGGATCACAGTCCGTGAGTGGCACCCCGCAGCGACGAGGTGCATTTAGGGATTTCATTTTGAGACGTAAGGGGGAAGAAAACCCCGGTTTTCGTCACTTTTGTGCATGCAAAATAAAAAATTGAGCAGCATCTTACGTTTACGTCAACTACGCCGAAGCGGAAGAAATTTCGGGACGCTACGTCAAATCTCTACCCACTGCGCAATGTGGCCGCCGCTCAAACTGCCCCTGAGGAACCTCGAAGAGAATTTCGCGCGGCGAAAATAGGATTAGACGCAGCCGCAAAAGCGAACATTCAAGTTTTGAGAAGTTTTGAATGGCAGGGGCAGCAGGGTTCGAACCCGCGACCTACGGTTTTGGAGACCGTCGCTCTACCAACTGAGCTATACCCCTAGGCTGAGCCTCAGATATGCCAGCCGCGCGGCGGACTCAAGAGGCTTTTTCAGTTTCTCGACCACTTCTCGACAAGACAAACAAGTTGCACGCGGCGTTGAGTTCTATAAGACACGTTTTGGTCAGTAAGAGGGACCCATCCGTGAGTATCCGCAAAAAGATCGCCGACAGCGAAGCCGTGTTAAACTGGGCGGCGCGCCGTATTGCGAGCTATATTCGGATGGTCAACCGCAACACCAAATGGCAGCGCATCGGCTATGAAGAACTGGACCAGCTGGCCGAACAGGGCGAACCGGTCATCGTTGTTCTGTGGCATCAGCGGCTGGCGCAGTCCCCCTATTTCTTCCCGCTGGACAAGGCGCAGATCTGCTCGATCACGTCCTCGGCGCGGGCGGGCAGCATGGTGGGTCGCGTGCAAAAGCTGTTCGGCATGGACACGATCGCTATGGCCAGCAAACACAAAAGCAACGTCGCCGTGTCGCGTGAAGTTCTGGGCAAAATGAAGCAGGGGATATCCATTGGTATTGCCGCCGACGGACCCCGCGGACCGGAACGGGTGCTGTCGACCGTGCCTTTGGTCTGGGCGCGCACATCCGGCAAACGGGTGTTCGGAATCACCTTCTCGGCCCGCCATGGCAGAGAGGCAGGTACATGGGACCGCTTGTTGATGCCCCGCCCCTGGCGCAACGAAGGTGTATTTTTATGCCGCGAATGGACCGAGACTGTCCCACGCAAAGCCAGTGAAGAGCAGATCGAAACCCTGCGCCAAAACCTTGAGCAGCACATGAACGATATCACAGCCGAGGCCGACCGGATGGTCGGGCGCGAACCGTGGTCGCCTAAACCTTAACCGCCGCGCAGCCTCTGCATTAGATAGATTTCGCTACCTTCCGGGATTGGTTCCGTCAGGCCCGTTGCAATCACGCGCCCGTCGATCGCGATTGAGACGCCCGCATCAATAGGGGCCTGCAATTGTGGATGCGCGCGCACCAAGGCGCGCAGCAACTCTCCGGTTGTTTTGGCCTCGACCTCGACAACGGCCAAACCCCCGGTCAGAGACCGGAGGCCGGACCAGAGGTGAACCTCAACCATTGTCCTTGAGCGCGGCCAGAATGCGCGGAGGCGACATCGGCAGTTGCTTCATCCGCACACCCGCCGCGTTGGAAACCGCGTTTGCGATGGCGGCAAGCGGCGGCACGATGCCGGTCTCGCCCACACCGCGTACCCCAAACGGGTGGCCGGGGTTGGGCACTTCGACAATCACCGTGTCGATCATCGGCAGGTCACTGGCGACGGGGATCCGGTAGTCGAGGAAGATTGAGTTCTGCAACCGCCCGTCCTCGCCGTAGATATATTCCTCGTTCAGCGCCCAGCCGATGCCTTGAGCAGCACCGCCCTGGAACTGGCCTTCCACGTAGGTCGGGTGGATCGCCTTGCCGGCATCCTGAATGACCGTGTAGCGAGTCACGCTGGTCTTGCCGGTTTCCGGGTCGACCTCGGCATCGACAATATGGGTGCCAAAGGACACGCCTGCGCCTTCCGGAGTTGCCTCGAAATGGCCCGAGATCGGGCCGCCGGTGCGCCCCATATCTGCCGTGATGTCGGACAGGGCCAGCGGGTCGAAGTCACCTGCATTGGGGCCTGAGGGCACGGCGCAGCCGTCCTCCCATTTCACGGCCTCGACCGGGATACCCCACTTGGCCGCCGCGCGCTCGCACAGTTTCTCAACCGCGTGTTTGGCCGCTTTGATGGTCGCCAGACCCGACGCGTAGGTCACGCGCGAGCCATGTGAGACGTCGTTATAACCCAGCGTCGCCGTATCCGCGATGGTGACGCGGATGTTCTCGTATGGGATGCCCAGAACCTCGGCCGCCATCAGCGCCATAGACGCGCGAGAACCGCCGATATCGGGTGTTCCCACCATCAGCTGGGCCGAGCCATCTTCGGACAAGGCCAGGGACACTGAGGTCTCACCGCCGTGGTTGAACCAGAACCCGCAGGAAATACCGCGCCCCTGCCCCGGCTTCAGCGGGGCCGAATAGTGCGGGTGCGCCTTGGCAGCCTCCAGCGTTTCGACCAGACCAATGCGTTCGTATGTCGGGCCATAGCTGGCCTTGGTCCCTTCATGAGCGGCGTTTTTCAGGCGGACATCAACGGGGTCGAGACCCAACTTGTTGCACAGCTCATCAATCACCGACTCAACCGCAAAGGCACCCATGGGTGCGCCTGGCGCGCGGTAAGCGGCCTGTTTCGGACGGTTCGACATCACGTCATAGCCGATCTGCTTGACGTTGGTCAGGTTGTACGGCGCGAAGGCGCACATGGCAGTCATATCGCCCGGCGCACCGGGGAAGGCCCCGCCCTGGAGGCGGAACACGCCTTGTGCTGCCGAGATGGTCCCGTCCTTCTTCATGCCGATCTTGACGTCCATCGACGCCGACGCCGTTGGGCCGGTCGCCCGGAAAACTTCAGACCGGGTCATTACGACCTTGACCGGACGGTTGGCTTTGCGGCTCAGCGCCAGTGCAACGGGTTCGATGAAAACCGTGGTCTTTCCGCCGAAGCCGCCGCCAATCTCGGACGCGGTGACGCGAAGTTGCGAGGTCTCAATGCCAAGCAGCGCGGCGCATGTCTTTTGCGCGATCCAGTGGCCTTGCGTGGTGCACCACAGCTCACCCTTGCCGTCATTGCCCAATATGCCCAGACAGGCGTGCGGTTCGATATAGCCCTGATGGGTCGCTTCGGTAACAAAGCTGTCTTTGATGACCAGATCCGCTTCGGCAAACCCGGCCTCAACATCTCCGTGACCGCTTTCGTGGTAGCGCACGACGTTCGGGTGCATGCCTTCGGGCACCGAATAGTCCGCCGCGCCTTCCCGAATAACAGGCGCATCCGACGCCATCGCTTTGTCCACGTCGGTCACATGGGGCAGCACTTCGTATTCGACCTCGATCAGCTTGAGCGCATCGCGGGCTGCCAGCGCCGAAGTCGCGGCAACCGCTGCCACGGCATGACCGTCATAGAGGGCCTTTTCGCCTGCCATGACGTTTTCCAAAACGTTCCAGAACTCGCCCTCGAGACCGGGTTTGAACGGGACATCGGCAAAGTCCGCGCGGGTGACGACGGCTTTGACGTCCTTATGCGCCTCGGCCTTTGAGGTGTCGATCTTCACGATCCGTGCGTGGGCATGGGGCGAGCGCAGAACCGCTCCGTGCAACATGCCGGGCGCATAGGCATCAGCCCCGAATTTGGCGCGGCCCGTGACCTTGTCCAAGCCATCCGGGCGATCCGGACGCGTGCCAACGAAAGTGAATACAGATTTACGATCGTCGAGTGCCATTACGAAGCCTCCCGCAGCTCTTCCGCCGTTTCCATCACGGCGCGAATGATCTTGTCATAGCCGGTGCAGCGGCAGAGATTGCCTGCCAGCCAATACCGGGTTTCCTCTTCAGTCGGGTTTGGGTTCTTCTCGAGCAGCGACTTGGCCGCCACCAGAATGCCCGGGGTGCAGATGCCGCACTGAAGCGCCGCATGTTCGATGAACTTCCTCTGCAGCGGGTGCAGAACGTCGCCATCGGCGATGCCTTCGACGGTTTCGATGGTCTTGCAATCGGCCTCAACACCCAGCATCAGGCAGGAACAGACCAGACGGCCATCTACGGTGACGGAGCACGCGCCGCAATCGCCGGTGCCGCAACCTTCTTTCGCGCCGGTCAGATTCAATTTGTCGCGCAGACAGTCCAACAGCGTTTCGCGCGGGTCGCACAGGTATTCGACCGTGTCCCCGTTCACGGTGGTGGATACGTGGAGCTTGCTCATGCGTCTTCTCCCTTCGCGCGGGCATAGGCGATTTTCGCGGCGCGCTTGGCCAGAACACCAGCGACCTCCGTGCGGAATTCGATCGTGCCGCGTTTGTCGTCAATCGGGTTACAGGCTGCCGAAGCGGCCGCGGCCAACGCGTCCAGAGCGGTGTCATCCAACGCGCTACCGATGATGGCGTTAGCACAGTCTTCAACCAGCAAAACGGTCGGGGCGACAGCGCCCAAGGAAACCCGCGCCTCGGTGATCACGTCGCCGTCCAGACGCAGGCTGACACCCACGCCGACCACAGCGATGTCCATTTCGGTGCGCGGAATGAAGCGCAGATAGGCGTCGCCCGCGTTGTCTCCCCGTGCGGGGATATTGACGGCCGAGATCACTTCACCCTTCGCCAGCGAGGTCTTGCCCGGTCCGGTGGGGATGTTCTCAACAGCAACCTCTCTCGCGCCATCCGGGCCGGTCACAGTAACCGTCACGCCCGCTGCAACCATCGCGGGCACCGAATCCGCCGCCGGAGAGCCGTTGCACAGGTTGCCTGTCAACGTCGCGCGGCCCTGCACCTGAGTCGATCCGATCAGATCCATCGCCTCGACCACACCGGGCCAGTCGCAGCCGAGCTCGGGATGCTCGCTCATTTCAGCGCCGGTGACAGCGACGCCAAGCGTCCAGCTACCATCGGTGTTTTGCGTGATCTGATCCACACCGTTGATTTTCTTGATGTCGATCAACGTATCGGGCGTCACCAATTCCGAGCGCAGCTGCACCAACACATCGGTGCCGCCTGCCAGAAACCGTGTCGTGCCCGTCGCGTTTGCAGCCAGAGCCGACGCCTCGGCAAAGCTGGCGGGGCTGTGATAATCCATGAAAATACCTCGCACCTGTCAATCAGGATTCACTGGGTTCAGAGGGGACGTTAGTGCAGCAGCCCCCCGGCGTCCATGGCCGGAGCGACCAATTTTTCTACAACTTCATGTCGTTTTTCGACCTCGGGTCAGAGGTCGATCTCGATCACGCCATCTGATTGCGCGGCTCGGCTTTGGCACAAAATGATAGCGCTCTCGCGTTGTTTGTTAGACAGGACGAAATCGCGATGTTCGATTTCGCCCGAAACAACACCGCATTTGCAGACGCCGCAGATGCCATCAGCGCATTTCACATCCACGTGAATGCCCGCCTCATTCAGCACCTGCGCGGCGTCCTTGTCTTCTGGCACGGTCAGTTCCTGGCCTGACTTCGCCAGCTTCAAGGTGAATGGGTAGTTTTCATAGTCCGGTTGCTCGGGGACCGAGAAATACTCCAAATGCCGCGCTTCGTCCGGGAAACCCTGCCGTTCGGCCGCTTGCATGACGCCGTCCATGAAGCGATCGGGCCCGCAGGTATAGACGTGCCAGCCGTCCTGATAGCCTGACAGGACCGCATCCAGATCGGCTCGCGCGCCTTCATCCGAGAAATGGTAGTGAACGTGATCTGCCCACGGCATCGCGGCAAGGTCATGCAGATACCCGGCGCTGGCACGGGTACTGGCAGAGTAGTGCATCTCGAACGGTTTGCCCAGCGCGTGCAGGCGATGGGCAAAGGCGATCATTGGGGTGATGCCGATCCCTCCACCCATCAGGAAGGTTTTTGTCGCTGTTTCATCCAGTTCGAAATAATTGATCGGCTTCGAGATGAAAACCTTGCGGCCTTCGTTGAAGATGCGATGCAGCAGAGCCGAACCACCGCGCCCCTCATCCTCACGCAAGACACCGATCTGATAGCTCGCCCGGTCCGAGGGGTCACCGGACATCGAATACTGGCGCAGAAACTCGGGCGCGACCAACACATCCAAATGCGCGCCCGCTGTCCATTCGGGCAGAGGAGAACCGTCCAGTGTCGAGAACTCATATTTGGTCACATCCGCCGTCATCTTGTCGACCTTGGTCAATTCGACCCGCATGACGGGCGCATCGCCGGCGATCTCGTAGCGATGGACAACCGACATATCGCCAGCCACCTTGCGTGCCTTGTATTCTTCAGCGCTCACCATCGCCTCATAGGCGGCAATCCCTGCCTCGCGGTCCATGGCAAAGGGATAGGGCCACGGGTGCGGGGCCAGATAGGCGGGGTAAACGGCCAGTGTCTGATCTTCGTATTTCAGATCCAGATCAGGCTGCAGGTCGCGCCTGTTCAGCGGATGCACCGAAGGGCGATAGGCGCCATCCGACTGCAGCTCGATATCCCACCACCATTTTTTGACATCGTTCAGGCCACCATTGCCTACCGCATCATCCAGTTTCGCCAATGCCGGGGCGGCCTGAGGGATATTCATCGCAGCCCAACGGAAGGGGCGTTCTTTGAAAATCCCTTCAAGGTTCCACGGGCAGGTCTTCATGCAGCGCCCGCACATCGACCCTCCGGGCGTTGTTACGCGATAGGTCGCGCATTTCTGGCTGTCAGACTTCCAGATTTCATAGCCGTTGAACATCAACTTCGGTCCGGCGGTGATCGCCCCCGAAGGGCATTCGCGGGCACATTTGTTACAGCTTTCGCAGAAACTCTGCAGGCCGAAGTCTATCGGCTTGTCATGCGACATCGGCATATCAGTCGTCACCGCGCCGGATTTCAGACGCGGGCCGAGATAGGGGTTCAGGATGACCTCACCGATCCGGCTGACCTCGCCCAATCCCGATAGCAGCAACAACGGTGGCTGCAGCACCTCACCATCCATCACCGTATGGGCCTTGGCTTTGTAGCCGAGGTTGCGGATCTGCTGCGCGATCACGCCACCCAACAGTGAAAACCGCAGATAGGCGCGCATGGATTGCGCGACGCTGATCCAATCATCACCACTTGCGCCCTCCATCGTCTCATAGCCCTGGTCGATGATCATGCTGATGGCCTGATCATGCGGCGGCGTGATCTCTTCCCCCGTCGCATCGTGGGAATACCACGCCCAGTCCGGACAACGGCTGAGGCCGACTGCATCCACCCCAAGGAAGTAACTGGCGGCCTTAATATTGGCGGCATTGCGCTGAGCATCTGTCGGCGGCGAGACCTTTGCGCTTTCGCCATCCTGCAACAGAACAAACGCGCCCAGCGCCCGGCGTTGCGCGAAACTGGGGGCCGATTTGCGCACGTAATATCCGCCCTTGGCGGCATCCTGCAGGTGTTTGCCCATATCGCCGAACTGCGCCCGCGCGAACATGTCAGCGCGCTTGGGAACGCGCGCGACGTTCGCCTCATCAATATAGGTGGTGGGCGTCTCGACCCGCTTGAGCCGCTCAAACGGGTGCGCCCCGTCCACATAGCGGCGTTTGGCATAGGCGTCGCGGTTCAGAGCGTTCTTGGCGAACCCGGTGCCCAGCCACCACGCAGGACCTTGGGTCCGGAACCACGGTTGTTGCGCCATCGGTTGCAGGGGCTGATCGTGGGCAATCTCCATCTCGGTCGTGACAGCGGCCAGACCAAAACGACGCCCCAGCCATGGGGCAACAAGCGTGCCGTCTTCGACCGAGGCCAAACCCGCCGCGACCGCAAGCTTGCCCAGATCCACTTCGGACGACATCGCCGTGTGTGCCCGCGCATCCAACCCAAGCAGGCGGATGTAATTGGCGATCACAACGGCATTCTCGGTCGCCAGCAGGCAGGCCCGGTGGTCCTGCGCATCTATGATCCATTCAGACCCCGGCTCGTCCGGGTTCGGATCACGGTTATGTTCATACAGGAATACCAGAACATGACGATGCGAGGCCATCGGACGCGGCGCGGCCTCCATGCTTTCCTTGAGGTCGGCCATGATAACGTCGATCCCCGAGGCCAGCGTTTTGGTCTGGCGGGTTTTCAATGCATGGGCCAGGCGGTCGATATCTGGGTTGCGGCGCGGCTGGTCCAACAGCGCCTCGGGCGGCAGCGGCCCGCATCCCATCATCGAGGCATCGTTGAAATACCCAAAAGCCTTGAGGTGATCTGCCCGTGCCTGCGGGCCCTGCGGGATGTCCGAAGCGACAGGGTTCACCAGCCCATCCCGGATCGTGTCCAGCATAGCCTGAAACTCACCCATCGCGTTCACGATGCTCTCGGGCCGGTCAGGCCGATGAAAGCTAAGCTCTGGCATCGGGGGCAGTTGGGACAGGTCGGGCATCGCCTGCTGACGCGCCAGACGCTCCAACGGGTACGACCCCATGTGAACCGGTCGGTTCTTGTCCGAGAAAAAGCGAAGTCCCATATGCGTGCCCCTTGTTTGCGACTGACCTAGCGCCCTCTCGACAGCAAAACCATTCATACTTAATCATAGATTGTATGAGCAAAATCGATTTCACTGATCTGGACGGCAAGGTCCTGCGCATATTTCTGACGATACTCGAGGAAAGCTCGGTCTCGAAAGCGGCGGATCGGCTGGGTGTCACACAATCCGCCATTAGCCACACATTGGCTAAGCTACGGCGGGTGTTGGGCGAACCGCTATTCGTACGATCCGGCCAGGGCCTGACACCGACCGAGCGCGCGATTGCCCTGCAAGAACCGGTCCGCAACGTTCTGGACGGCATGCGCGCCCTGACGGATGAGCGCCCTTTTGATCCCCTGTCAGAGCAGATGGAAATCCGCATCGCCACCAACGATATGCCGCGAGAGCTGATCTTCCCCGACCTTCTACGTGCGACCCGTGCCGAGGGGATCAGGCTGCAGTTGGAATTCATCTCATCCGGCGTACCGGGGCCGGACCTGCTGCGCAGCGACCGGTGCCAGCTTATGCTGACGCCGCTGCCACCGGACGGTCCAGACATCTTTCAGAAGCGGCTGATCTCAAGTCCGTTGAAGGTGTTTTATGACCGCAGTCAACGCACCGCGCCCGAGACGTGGGAGGCCTACTGCCAGAGCGAACATGTCGAGGTTCGCTTTCCTGACGGCCGGAATGCGCGCGCTGTGATGCGCGGCGTGGATCAAAGCCAGATCCGTCCGCCAACCGTCGTGCTGCCGCATTTCAACGCCATCCCGTCTTTCATAGCGGGCAGCCCGCTGATTTCCACCGACACGGCGATGATGAAAAACGGACCACTGGCAGCGCTGGATTGCGCGACCTTGCCGTTCGACTGCGAGCCGGTTTCTATCTACATGGTCTGGCACCAGCGCTCGGCCAATGACCCGGCCCATCGCTGGCTGCGCAATCGGATCGAAACCATCGCCAACGTTATTCAGGCCAAGACCTGAAGCAGTGCCTAGCCCGTCGCCAGAGACCTTTGATCCTCGCGCCCCATGGCTACAAGAATGGGCGAGCCCTCTTGCCGCGCCGCGAATGAGGTCTTGTCGATCATGCCGCTCCACCCTGCCATGGTCAGAGACTGCGCCACCGCACCACCAAGCGTCGCCCCCGGCCCCGTCACGATGAACAAGTCGGGTGCGAACTCTCGCGCGGCGGTTTGAATGGCGTGGGTGAAATCGTAGGGCTCGGTCACCTGATGGCCCAGCGTATAGTCCCACAGCGCCTCGGTATCGGTGGCGCCCGGCCACCAGATCTTGCCGCGCCCGTCGATCATCGGATGAAGGGGTTGGCCGAACAGATCGGGTTTCAGCCGCGCCCGGCCTTCAGCGGCAATCGGGGCCTGCAGAGAGGTATGGAACGCCGCATGGTTCGGCAGCCGCATGGGAAAGCGGTCCTGAACGGTAGGATGAGATGTCTCGAACGCTGCGAGACCGGCCTCATTCCCGGCCAGCACCAGCATACCGCCCAGATCAATCGACAGCGCCAGATCCTGCCCCTCGGCCGCGTTGATTTTAGAGACATCCTGCAACAGCGCTTGCTTCTGGTTCGCACTGTCGACCCAGCTGTCATCGGTGAAGGGATAGACCAACTGGCCCCCGATCAGATGGTCCTGCATCAGAGTGCCCATGGAGTTCACCACGCGGAACCCGTTCTCAGCGCTCAGCGCGCCAGCGGCGGCGAGTGCGATGTACCAACCCATCGAGTTGCCTGTCACGGCCACCACCTCGATATCATCCGCCAGCGACTGCGCATCCGCGAGCGCGGCCGCATAGATCAGTGGCGAGGCCACATCGCCGCGCGAATAGGTGCTGACCGCAAAGCGCGCGGCCCCGTCCAGCGCGGTTACCCCCTTTTGCCCGGCCTTGGCGCGCATGGCGTCAAAGCGCTGGAACATCGGTATCTTGTCCGCATGGTGACGGTGCAGATAGCCCAGCTCGGGCTTGTTATAGGTGCCCCGACCGGGGCAGATCACGACAGCTGTTCGGGTCATTTCCGCACTCCGGTCAGGGTCAGGGCCGCAGCAACGATACCGTCCTTGGACGGCAGGGGCGCGGCATAGGCCGGGCCGGTCGCGATAAGGCAATCCTCTGCCACAACGCGGGCGACCCGCGTCTGGGCGCTTTCTTCGCGGAAGAGGGTCATCAGCCCCTCTGATTGGCTGCCTGTGCGGCGACACTCATCCACGATCAGGACATGCTTGCAGTCCTTGGTCGCGTTCAGCAGCGCCTCGGCCGGTAGTGGGGCCAACCAGCGCAGATCGACGATACGAGCGTTCACCCCGGCCGCCTGCAACTCAGGCAACGCTTGACGCGACAGGTAGTGGCCGTTTCCGTAGGTCACGATGGCCAGATCAGAGCCGTCCCCATGCACCCCAACCTCGCCCAGCGCAATCCGCCGGTCAGGAGAGGGGTAGGTTGTCATCCAGCCCCCATCCTGCGCCGCGTTCAGATCCCGCATAGGATAGAGCGCAATCGGTTCAAGGAACACGACGACCCGCTGCTCTTCCCGCGCCAGCCGCACGCATTCACGCAGCATCTGCGCCGCGTCCTCCCCGGTCGAGGGGCAGGCAATGATCACACCCGGAATGTCGCGCAAAACGGCCAGAGAGTTGTCGTTGTGGAAATGCCCTCCAAAGCCTTTCTGATACCCAAGCCCAGCAATTCGCAGCACCATCGGGTTGGTGAATTGCCCATTCGAGAAGAAGGGCAAGGTTGCGGCTTCACCGCGGATCTGGTCCTCAGCGTTGTGCAGATAGGCGAGGAACTGGATTTCGGGGATCGGCACAAACCCGTTGTGGCCCATGCCGATGGCGAGGCCGAGGATCGACTGCTCGTCCAGCAGAGTGTCGATCACACGGTCCTGACCGAACCGCTGCTGCAGTTTCTGCGTCACGCCATAAACGCCACCTTTGCGGCCCACATCCTCGCCCATGCAGACGATCTCGCCATGTTCCAGCATCAGATCGGTCAGCGCCCAGTTGATCAGGCGGCTCATGGGCTGCGGGTCAGCCATCGCGCGCATGTCGCCCCCGAACGCATTTGCGCGCGCATCCGCGCTGGGGCCGTTTGTCGGCTTGCAGGTGCGTTTGGGCGGGATCAGGCTTGCCATGACATCCTGCGCGGTCGACAAATGCGGGCGCGTAGCAGCCTCGGCAGCCACACGATCCGTTCGGGCGCAGCTGTCCTGATAGATTTTCAACGCCTCTTCCGGAGCCAACGCCCCCGCCTGATCCAACAGGCGAACGGAATGGAGAAGCGGATCATTTGCCTCATCCGCCTCGACCTCGGCCTTGCTTAGATATGTGGTCGGCACATCCGCCCCGGCATGGCCATAGAGGCGTACGGTCCGCAGGTGCAGGAAGGCGGGCTTACGGCGCGTGCGGACATAATGCGCGGCTTCTTGTGCCACGGCGTAGGTCTCATAGATGTCCAGCCCATTGGCTTGAAAATACTTGATCCCCGGACGATGCGCCATCGACGCCTCGATCCAGCCTTTGGGTGTCTTCACCGATATCCCGATACCGTTGTCTTCGCATACGAACAGCAAGGGCAGCGGCGTGGATTGGACACTTGTCCAACCCGCCGTGTTGATCGCCCCTTGCGCGGTCGAATGGTTGGCCGAGGCGTCCCCGAACGAACACATGGCGATGCCATCCTCGGGCAACACCCGATGCTCGGGGTCATGCCGCCGCGCGGCCCCTAACGCATAGGCCGCGCCGACCGCCTTGGGCAGGTGGCTGGCAATGGTCGAGGTCTGAGGCGGGATCGTCAGAGCCTTCGAGCCAAGCACCTTATGACGCCCGCCCGAGGTCGGATCCTCTTTCGAACAGGCAAAGCTCAGCAGCATATCCCAGGCAATCTGTTGGCCCGGTACCTGCTCGGCCCGGGCAATCTGGAACGCCGCATCGCGGTAGTGCAAAAAGGCAATATCCGTCGGGCGCAAAGCGTGGGCCACGGCAGCCATGCCCTCATGACCCGATGAGCCAATGGTATAGAACCCCTGCCCTGCCTTCTGCATCGCCCGGCTCGTGCGATCCAGCGCCCGGCTGAGAACTTGCGAACGATACAGCGACACCGCATCTGCATGGCGCAAGCCACCGACCGGGGGCGCGCCCTCGGGGAAATCCCGGTTTGCCACGCGGGATAGGAAATTCTCATGGACGATCTGCGCGCGATCCATAGCTCGGCCTTTTCAAATAGTGCGGGGCTGTCCGCGGGTCTTGTTTTCGAACGGCGCGGGCGCGCGCGTCACAGGCCAGTATATCCGGCTGGTGTCGGGAAAAAGCCAGTGATAATCAAACCCAAAGGTATGAGGAAATGTAATATGATCGCGCCCCGCCGCTTTCTTCCGTCGATTTCATCCCTGCTCGCGCTTGAGGCTGTGGACAGGTTGGGCAGCGCCTCGGCTGCGGCCGAGGAGCTATCGCTGACCCAAAGCGCCATCAGCCGCCAACTGAAAACGATGGAGGAGCAGTTGGGCATCGAACTGATCCAACGCACTCAGATGAGGTTGCACCTGACCCCGGCTGCGCAAGAGTATGTCCAGACGGCCCGCACAGCGCTGCATCAACTGGCGCAGGCCTCGTTGAAACTGAAGGCCAACCCAACCGGCGGCTCCCTCAACCTTTCCATTCTGCCGGCATTCGGGATGCATTGGCTGGCCCCGCGCCTTCAGGACTTCGCCCGCAATCACCCAGAAGTCACAGTCAACCTGAACACAAGGCTGCGACCCTTCGATTTCGAGACCGAGGCCTTCGACGCGGGTTTTCACTTTGGTCGCCAGAATTGGAGCGGTGTGAATTACCTGAAGATCATGACAGAGTATGTCGTGCCCGTCTGCGCCCCTGACCTTCTGCCCGACCAGAGCGATCAAATCGACTGGCTGGAGCAGGCACCCCTCTTGCACATGGAAACGCGCCCCGACGGGTGGGAGCGCTGGTTTGCCGCGCAGGACCATCCTGTCAGCGGGTCGCGTGGGATGCTGTTCGATCAGTTTTCAACGATGATACAGGCCACGATCCATGGGTTGGGCGTTGGCTTGTTCCCCAGCTATTTGGTCGAAGAGCACCTCAAAACCGGCCGCCTCGCCTTGGCTTGGGACGGGCCAGAGGTCAGCTTGGGCGCGTACTATCTGGTATGGCCCAAGAACAGGATCGAATCCGAACCGTTGAAGTCATTTCGAGCATGGCTCGAACGGCAGCTGGACCCGGAAATCACATAGATATCCGAACAAGCCGCCAAGTAAAAAACTGCGCGGCCTTTGGCCTTGCGTCTTGCGGACGGCAGGGGGCGAGAGGAGGCGGGGGCGCAGCCCCCCCCTCCCCGAACCAACGGGAGGAGATGTTCCGACAGGAACTTCGACGACGGGCGGGAGGGCCTCAGACGTCTATCGAACGCGCGATGAGTTCCTTCATGACCTCGTTGGTGCCGCCATAGATCATCTGCACGCGCGCATCGGCGTAAAGGCGGGCGATCGGGTATTCCATCATGAAGCCATAGCCGCCAAAAAGTTGCAGACACTCGTGCATGATCTCGTTCTGGACCTCAGACCCCCAGTATTTGACCATGGACGCGGTGGCGGCATCCAACTCGCCCGCATCCAACTTGCCAATGCAATCATTCACGAAACTACGCAGCACTTCCGCCTTGGTTTTGCACTCGGCCAGTTTGAACCGCGTGTTTTGGAAATCCATGACGCGCTGACCAAAGGCCTTGCGCTCCTGCACGTATTTCACTGTCTCAGAGATGGCGAAATCAATCGCGCCCAGTGCCATGATGCCGATGGTCAAACGCTCCCACGGAAGCTGTTTCATCAACTGGTAGAACCCCTGCCCCTCATCTGGGCCGAGCAGATTGGTCATCGGCACTTTGACATCTTCAAAAAACAACTCGGCGGTGTCATTGCCCTTCATACCCAGCTTCTTGAGGTTGCGCCCGCGCCGGAAACCCTCGGCCCCGTCCGTCTCAACCACAATCAGAGATACCCCCTTGGCACCCAAGGTCTTGTCCGTCTTGGCGGCAACGATGATCAGATCCGCGCTCTGACCGTTGGTAATGAAGATCTTAGACCCGTTCAGGCGGTAGGAATTGCCGTCCTTTTCAGCCGAGGTTCGCACCGCCTGCACATCCGAACCTGTGCCCGGCTCGGTCATGGCCAAAGCCCCTACCATCTTGCCCGAGGCCAGCTTGGGCAACCAACGCTGCTTTTGGTCTTCGCTGCCATAGGCCGTGATATAGTGCGTCACGATTGACTGGATCCCATATCCCCATCCGGCGTCCCCACGCGCCGTCTGTTCGTACAGAGTGACCGAGTCAAACCCCATGTCCCCACCGACGCCGCCATATTCTTCCGGGATCGCACCCGCCATCAGACCGGTTTCCCCGGCTTTGTGCCAGAATGCCCGGTCTACGATGCCATTCGCGGCCCAGGTTTCCGCATTAGGGACCAGTTCATCATCCAGAAACCGCCCCGCCATTTCGGCAAACATCCGGTGTTCGTCAGTGACCCAGGCTGCGGTCGAGGTAAAAAGCGACATGTGGTATTCTCCGATCAGGTGTTACCTGAAAGGCTATCGCGGCACCGTAGATAGGCCAATCCACGTAACGCCGCGTTCCGTCAATGCAACGCAGCGTTCTTTCGGGTCAGCGCAGCATCCAGCAGCATTTGCGCTGCGGCCTTTGCGTCTTCAGCCGGATTGCCGTTTTTCAACAAAACGGCCGAGACGATCGCGCCCTCTTGCAGCAAAACGATCTGACGGGCCAGAAGCTCTGGCGCATGCGCGCCGGATTGGTGGGCCAATGAGGTCAGATGTTCCAACATAACCCGTTTATGTTCTGCCGCCTGCACATGAATCGGATGGCTGGCGTCCTGATACTCGGCCGCGGCTTTCAGGAACATGCATCCGCGAAAGTCGTCCTCTTCGAACCACTCTTTAAAAGCGTCGAAAGTGGCAATCAATTGCCCGGCTGGCGTGTCTGCAATCTGCTCAACCCGTCGCACGATCCGATTGCGAAAACTCTCATCCCGCAGGCGCAGGACGGCCAGGATCAGATCTTCTTTGGTGCGAAAGTGTTTGTACATCGAGGTCTTGGACACACCGGTTTCCACCACCAGTTTATCCATGCCGGTCGCGTGGAACCCGTCTCGGTAGAAGACCTCCATCGCTTTGCGCACCAGTTCATCGCGTTTGTTAGGGCGCATCAGAAAACACCTGAGTGTACCGGCCTGTACATTTTTATCCCACTTCCATTGCGGTTTCTTCACGTCACTGAACGTCGTGAACCCAAAGCATCACAACGACTTCACTTTTTTGCAACGCGAGCTCTTGCAAATCATAGCCAGTGAGAACACTTTTTAAAGAGTTACCGATCTGTACACCCAAGGATCTGACGATGAAACGCCACTCCAGCTTTGTTGCCCCGCGATATGTGCCGATCATTTTGGTGCTCGATTTGCTGACTGCGGCGGTGGCCACATGAACAGGCGATAGTATGATACGCTCAGCTTTGCAGATCGCCTCGGCGTTGATCATCGGATCTGCCTTTTTGTTCCTTGTTGTGCTGTTTGGCTTCTTTGCCTCACCCAATGCGGTGCGGTCGGCCCCCGAGAGCCCCAATGCCCAAACCTTGCTTGAAAGCCTATTTCGGCGCGAGGGCCGCTAAAAACCACGCAACACCTCTTGACCTTCCCGTCACTGGAACCCCCATGTGGTCGGTAAGATATCTGTCGGGATGAGTCGCATGACCCAGAGCACTCAATTGAAAATCACGGGCATGAACTGTGCCTCTTGCGTTGGGCGCGCCGAGGCTGCCTTGCAGTCTGTCCCCGGCGTACAGGACGCCTCGGTCAATTTTGCGACCCAGACGGCTCAGGTTACGTTTGACGGACCGGTCTCGGCCCTCAGTGATGCATTGCAGGCCGCCGGCTATCCTGCGGCAATGCATCAGACCGCTTTACAGATCACCGGGATGAATTGCGCCTCTTGCGTGGCCAAGATCGAGCGCACTCTGAAAGACAGCCCCGGCGTTCTTGAGGCGAGTGTGAACCTTGCCAACCAAAGCGCATCGGTCACCTACATCGAGGGCGCGACCACGCCGCAGGCGCTGGCACAGATCACAACTCAGCTTGGGTTTCCCGCGCAGCTTAAGACATCTCCGGGGTCGGAAACCCGATCCGATGATACGCCGGATGAGGCGCGCAACTTGAAGCGTGCGACAGTGCTGGCCGCTATTTTGGCCCTGCCCGTATTTGTTCTCGAGATGGGCGGGCATATGCTTCCCCCATTCCACCATTGGGTTCACGCAACTCTCGGACAGCACACCAGCTATCTGATCCAGTTTGCCCTGACAACGGCCCTGTTGATTGGCCCGGGACGCGTGTTCTACGCCAAGGGCATTCCGTCCCTGCTGCGCGGGGTGCCGGACATGAATGCTCTGGTCGCTTTGGGGACGGGGGCGGCCTATCTGTTCTCCATCATCTCGACTTTCGCGCCCGGCCTGCTGCCACAGGGTACAGCGAATGTATATTTTGAGGCCGCAGCCGTGATCATTGTGCTGATCCTTCTGGGCCGCATGATGGAGGCGCGCGCCAAAGGCAAAACCGGCGCGGCCATCCGCGCGCTGATCGGGCTTCAGCCCAAAACCGCGCGCGTCGAACAAAATGGCGCAACCGAGGATCGCCCCATTGCCGAAATAGCCGTGGGTGACGTGCTGCAAATTCGTCCCGGAGAGCGCGTTCCGGTGGATGGAGATATCCTCGACGGAACCTCTTACGTCGATGAAAGCATGATCACGGGAGAGCCGGTACCAGTTGGCAAATCCGCTGGCGACCCGGTGGTGGGCGGCACCGTGAACGGAACCGGCCCGCTGCGTGTGCAGGCGACTCGCGTTGGGGCGGACACGGTTCTGGCCCAAGTCATCTCGATGGTGGAACAGGCGCAGGGGGCCAAACTGCCCATCCAAAGCCTTGTCGACCAGCTGACCTATCGCTTTGTTCCTGCAGTGATGCTGGTGGCGGCTTTGACCATCACTGCTTGGCTGATCTTCGGGCCTTCTCCCTCATTGCCGCTGGCACTGGTGGCCGGGGTATCGGTCTTGATCATCGCCTGCCCCTGCGCGATGGGTCTGGCCACGCCGACCTCGATCATGGTGGGGACGGGCCGTGCGGCGGAGCTAGGTGTTTTGTTCCGCAAGGGCGATGCGCTGCAACACTTGCAGCAGACCAAGGTGATCGCCTTCGACAAAACCGGTACGCTGACGCTTGGACGACCCGAACTTGACCACGTGACAACCACCAACGGGTTTGAGCGGGATATGGTGCTGCGGCTGGCGGCCGCGATCGAATCCCGGTCGGAACACCCTATTGCCACTGCTATCACCCGCGCCGGGCCTTCTGATCTGCCCGAGGTTTCTCAGGTTCAGTCCCTCACCGGTCTTGGCCTTCAGGGCCGCGCAGAGGGGCATGACCTGCTGATTGGCTCATACAAATTGATGCATCAGAAGGGTGTGGATACCTCGGATCTGAAGCCAGACGCCGATGCACGGGCCGCGCAGGGGGCGACCCCACTGTTCTTAGCCATTGATGGGGTGGCGGCAGCCAGTCTGGCTGTCTCGGACCCTGTGAAGCCGGGCACGGCCGAGGCGCTGGCCAAGCTACACGATATGGGCCTGACGCTTGCCATGGTAACCGGAGACAACGCGCAAACGGCGCAAGCGATGGCAGACAGGCTGGGCCTTGATCACGTGGCCGCCGACCTGCTGCCCGGTGACAAACAGAAAACGCTAGAGGGCTTGGGCCGCGAATTCGGCGCGCTCGCCTTTGTGGGCGATGGGATAAACGACGCACCGGCACTGGCGGCAGCTGATGTCGGCGTCGCTATCGGCACCGGAACGGATGTCGCGATCGAGGCCGCAGATGTGGTTCTGATGTCCGGCGATCTGCGCGGCGTCGTGAACGCAATCGATATCAGCCACCGGACCATGCGCAACATCCGCCAGAACCTCGGATGGGCGTTTGGCTACAACACATTGCTGATCCCGGTGGCCGCCGGAATGTTGTACCCCTTTGGCGGGCCATTGCTGTCCCCGGTGCTTGCGGCGGGCGCGATGGCCCTGTCCAGCGTCTTTGTCGTTACCAATGCGCTGCGTCTGCGATGGGTCCGCTCCAACGTCGCGGAAGGTGCGCAGAAAGCAGCGAAGGAGGCCCACGCATGAATATCGGTGATGTCTCAACCCGCACCGGACTGCCTGCGAAAACGATCCGCTACTATGAGGATATCGCGCTGATCAAACCTCTGCGCGATGACAACGGCTATCGCCGGTTTCGCGAACAGGACATCCACAAGCTGACCTTTCTGGGCCGCGCCCGCGCCTTGGGGTTTACCATCGAAGACTGCCGCACGCTGCTGGCGCTCTATGAAGATGAAAGCCGGGCGAGCGCGGATGTAAAGCAAGTTGCACGGGATCATCTGGCGCAGATCGACGCAAAAATCGCCGACCTCAAGGCGATGCGTGACACGCTGAGCCATTTGATCGAGGCCTGCGCCGGAGACGACCGACCGGACTGCCCGATCCTGAAGGATCTGGGTGGGAACAGCTAACACGGGGTTGCCCTTTCGCGCAGGCTTTGCTTTGTCAGTGCCAAACACTCCGGCAATCAAGCAATGCCGGTCAGCGGAGAGGATCATCCCATGGCAAAAGTCGCTTTTCTTGGTTTGGGTGTCATGGGTTATCCCATGGCTGGGCACCTTCAGGCTGCAGGTCATCAGGTTACCGTTTACAATCGGACCGCCTCCAAGGCCGAAGCCTGGGTGGCCCAACATGGCGGCGCAATGGCGACAACTCCCAACGAAGCTGCGGAGGGGGCAGAATTCGTCATGTCCTGTGTTGGCAATGATGACGACCTGCGAATGGTGTGCACCGGCACGGATGGCGCCTTTGCCGGAATGTCTGAAGGCGCGACCTTTGTGGATCACACGACCGTCTCGGCCAAGGTGACGCGCGAGCTTTACGAGGCGGCCAAAGGGCAAGGGATCTCTTTTGTTGACGCGCCGATCTCCGGCGGTCAAGCCGGGGCCGAGAATGGCGTGCTTTCGATCATGTGCGGCGGTGATCAGGCGGTGTTTGATGCGGCAAAGCCGATCATGCAGGTCTATTCGAAAATCTGCCGCCGGATTGGCGACAGCGGTGCCGGTCAGATGACCAAAATGTGCAACCAGATCGCGATTGCCGGTCTGGTGCAGGGCCTCAGCGAAGCGCTGCATTTCGCCGAAAAGGCTGGTCTGGACGGGCGCGCGGTGGTTGAGGTGATCAGCCAGGGTGCGGCGGGCAGCTGGCAGATGGCCAACCGGTACGAGACCATACTGGACGACCATTTCGACCACGGCTTTGCGGTAGACTGGATGCGCAAGGATCTGGGCATCTGTCTCGACACAGCTAATGAGACGGGCGCATCTTTGCCCGTCACCGCGCTGGTGGATCAATTTTATAAGGATGTGCAAAAACTTGGTGGTGGGCGGTGGGATACCTCGTCGCTGATCAAGCGGTTGCGGGCGTTGGATTAAGGGGGCTGTCTGCCCCCTCTTGGCCCTATTGGTCAATTCACCCCCGAAGATATTTTTAGCCAGATGAAGAGATCCGCGTTGCGCGGCGGATAGGGATGGGAATGAAAGACATGAGTGATTTTTGGGCAGATGCCCTGCGCAAATATTGGGGGCTGGATGCCCGTCTGACACGGCTGGACGGAGAGTATGACCTGAACTTTCTGGTCGAAGCGAAGAACGGACAGGACTACGTTCTGAAAGTCATGCGCGCGGGGTGCGAGCCAGAGTTCGTCGACCTTCAAGTCAAGGCGCTCGAACATATCGCGTCTGAGGCTCCGGGGCTGCCCTTCCCCAAGGTATTCCCCTCGTTGGATGGTGCTGTCCTGCCCGAGATCGAAGATCAGGACGGTCACCTGCGTTTGGCTTGGTTGTTGGAGCGCCTTCCGGGTAAGTGTTACGCCAAGGTCGAGCCGAAATCCGAAGATTTGATCCTGAAGCTGGGGCGTGTACTGGGCGCGACCGATCGCGCTCTGGCCGGGTTTGCGCATGACAGCCTGCAGCGGGACGATTTCAAATGGGACCTGATGCAAGGTGACTGGATCGCGGATCAGCTGGATGCAGTCAGTGACCCGGCCCGCCGCGCGCTATTGGGCGAAATTGTGCAGGGTTTCACTGCCGTCTCAGATGCGCTGCAAAGTCTTCCCACGCAAGCCATTCACAACGACGCCAATGACTACAACATTCTCGTCGAAGGTGAGCTGAACGAACGGCGCACCGTATCCGGCCTGATCGACCTAGGCGACATGTGCGCCGCGCCGCGTATTTGTGAGGTGGCCATTGCTGGGGCTTATGTCGTTCTGGATCACCCGAAACCCGAACGCGCGCTGACCGCTCTGGTCCGAGGCTATCACGCCGCCAATCGGCTGAGCGCTGAGGAGGTCGATCTGATTTGGCCCCTGTTGCGGTTGCGGCTGGCGGTGTCCGTAGTGAACTCGACCCTGATGGCGGCGGAAAACCCTGACGACCCTTATGTGACCATCAGTCAGGCCCCGGCATGGCGGTTCCTTGAGAACGAGGCCGTCAATGGCGGCCTGATGTCCGCTCGTTTACGCAGCGCCTGCGGCTTCCCGGTGGTCGATGGGGCCGAGCGCATTCATGCTTACCTCACGGACCATCGCGGCCACTTTGCCGAGATGTTTGGCCAGGACCTGAGCGATGTGCCCATGGGGTCTCTTTCCGTTGAGAACTCCACATGGCCAGAGAACCCGTTCCATATGCCTCTCGAAGAAGCCGCGCGGGTGGGTGAGGAATTCGGCGAGGGCCTGTGGCTGGGCTATTACAACGAACCCCGACTAATCTACGCGGAGCCCGGGTTCCGCAAGGGGCGGTGGAAAGCCTCGGACCGGCGCACGGTGCATCTGGCCGTGGACGTCTTTGCGCCCGCTGGCACGGTTTTGCACGCCCCGATGAGCGGTCGGGTCGAAGTGGTCGAAAATCGCGACAGCCATCTTGACTATGGCGGCGTGGTGATCCTGCACCATGAAACGCCCGAAGGGGATCCGCTCTATACGCTTTACGGCCATCTGGACCCAGAGGTTTGCGATCGTCTGAATCCGGGCGATCCGGTGGCACAAGGCGCTGCGTTTGTACGCCTTGGGGATGCCACGCAGAACGGTGGTTGGGCCCCGCATGTGCATTTCCAACTCGCTCTGACAACCGATGGCATGGAGGCCGACTGGCCCGGTGTCGCCGACCCTGATGAGCTGGAGCTGTGGAACGCGGTCTGTCCGAACCCGGCGGCCTTGCTGAACCTCGCCGATGACAAGGTTTGCTATCAGCCGACTGACAAACAGGCAGTTCTGCAAGGGCGTCACGATCATTTCGGCGGTAACCTGAGCCTGACCTACAATGACCCGGTCATGTTGGTGCGCGGTTGGAAACACCACCTGTTCGACGAATGGGGCCGCCCCTATCTGGACGCCTATAACAACGTCCCGCATGTGGGCCACGCCCACCCGCGCATTCAGGCCGTTGCGGCGGACCAGCTGAAGCGGATGAACTCGAACACCCGCTATCTACACCCGGCGCAGACCGCGTTTGCCAACAAGGTGCTATCGAAACTGCCGGATCATTTCGAGGTCTGCTTTTTCGTCAACTCGGGCACCGAAGCCAACGAATTGGCCCTGCGTCTGGCCCGCGCCCATACCGGCGCCAAGGGGATCGTGACGCCGGATCACGGCTATCACGGCAACACGAACGCGGCCGTGGCGATCTCGGCCTATAAGTTCAACAAACCCGGCGGGATCGGTCAGGCTGATTGGGTTGAGTTGGTTGAGGTCGCGGATGACTACCGAGGCTCGTTCAAACGTGATGACGCCGACCGCGCGCAAAAATACGCAGATCTCGTGGACCCGGCGATTGCTGCTCTGCAAGAGAAAGGTCAGGGTGTGGCTGGTTTCATCGCCGAGACCTTCCCTTCGGTCGGCGGGCAGATTATTCCGCCGAAAGGCTATTTGCCTGCAGTTTATGAGATAATCCGCGCCGCAGGTGGTGTCTGCATCTCTGATGAGGTGCAAACCGGACTTGGACGACTGGGCGAATACTATTTCGGTTTCGAACACCAAGGCGCGCTGCCCGATATCGTTGTCATGGGTAAACCGATTGGCAACGGCCACCCGCTGGGCGTGCTGGCCACAACCAAGGAAATCGCCCAGAGCTTTGACAACGGGATCGAGTTCTTCTCGACCTTCGGCGGCTCCACCCTGTCCTGCCGCATTGGGAAAGAGGTTCTGGACATCGTTGATGACGAAGGCCTGCAGGACAATGCCCGCGTCATGGGCGACCGTCTGATGGCGGGTCTGCGGCAGATCGAATCCGAGTTTGGCTGCGTCGGCGACGTGCGCGGGATGGGGCTGTTTCTGGGGGTTGAACTGATCAACCCGGATGGCTCGGAAGGGACCGAGATCTGCAGCTTCGTGAAGAACCGGATGCGCGATCATCGCATCCTGATTGGCAGCGAAGGTCCCAAAGACAATATCCTGAAAATCCGCCCGCCCCTGACCATCGAAGCCGAGGATGTGGACATGATCCTTTGGGCGCTGCGGGATGTCTTGAAAGGTGTCGGCGATTACGCCCCTGCCCCGGTTTGCGACCACGACCACCATCACGCAGGTTGTGGCTGCTGCTAGTGAAAAACCCCGGCGCAACCGCCGGGGTTTCATTTGCCGATCAATGCAACACGGCCGAGGGGGTTTGATGACCCGTTGTCGGCATTGGAACGGCGGCTGTCATGCGGCGCAGGGCCATCCCCAGCTCTTCTGATAAAGAGGCAAGGGCGGGCGCAAAATCCGGGCGCACGATCAGTGAGGCCATCATCATCGCGTCTTCGCGCGCGCCTTCCGATGCGGCGGCAATCATCTGGGCGAAACAGTTTTCGTCCGCGCCCAGACAGGCACATCCCAATCCATGGCGGATCAAGGGACGGCGACCGTGGTTGGCGCAGAGCGAGCACAGACGATCCAGGGTCAGCATCGCGGCACGCCCTTGATCCGCGCCAAAGGCGATATCAAAATCACTGGCAGCGTCGGCGCGGCCTCTGGCACCTTCGCTCCAGAGGCGCAGATACATCACCGCGCCTGCCTCGATCGGGGCGAGGTCCGTCAGACGTCCGACGGGTGCGCCGCCCCGCGACGACGGGCTGCTCATTTTGTCAGGATCAGTTTGCCGGCGCGGGTGATGCGCAGCGTATAAAGCTGATCACCCAGTTCGATATGGGCGAGATTGCCCCCTTTGGTCAGCTCTTCGGCCTTGTGCGAAGGCAGCATGGATACGGCAAAGGACTGGGTGGCGATAGGGGTCTGCGCGTTCATTTGACAACTCCGGAGTATCTCAGGCAAGGACCTGAACTGTTCGCTTTCTCAATGACCTGGCTGACCCGAGTCTGGGGTGGCTGTCGGCTTCTGCTCTTATTCTTATTATTTTAGTAAGGATTGTCAAGCCGCGCATTTGCGGTTGCCGAAAGATGCAATATTGCGCCTTCTTAACGGGCAGGTTAGGCCTGAACGCATAGGTAAAACACTGAGGTCACAATGGGCGCGGCAATTGTATTTGATCTGGACGGAACTCTGGTCGACAGCCTAGGTGACATCGTTGCAGCCGCGAACCAGACGCTGAGCGATCTCGACCTGCCCCCCCTGCCGCGCGAAGTGATCGGGCGATTCGTAGGCAACGGTCTCCCCAAGCTGGTCGAGCGCATGATCCGGCACTGCGAGCTGCCTCTGGATCGTCTTGGCGAACTGACGAAGGTGACGCTCGCGCATTACACGGCAGGGGCCAGCAAGACGACGGTGCCCTATCCCGGCATTCCTCAGGCGTTGGCCAGCTTGCAGTCGCAGGGGCACATACTGGGCGTCTGCACCAACAAGCCCGAGGCCCCTGCCCGGCATATTCTCGACGTACTGGACCTGTCGCAATACTTCGATGCGGTTCTGGGTGGCGATAGCCTTACCACCAGGAAACCCGACCCTCAGCATCTATTTGCAAGCTTCGACGCATTGCCAGCTCATGGGTCGCGTGTTTTCGTGGGCGACAGCGAGGTGGACGCAGAAACAGCCGAGCGCGCCGAGATCCCGTTTCTCCTGTTCACGCAGGGCTATCGGAAGTCGCCCGTGACAGATATTCCGCATGACATTGCCTATGACAAGGCGGACGAGATTCCGTCCTTGGTCGCGCAGATGCTGCAGATGTCTGCTCAGGTGAAATAGGCCTCAGTGCATACCCTGAAAATTATTGAGGGGCCGGCCGAGGGGGTATGGACCAGCCCCTCATCGGGGAAACTCTGTGTGGCCCATCGTGGCCAGTTGTTGTCTCTTGTTTAGCGGGCCGCGACATATGGCGAAATTGGGGGATTCCCGTAGGGCTGGATTTTTTTGCCTCAACGCAGCAGTGAAACCTGCGCCTGACCTCAGGTTTGAGGGGCGATCGGTGCCCTGACCATAGGCAACATGCGTCCGATTTATTCGGGCTCGGCGTAGTTTCGTGCTTTGGACATTTTACCGATCCCCGGATTGAAGGAATTGGTCGGGTCGCAGCATTTGTAATGGGCGGCCAGATCGGGTTTGGCCTTGTACAAATGCCCCACATTATGTTCAGCCGGATATTCCGCGCCTCGCGTGTCGAACAACTCCAGCATTGCGGCTTTCAAAGCCTTTGGGTCGGCGCCTTTTTTGACCACGTAGTCCTGATGCATCACATGGCACATGAAATGCCCGTAATAGAGCTTATGGACCAGTTGATCCTCAATCTCGGGCGGAAGCGTCTCAAGCCAGTCCTGATCGTTACGCCGCAAAGCCACATCGAGCGCAATGATGTCTTCGACTTCATTGCCATGCAACGCCATGTACCTGACGGCAGCCCCGGCGGCGGCAAAGCGGTGCAAGCCCGCGATCTTGGCCTCTCGCGGGGTGCACTCAAAAGCATCGCCGTCACGATCTTTCAGGAATATGGGCAGCCATTCGGCAGCCTCGGCAATCCCTTCGTTCTTCATCTTCAGGATCAGATGGTGTTCGTAACGGTCGCGAAACGCAAACATCCGTTTCGGCAAGACACGCGGCCAGACCGAGACCGCCATCTGCATGAATCGGTCGGTAAAGTTGCGCAGGAAGGGAATTCGGCGCAGGCGGGCATCGACTGCGCCTTTGAGCGCAAAGAACATCGGCAGCCGGTCAGTGCCCAGCTTGTCGATCATCACGACCGTATCCTTGCCGTATCGCGCCGTTATGTCGAACACCTCGCGCTGCATGTATTCAGCGGACACCGGCAGCGACTTGAATTCCGACAGGATATGACGGCGCAGGGCGGCCAGATCATCGGGGCTGTTGGTTCCGATGTAAAAGACCTTCTCGGCCTCGTTCTTGGGGAACGTATCAAGCCGAACGGCAAAGACGGCCAGCTTGCCAGCCGAGCCAGCGGATTCGAACAGCTTCGCCTTGTCCGCATTGAACCGCGCTGGCGTTTCTGCGTCGACATCACGCACGATCTGCGCGTAGTCACTGGCCGAGGCGCGTTTGTTCGTGGCCCCCGGGTTCCGGTCGAACGTACCTGCATCGAGATTTGCCAGGATCTCTTCCGGCGTGTCGCCCAGATCAATTCCCAGATGGTTGACCAGCTCCAGCTCGCCCTTCTCGGAAATCCGCGCATGGACGGACAGTTCGGTGTAAACGGGGCCACGTTCCACCAGTGACCCGCCCGAGTTGTTGCAGACCCCGCCCACTATCGACGCGCCGATACATGAGGAGCCGATCACCGAATGCGGTTCTCGCCCCAATGGGGCCAGCAGTTTTTCCAGCGCAAACAAAGTGGCGCCGGGAAAGCTGACGATCTGCTCGCCGTCGTTCAGCGGTACCAGAGTGTCCATGCGGCGCGTGTTGATCAGTACCACGTCCCGGTCATAGCTGCCCGAGGGGGTCGACCCTTCGGTCAGGCCGGTGTTGGCCGCCTGCATGATGACAATCTTATCGGCTGCAACGCAAGCCTGCAAAACCTTCCACTGCTCCACAAGGCTGCCGGGCTGAATGACGCACAACGCCTCGCCTTCGCCCGAGCGGAAACCGCGCCGGAACCGTTCGGTCGCGCGTTCGCCAGTCAGGACATGCCGCGCACCAACGACCAAGCGGAAATGTTCAATCAACGCGTCATTGGTCATGGCATTCCTCGTGTCTTTATGCGGCGCGGAAACGGATATTCTCGCGGCTCAGTTGGTCGATTCTAGTCACACCCATCAGCTTCATGTCGCGTTCGATCTCGGCCCGCATGAGACCCAGCGCGCGTTCGACACCCGGCTGACCAGCGGCAGCCAGAGGATACAGGTACTGACGTCCAACACCGACCGCTTTCGCGCCGATCGAAAGCGCCTTCAAAACATGAGTACCGCGCTGAATGCCGCTGTCCATGATCACGTCCAGCTTGTCGCCAACCGCATCTACGATCTCGGCCAGTTGATCGAACGGCGTGCGTGAGCCATCCAGCTGCCGCCCGCCATGGTTCGACAGAATGATCCCGGTACAGCCAATTTCAGCCGCGCGCTTGGCATCTTCAACAGTCATGATCCCCTTGAGGCAGAACTGACCATCCCAATCGCGCACCATCTGCGCGACGTCATCCCAATTCATCGACGGGTCCAGCATCTCGGTGAAATAGCCGCCGATCGAGCTGGCGCCGCCGCCCATATCCACATGCTCTTCCAATTGCGGCAGGCGGAATTTTTCGTGGGTGACGTAGTTGATCCCCCACATCGGCTTGATCGCAAACTGGATCATGCCGCCCAGTGTCAGGCGGAATGGGATCGAGAAACCGGTGCGCAGGTCTCGTTCCCGGTTGCCGCCGGTGATGCTGTCGACGGTCAACATCATGACCTCAACCCCGGCTTCTTTCGCACGCTGCATCATCGCTGCGTTCAGGCCGCGATCCTTGTGGAAATAGAACTGATAGACCTGCGGGTTCTTGTGTTTTTTGCGTAGCTCTTCAAGCGAGACGGTGCCCAGCGAAGACACACCGAACATAGTGCCATATTTCTCGGCCGCTGCCGCCACAGCCCGTTCGCCCTGATGGTGGAACAACCGCTGCAGAGCGGTGGGCGAGCAGTAGAACGGCATATCCAGCTTCTGGCCCATCACGGTGACGGACATGTCCACGTCCTTCACCCCGCGCAGCACCGAAGGTAGCAGATCGCAGCGGTCAAAAGCGGCGGTGTTCTGGCGATATGTCACCTCATCATCCGCACCGCCGTCGATATAGTTGAAAATCGGCCCCGGCAGGCGGCGCTTGGCCAGCTGCCGGAAGTCGTGAAAGTTGTGGCAATCTGTCAGGCGCATAACGTGATCTCCTTAATACGCCACAGAGGGCAGCCAGGTGGCGAGTGTCGGCCAAAGGAAGACAAGCGCCAATCCGGTCAGTTGTAGCAGCACAAAGGGGATGATGCCTTTGTAGATATGCATCAGCTTGATCTCGGGCGGGCAGACGCCTTTCAGGTAGAAGAGCGCGAAGCCAACCGGCGGTGTCAGGAAGCTGGTTTGAAGCGTCACCGCCACCAAGATCACGAACCAGACCAGTGCGGGTTCATCCAGCACTCCGAAGCCCGGAATATCGATGCCCAAGCCGTTCACGATCGGACGCATCAGAGGCAGCACGATCAGGGTGATCTCGATCCAGTCCAACACGAAACCCAGCAGGAATACGATGAACAGGATGAACAGGATCGTGCCATTGGCACCGAAGCCGGTGGATTGGACCACGTGCTCGATCAGTTCATCGCCGCCAAGTTCCCGCAGAACATAGGAGAATACCGTCGCGCCAAGGAAGATCGCAAAGATGTAGGCGGTGGTGTTGAAGGTCGAAACCAGCACGTTCCACAGTTTCGCGAAGGTCAGCTTGCGATATCCCAGCGCCAACAGCGTCGCGCCCAATGCACCGATGCCAGAGGCCTCGGTCGGGGTGGTCAAACCTCCGAAGATCGAGCCCAGAACCGCGAGGATCAGCAGCAGTGTTGGAATGACGGCGATCAGAACGTCTTTGACAGCATCCCAGTCGGGCGCCTTTGCCCCTTCGGGCACGGGGGCCGCGTCGCGCTTCACCTGTGCGAGGATGAAGATATAGGTCAGGTATAGCCCCCCGATGATCACACCGGGAAAGACGGCGGCCATGAACAGGTCTCCGACGGACAGAGCCATCTGGTCGGCCATAATCACCAGCATGATCGAGGGTGGGATCAGGATACCCAGCGTGCCCGAAGCAGAGACCACGCCCGCTGCCAGCGTCGGCTGATATTTCTGCTGCATCATCGACGGCAAAGACAGCACGCCCAGCAGCACGACGGAGGCCCCAATAATACCGGTCGAGGCCGCCAGAATGATCCCGATGAGGGTCACAGTAATGGCGAGGCCACCTCGCACGGTGCCGAACAGGCGCTGCATCGAGGTCATCAGACGTTCGGCCACACCGGATTCGTCCAGCATCAGGCCCATGAAGATGAACATCGGCAGGGCAACCAAAACCGCGTTGGACATGGTCGCGTAGACCCGGTTCACCACCGCGCCGAGGGTCAAATAATCGAGCCCGGTAAAGGTGCTCTCCAACCCGGTCCACAGCATCAGGTCATTGTCGAACAGGTAAGCAAGACCGCAATAGGCAACACCTACACCAGCCAGCACCCAGGCCACCGGATAGCCGGTGAAGAGCAGCGCGATGAAGGTCAGGAACATCGCAATGACCAGTTTTTCTTCGGTCGTTTCGACCAGGAAGGTCAGACCCACACAGACGGCGGCAAATACAGCCAGCACCAGCAGGATACGACGCAGCGGAGCCCCTTCGCGTTCTGAGGCCGGTCCGTACATCAGTGCGTGCCCGTCGTGGATCAGCCGCGCCAGCGCAGCCAACGCCAACAGAACAAAGCTGATTGGAATGACCGCCTTGAAGGCCCAACGCGCAGGCAGACCGGTGGGGCTATCCGAGCGTTCGTTGACGCGGAAGCTTTCGTAGAAATAGTCATAGCCCTGATCGATCATCAGATAGATGAACGGGGTCAGCAGGGTCAGAATGCCGATCACCTCGATGATCCGCTGCGCCCGGCGGGACAATTGCATATGCAGCACGTCGACGCGCACGTGGCTGTCCGTGATCAAGGCATATGAGATGCCGATCATCGTAACGATGCCGTAGAAGTGCCACTGGATCTCATCCAGTTTGGGGTAGTTCTGGCTGAGCAGATAGCGCAGCGCGACCTGCGAAAAAATCGCCGCCATCAGCAGCACGTTCGCCCACATGACGACATGGCCGACAGCCTTGACGCCGGCATCAATGGCTACGGCGATCTTTTGGCGGTCGGTATCGGGATGCTCCAGGATGCCTTCATAGGCCTCAACCGGATCTTTGGTGGTATTTGGATTGCTCATGGTCATTCCTCGCCCGGCAGCCCTGTGCAAGGGCGGTGAAAGTTTGGAAAAATCCGAAGATCAGAAATCGATTGGGGCAGCAGTGTCCGCTGCCCCAGAGACGTCAGTGAGGAAGTTACTGACGTGGGAGGAAGGCGTTGGTCTTCCAGAGGTTGTAGCCGTCACGGAACTCGGTCATGTCGGCCAGAACCTTGGCAAAGAAAGCGTCATTTGCGGCCTCTTCGGCGGCGACCTCTTCCCAAGTGCTGCGGAAGGTATCCAGCATCTCGGGTGACCACTGCTTGAGGGTGACGCCGTTGTTTTCAACGTTGTCGATCAGAGCCGCGTGCTGGATCGCTTCGCCTTCGGCAAAGCTGTCGGCCATCGAAGCCTTACAGGCGTTTTCGATGATCGCCTTGTGCTGCTCGCTGGTCTCTGCCCAGACGTCTTTGTTGATCATCAATTCGAACACGGTCGCTTGCTGGTGCCAGCCGGGGAAGTAGTTGAACTTGACCAGCTTGTGGAAGCCCAGACGCGCGTCGATGGCGGGCATCGAGAATTCGGTCGCGTCGATCGCACCTTTTTCCAGCGCCGGGAAGATCTCGCCACCGGGCAGCAACGAGGTCGCAACACCCAGTTTCTGCATAACCTTGCCGCCCAGGCCGAAGAAACGCATCTTCAGGCCGCTCAGGTCTTCGGGTGAGTTGATTTCTGTGGCGAACCAGCCCGATGTCTCGGGAGCAATGACAGCGCAAGGGATCACGTGGACGTTGTAGCCCGCCTGATCATACATCTCTTGGTACAGCGTCATGCCGTTGCCGTAGTAGAGCCAGGCCATGTATTCGCCCGCCTCAGGGCCGAAAGGAACGGCAGAGAACAGCGGAGCAGCCGGGATTTTACCCGCCCAGTAGCCCGCGGTGGTGTAGCCCGAGTTGATCTTGCCAGTCGAAACCGCGTCCAGAATTTCGAACGGAGGAACCAGTTTGCCCGGCTCATACACCTTCATCTTCAGCGTACCGCCCGACATCAGGTCCAACTGCTCGGCAACGCGCGGGATTGGCGAACCAAGACCGGGCAGTTCGGTCGAGAATGCAATCGGGGTTTTCAACAGCAGCTTGTCTTTAGCAACCGCAGGTGCGGCCATCAGGCTGGCGGCTACGGCAAGGCTCGTCAGGGTCTTTTTCATAATGTCTCCTCCTGGGTGGGTCGGGCATCTGCCTCAAACACAAACGCAGACCCCTGCGGGTTTGCATTAGTGGTTCACTAACTTTACCAGTGCTGCTCAGTCAATAATTTTATTTACCACTGGAACTGCAGAAGTGTTCCTGGCTGGGTGCACTCCGTTTCGATGGAAACCTACGTGTTTTCGGAAATTCTTATTTGGTTGAACGCATTAAGATGCATTTCCATGCTCGGACTGAATGCTTGAAAAACGCACCAATATGGTTACATTTATTTACCAATATATCTCACGTCGGCATCTTACTTAGGTATACCCCATGAACACCAAAGCGATTTTTGAACCGGTCGGACACGAATCGCTGGCCGACGCCGTGGTGGCGCAAATCGAAGACCTCATCGCGTCGGGTATTCTGAAACAGGGCCGCAAGCTGCCGTCCGAGAGGGATCTGGCCGAGATGCTTCGGGTCTCACGGCCGAAGCTGCGCGAAGCACTGGCCGTGCTGGAAGAGCGCGGGCTGGTCACCACTCAGCATGGTGAGGGGACCTTTGTCGCCGCCCTAACCGGGCAAGCGATGTTGCCGGCCCTTCTGGCGCTCTACGAACGGCACGAGCCCGCCTTTTTCGACCACCTGGAATACCGCCGCGAACAAGAAGGCTTTGCCGCCCGTCTTGCCGCCCGTAGGTCCACCAAGGCCGACAAGGAGAGGATCGCCGAAATCCTCGACGAAAATGTGCGGGCGTGGGAGGCGAACGATGCGCAAGCCTCACGCGAGGCGGATTTCGCCCTGCATGCGGCCATTGTCGACGCCAGCCAGAACGCCACTTTGATCCATATGATGGCCTCGATCTACGAACTGACCAAGCGCGGCGTTTTCTATAACCGCAGTTTCCTGAAATCGATTGACGGTTCGGGCAAACAGTTGCTGGATCAGCACCTTGCCCTGGGTCAAGCGGTGATTGACGGAGACGAAAAGCGCGCCGAACAGGCCGCGCTGGACCATATCGACTTTGTCGAGCGCTCGTTCAGGACGGGGATAGAACAGCAGCGCCGCGAGGTTATGGCCGAGAAACGGCGTCTTCTGTCGCGCTAGACATTTAGTGCCAAAGCCGCCCGCAAAGGACGGCTTTGATCAGTGCATTCGGCAAAACCGAAGAAGTGTTTAGGCCTGTACGGCCTTCATAAACCGATCTCGGATCACCACTGGGTCCATCGTGATCGGCGGCATCTTGGCGTTGCCGCTTTCGCATTTGCTGACGATGATGGTCATCTGCCGGGCGTCCAACGCCTCTTGTAACACGCGACCTGTGTCCTCGGCGGCGCATTCAATCACGTGCTCACATCCTGCCGCAGCCGCCATTTTCGCCAATGACGTCTTCAACCCGGCATAGGTCGGCTGATCCCCGGTGGATCCGTATGAGCCATTGTCGACGATCAGCAGGATGTAATTGTCAGCCACGTTGTTCGCGATGGTCGGCAGCGTTCCCAGATTGGTCAGAACGGACCCGTCCCCGTCGATCACGATCACCGGCTTGGGCTGGGACAGGGCCAACCCCAGACCTATGGATGAAGCCAACCCCATCGTGCCCAGCATGTAGAAATTCGTTGGCTGGTCATCTATTGCGTGCAGCTCTTGGCTGGGAATGCCGATGTTGCAAACCACCAGTTGATCCCGCAGGATCGGAGCGATTTCTTTCAGGATTTCAGAACGGATCATTGGTCGCCATAGCCTCCCCAGAAGTTGGCATCGGTCAGAATGGCGACCGGCTTGTTGCACATGAACGTGTATTTCAGGATCGCATCCAGCTCGGCCACATCCGCCTGATGGTGAAAATGGTAAGTCGGGATATTGAGCTGCGCCAACAACGCCTTGGTGTGAACAGCCATCTCGACCTGGCAGGCAATTGGCTCGCGCAGCTCACCCCGGTACGAGATCAGCATCGGCAGTGGCATCCGATAATACTGGATCAGGGTCGCCAAAGTGTTGATCGTCACACCGATCGCTGTGTTCTGCATGATAATGGCCGGGCGCTTACCACCCATCCATGCCCCCGCGCACAGGCCCATCCCCTCGTCCTCTTTGTTCGAAGGGATGTGATAGATGCCTTCGCGCTGGTCGATCTCATCAATGACACCGGCCAATTGCTTGCAGGGGACGGTGGTCACGAACGAAATGTCGTTCGCCACCAGATCGTCAGTGATCTTCTTGTCTATATTCATCTTCCGGCTGTCAGTCCTATTGTTGTCGCCCAAGGGCGTGATTGACGGTTATCACCTGCGGTACACATGCACCGCGCAAGGGGCATGACGCACAACGCGCGACGCTGTGGAGCCCAGGAAATAGTCGCTGAGGTCGGGCTTGTGAGACCCGATGACGATGCAATCGACACCTTTCTCTGCCGCATAATCTATGATCGTGCGCGCCGTGTGGCCCTTTACGAGTTCGGAACTTACCCCATCCAGCCCTTCGACTTTGCGCGACAGCTCCAGTCGGGCGCGGCGATATCCTTCTGCCACCAGATCCTTGTCCAGAAACGCACTGACCGAGCCCTGCGGCATTTCGTAAACATGCAGAGCAATGATCTCTCCGCCGCCCTGAGACAAGGCACGCGCCACTTCCAGAGTGTGTTGCGAGATATCGTGATCCAGCGCCATTGGAACGAGAACTTTCTTGTACATGTCAAACTCCTTTCGGCCCGGTCGGCCCTATCAAGCCAAGGATAGTACCCAGTGCGGTATCAAGGCCAGAGAACAGTTTGGCAGGTGGTGGTTGGACCGATCATCCCTCGGCACGCAGATCAAATTCCTCATCCGGGAAATACTTGGCGAGGCGTACATCGGCCGCCCGTGCATGCCCCTCCATCCCTTCCACACGCGAAATCCGAGCGGTGGCAAGGGCTATGGGTTTTGAACCTTCCCGAGTCGCCCGCTGCCATGTCACGATTTTCATGTATTTGTGGACGCTCAGCCCGCCCGTGTAGCTGGCCGCCCCTGAGGTCGGCAGGACGTGGTTTGTGCCCGTTGCCTTGTCCCCATAGGATACAGTGGTCTCTTCCCCCAGAAACAAAGAGCCATAGCAGGTCAGACGGTCCAGCCACCATTCCAAGTCATCGGCCTGAACGGTTAGGTGTTCCGGCGCGTAGTCATCGGAGCAGGCGGCCATCTCTTCGCGATCCGAACAAACGATGACCTCGGCATAGTCGCGCCATGCAGCAGCCGCGTTTTCTCGGTTCAGGTCAGGAAGATCTGCGATCAGTTCGGGCACCAGTGTCATGACATTCTGCGCAAGCGCCCGGTCATCTGTCACCAGCCAGACAGGAGAGTTATACCCGTGTTCCGCCTGACTCACGAGATCGGTGGCCACAACAAGCGGGTCCGCACTGCTGTCGGCAAGGACTAGACTATCGGTCGGTCCTGCAATCATGTCGATGCCAACTTCACCGTAGAGGATGCGCTTGGCCTCCGCGACGAATTGGTTCCCCGGCCCTACAAGGATATTTGCGCGTGGCAGGCCGAACAGGCCGTATCGCATCGCGGCGACACCCTGCACCCCTCCCATCGCCAGAATACTGTCGGCCCCACAGATATGGGCCGCATAGACTACTGCAGGCGCAACACCCTCATCCGGTTTCGGAGGAGAACACGCGATGATGTGGCGGCATCCGGCGACCTTGGCGGTTGTTACGGTCATGATTGCACTGGCGATATGGCTGTAACGACCGCCGGGCACATAGCACCCCGCCGCATCCACTGGGATCGCCTTTTGACCAGCGATCACTCCGGGCACGATCTCGGTTTGGACGTCGGTCATCGTGGCCTTTTGCGCCTCGGCAAAATGGCGGACGTTGTTGTGGGCGAAACGGATATCCGCCTTCAGCTTTTCGGGGACCCGCGCAATTGCGGCGTCAATCTCGTCCTGCGTCATCAGAACGTTGCCGTCGAACCTGTCGAACTTGGCCGCATATTGCAGCGCTTTCGCATCGCCACCTGCTTCGATCTCCGCCAGGATGGTCTTGACCGTATCGTGAACCTCGGGCGCATCAGATTGCGCCGTCAGCATCGCCTTTTTGAGATAGTCGCGCGCCATAGTCAGCCCCTGCTCCCGGTTCTTGCCCGGCCACTCTGTCAGAGGCGAAATCGGCTTTGCAAGCGTTTGTGGGACCGCAAACGAAACTCTTTTCGATCTTCTAACCCCATTTAAGAAAAGATAAATTTCGGCATTGGGAAAGCTGAAACTCAGCCTCGCAAGAGGACCTCTGCGCCGTTATTGCCTTCGGATTCAGCGGGCGGATCGACCCTCTTCAAGGTGTGGGGTAGGCGGTCGAACGAGGCGATTCGCAGATGCACTCGGGCAAAAGAAAACGCCCCTGACACAGGTCAGAGGCGTTTCCAAGAAAATATTCAGAGGGCGCTTAGCCGCGCTCTTCGATGATCTCAACCAGATGCGGGATCTTGTTGACCATGCCGCGGACCGAAGGAGTATCCTCCAGTTCACGGGTGCGGTGCATCTTGTTCAGGCCCAGGCCGATCAGGGTTGCGCGCTGTTCGGCGGGGCGACGGATCGGAGAACCGATCTGCTTGACGACGATGGTTTTTGCCATTGCTCGCTACTCCTTACGCTTCGGCTTCAGCCGGTGCTTCGTCCCGCTTGGGCAGGATGTCGGCAACTTTTTTACCACGACGTGCGGCAACCGAACGCGGGCTCTGCTCTTTCTGCAGGCCGTTGATGGTGGCGCGGATCATGTTGTACGGGTTCTGCGAGCCCAGCGACTTGGACACAACGTCCTTAACGCCCAGCATTTCGAACACGGCACGCATCGGACCACCGGCGATGATACCAGTACCTTCAGGTGCGGTGCGCATAACCACTTTACCAGCGCCGTGACGGCCCTCGATGTCGTGGTGCAGAGTACGACCTTCGCGCAGTTGTACGCGGATCATCTGACGCTTGGCTTGCTCAGTCGCCTTACGGATGGCCTCAGGTACTTCTTTCGCTTTACCTTTGCCAAAGCCGACGCGGCCTTTCTGATCGCCGACAACCACCAGAGCGGCGAAGCCAAAGCGCTTACCACCTTTTACGGTTTTCGACACGCGGTTGATTGCGACCAGACGATCTGCAAATTCCGGTGCTTCTTCACGGTCGCGGCCACGGCCCCGACGGTTTTCACGTTCTGCCATTTGGCATCCCTTTTCTCATGTGGCGCATACGGCGCCGTTTGCTTCAATCCAAGTGAGCCCCGACTGTTGCCGAGGCCCCCGGATCATCGGGGCGGATCGAAACCCGCCCGCAAGTCTTAGATCTTCAGACCACCTTCACGCGCGGCGTCGGCAACTGCCTTCACCTTGCCGTGGAACAGGAAGCCACCACGATCGAAATAGGCCTCTTCGACGCCTGCCTTCTTGGCACGCTCGGCGATGGCCGCGCCCACTTTGGTGGCCGCTTCGACGTTGTTCTTGCCAACAACACCCAGATCTTTTTCCAGGGTCGAGGCCGATGCCAGGGTCACGCCGCGAACGTCGTCGATCAGCTGAACGCTGATGTTCTTGTTCGAACGGTGAACCGACAGGCGTACACGGCCGGCGTTGACTTTGCGAAGTTTGTTCCGAACGCGCAGGCGGCGCTTCAGAAACAGGGTTCTTTTGCTGTTTGCCATTGTTTGCGTCCTTACTTCTTCTTGCCTTCCTTGCGGAAGATGAACTCGCCCTTGTAGCGGATGCCCTTGCCTTTGTACGGCTCGGGACGGCGCCATTCGCGGATTTTGGCCGCGACTTCGCCCACCTGCTGCTGGTCGATACCTTCCACAACGATCTCGGTCTGCTTCGGCGCGGTGATGGTTACACCTTCCGGAGCAGTGAAATCAACATCGTGGCTGTAGCCCAGGTTCAGCTTCAGGGTGTTGCCCTGCATCTGAGCCCGGTAACCAACACCCTGGATCTCCAGCTCTTTTTTGAAGCCTTCGGTCACACCGGTTACCAGGTTGGCAACCATGGTGCGGCTCATGCCCCACTGCTGGCGGGCACGCTTGGACATGCCACGGGGGTCGATCTTGACCACGTTGTCTTCAACCGACAGCGTAACGTCGTCGGTGGCGGTGAAGCTGCGGGTGCCTTTCGGCCCCTTCACTTCGATGGTCTGACCCGACACAGAGGCGGTAACGCCGCTGGGCAGCTCGACCGGTTTTTTACCAATACGAGACATTGCAGACCTCCTTAGAAGACGGTGCAGAGCACTTCGCCGCCAACATTGTTGGAGCGAGCGTTTGCGTCCGACATCACACCTTTCGGAGTGCTGACAATCGACACGCCCAGACCCTGACGGACCTGCGGGATGTCATTGACGCCCATGTAGACGCGACGACCGGGTTTCGAAACCCGCTTCAGCTCGCGAATAACAGGGGTGCCTTCGTAGTACTTCAGGCTGATTTCGATGGCCGGATGACCGTTTGCACCGGTCGTCTTTTCATAGCCACGGATGTAGCCTTCGTCCGCCAGCACGTCCAGAACCCAACCGCGCAGCTTGGAAGCCGGGGTGGAAACGGTGGACTTGCCGCGCATTTGCGCGTTGCGGATACGGGTGAGCATATCGCCGATAGGATCATTCATATCTATGTCTCCCTTACCAGCTCGATTTCACCATGCCGGGGATCTGACCAGCAGAACCCAGCTCGCGCAGCGCGATACGGCTGACCTTCAGCTTACGGTAGTAAGCGTGGGGACGACCGGTCAGCTGACAACGGTTGTGCAGACGGGTAGCCGAGCTGTTGCGCGGCAGTTTCGCCAGTTTCAGACGCGCTTTGAAACGCTCTTCCATCGGGCGGCTCTCGTCATTCGCGATTTCTTTCAGCTCGGCACGCTTTGCGGCATATTTGGCCACCAGGCGTTCGCGCTTCTTTTCGCGTTCGATCATTGCTTTTTTAGCCATGTCTCAATCCTCCCGGCGCTTACGCGTTGAACGGCATGTTGAATGCTTTCAACAGGCTCTTCGCTTCAGCGTCGGTTTTCGCTGTGGTGGCAATTACGATATCCAGGCCCCAGACCTCGTCGACCTTGTCGAAGTCGATTTCCGGGAACACGATGTGCTCTTTCATGCCCATGGCAAAGTTGCCCTGACCATCGAAAGAAGGCTTAACACCGCGGAAGTCACGAACGCGCGGCAGCGCGATGGTGATCAGGCGATCCAGGAATTCGTACATCCGGTCACCGCGCAGGGTCACTTTCGCGCCCAGCGGCATGTCTTCACGGACGCGGAAACCCGCGATCGACTTCTTCGCCTTGGTTGCAACGGCCTTTTGACCAGCAATCGCAGTCAGATCTTCGACAGCAGCTTTCGCTTTCTTCGAGTCTTTGACCGCCTCAGCACCACAACCGATGTTCAGAACGATTTTGTCCAGCTTGGGCAGCTGCATGTCGTTCTTGTAGCCGAACTCTTCTTTCAGAGCGGCACGGATGGTTTCAACGTACTGAGCTTTCAGACGCGGGGTGTAGGTTGCGGAATCAAGCATCGATCACGTCCCCTGTGGTCTTGGCGAAGCGAACCTTCTTGTCACCTTCCATGCGGAAGCCAACGCGGGTTGCTTTGCCGTTCTTGTCCAGCAGCGCCAGGTTCGACAGCTCGATCGGGTTTGCCTGAGGCAGGCGACCACCTTGCGAGGTTTGCGACTGACGGGTGTGGCGGATGGCGATGTTGATGCCATCGACAACAGCTTTACCGGCTTTCGGGTCAACCGAGGTGATAGTCCCCTCTTTGCCCTTGTCCTTGCCGGCCAGCACGACGACCTTGTCGCCTTTGCGGAGTTTAGCAGCCATGATTACAGCACCTCCGGAGCCAGCGAGATGATTTTCATGAAGTTCTTGCCGCGCAGTTCGCGAACAACGGGGCCAAAGATACGGGTACCTACGGGCTCGTTGTTGTTGTTCAGGATGACGGCGGCGTTGCGATCGAAACGGATCGCGGTGCCGTCTTCGCGGCGGACTTCCTTGGCGGTGCGTACGACGACGGCCTTACGGACGTCACCTTTCTTTACGCGGCCGCGCGGGATGGCTTCCTTCACCGAGACGACAATGATGTCGCCGACGGAGGCGTATTTACGCTTGGAACCACCCAGGACCTTGATGCACTGAACTCGGCGTGCGCCGGAGTTGTCAGCGACATCCAGATTGGTCTGCATCTGGATCATGTGGTTTCTCCCGACCTGTGGGGGCTGGTCTCGTTAGATCCCCCAGGGTTTCGACAAATGGAAAAATCCCGGTAGCTTACGCTTCCAGAACTTCCCAACGTTTCGTCTTCGATTTCGGCGCGCATTCGATGATGCGTACGGTGTCGCCGACCTTGAAGGCGTTCTTTTCATCGTGAGCCCGGTATTTCTTGGACTTACGGATGGTTTTCTTCAGAACCGGATGCGTAAAGCGACGCTCAACGGAAACGGTTACGGTCTGTTCGTTGGCATCGCTGGTTACGGTGCCGGACAGGATACGCTTGGGCATCTGATTACTCCTCGGATGCCGCAGCAGCGGCCTTTTGGTTCAGAATGGTTTTGACGCGGGCAGCATTGCGGCGGGCCGCTTTGATACCGGCTGTGTTTTCCAGCTGACCGGTTGCCTGTTGAAAGCGCAGGTTAAAGCTTTCTTTCTTCAGGTTGGCCAGTTCTTCGCGGAGCTGGTCCGGGGTCTTGTCACGCAGTTCTTGGGCGTTCATCGCCTTTTTCCTTTGCTCAAAACACCAGAAGGCCCCGTACACGGGTCACCTTTGACCTGGTGGATGAATGATAGACATACGAATCGCCCGACAACGCCGGGAGACCGTAGGATGCCGCCGTATAAGGGTTTGGGGGGTGCGTGGCAAGAAGAAGTTTTAGGGTGCGACTTGGACAGAAAAACCGTATTTCACCGACGCCGGGTTGAAGCTGCGGCCTATGAATTGTCGTCTTTGATTTGCAATTGGTGAAATCCGCTGTCCAATACAGGTAACGAGTCACCAGCAGCCACGCCTCTTCTCAGCACTATTTGCAGCTCTGGGGCATATAGCATCCGTTCAGTAAACGCGTGGGAGCCCTCGACACTCTCTTTGAGCAAGACATCCCAAACTCGATACTTGCAGGCTCCAACTCTTTCAATCCGGTATCTTTGAAACTCAACCTCAATTGAACCCGACTGGGCATTGTCAGTGTTGGGATAGTCGACGAAGTCTGAGGTCCACTTCTTTTGACTGTCCAGGATATCTAGCGAGTCCAATTTTCGCTCATAACTTCGGAACCATTTTGTGTCGGGCAACCCTTGGGGAGGCAAGATTGGATGGGCAAAATAGACTTCTCGCCTAGTTTCATTTGCCCCCGGGTCGACGGTACTCGCAAGAATACCCCCTGCATGAGAGACGTATTCGATGTCATCCAGATTTTTGCCAGGCTCGCGGACAAGAACAATGCCGGTATCAACGTGTTCTTTACTGGGACACTCCGCACTAACCGAAGACGCCAGTAGCGCTACTAGAAAAGAACTGCCTAAAAAAAATTTAATCAACATTGAGGGTTTTCACTCTCATTCCCACTTATAGTTGAAACTGACGCTGATTCGATCATCCTCGGCCATATTCATCGGAACTTCGTGGCGCAGCCAACTTTCCCAAAGTAGCACATCCCCCACTTGAGGTTGAACATAAATGAAAGGTTGCAAGTCCCTTCGCCCAAATTTTAGGCGCGTCGGCGCGGCCATCATGCGACCTGAACGCGGATCCTCCAACTTCAGCGCGCTCGCCCCGTCCGGCATCACAACATAGGTCGTGCCCGAGATCACGCTGTGCGGGTGCAAATGGCTGGAGTGCATGCCGCCCTCGGGCAGGATGTTGATCCAAAGGTCTTCAAGCTTCAGCGCACCCTCACCCAGATCAAATTCCAAATCCTTGGCAAAGGCAGCGACGTGCTGATCCAGCGCTTTCACCAGGTCGCTAAAGATCGGGAATCGCCAGGGCAAATCAGTCAGCGAGGCGTAGCTGGTATAGCCGGGATAGCCGTTCTCTTCACACCATTCCTGCCCGGCCTCATCATCCTCGGCAATAGCAAGGCAGGAGTTTTCCAGCTCACCCGCGTCGATCTTGGGATCGAACTCGGACAAAGCTGCGCGATAGAGACGGGTAACGAAGAGTGATTCAATCTGTGCCATGCCCCGGCTATATCCCAGCCGAAGCACAAGGGCGAGAGCAGCCGCCTCAGAAAAGCGGCTGCTCGGGTGCGATCTTTCGTTTGGCGCTTTAGTAGAAGTAGCACAGCCAGAGGTAGACGTTGGCGATCATCAGGGTCAGGATCATGATCGGGAAGGCCATGAGCGCGAATTTGACGAAGCCAATCGGTTGCTTCGCCTTTTCGGCAAAGGCCGCAACCGTCAGGTTGGCACTTGCGCCCAGCAAGGTCCCGTTGCCGCCCAGGCAGGCGCCCAGAGCCAGCGACCACCACAGAGGCTCAATCGCATCGGGCCCGCCAAACGTGTCAGCCGTGGACTCGATCAGAGGGATCATCGTCGCCACAAAAGGGATGTTATCCAGAATGGCCGACAAGATACCCGAGGCCCAGAAGATGAAGAACGCGGTCCACATCATGTCGCCTTCGGTCAGCTCCAGCACTTTCTCACCGAAGAACTCAAGCAGGCCGACATGCTCGACACCTGCAACGATGACGAAGAGACCACCGAAGAAGAAGATCGTGATCCATTCGACCTCACCAAAGATGTGGTGCACGGATTCGGACTGTTCTTCGCCGTGTTGATGCCCGTAGGCCAGCAGCATCAGCAACGCGGCACCGGCCAGCGCCGAGGTGCCCGGCTGGATCCCGTAGCCATGGCCAAGCGTGAAGCCAAGAAGGGTCAGCGCCAGAACCGACAGGGATTTGATCATCAGGCCGACATCGCTGATCGCTTCGTTTTCGTTGAAACGCATGATCTTTTCGCAGGCCGATTTGGGGATGGCGGCCAGCGTGCGGCGGTTCATCAGGTAAATGATACCAGTCAGCACCACCAGACAGATGGCCGAGATCGGCGCAAGATTGACCACGAAGTCATTAAAGCTGAGGCCCGCAGCCGAGCCAATGATGATGTTCGGCGGGTCACCAATCAGAGTAGCCGTACCGCCCACATTCGAGGCCAGAATCTCGGCGAAAAAGAACGGGTAAACGCGCGTTTCCAGTGCGTCCGTGATCAGCAGGGTAATCGGTGCGATCAACAGAACAGTGGTCACGTTGTCGAGCAGAGCCGAGAACACCGCCGTGATCAGCGTCAGCATGATCAGGATGCCGGTTGGATTGGCCTTGACCGCCTTTGCGGCCTTGATGGCGACGAATTGGAACAACCCACATTTACTGGTGATCCCGACGATCACCATCATGCCAATCAGCAGCGCCAAGGTGTTGGCATCAACGCCCGCGACGGCCTGTTCCTGGTTGATGATGCCGAACAGCACCATCAGCGATGCCCCCAGCATGGCCAGAATGGCGCGGTTTACTTTTTCGGTTACCAGGACGGCATAAACAGCAATCAGGATACCGGTGGCGACCCACAGAGGGTCAATCCCCAACAGTTGAGGTACGGAGAACGCGTGTTCTCCATGCGAAACGGAATGGTCGGTCAATGGTCTGATCCGGTCTTTAGGGGTTAGCTCAGCGCGTGATCAATCAACGAGTTCGGGCTGACAGAGCCGACGAAGCGATTGGTCTCGGGTTCCACGAGGAAAACGTGGCGTTTGAATTTGTGGATCAGGAAAATGCCTTCCATCACCGGCGTGTCGGGTGCGAGAACCGGGATGTTTGCCGGGTTCGACATGTGATCTCCGACCCGCTCCTCGTTCAGGCGCTTGATCTGTTCGCTGATGTCTTCCTTGGTCAGATCCATAAAGCTGAGATGGCTGATCGCAACGCGCGATGTCTCATCGCTGACGCCAATACGGGCCGCACGCGGCAGGATCATCTTGATCAGCGTGGGTGCGGTGAAAACGCCTTGGAAGCTACCGTCATCCCCCACCACCGGCAAGAACCGGGCGCGGCTGTCGCGGATGATCTCAAACGCCTTGGCGACTGTATCATCGGGATGAATTGTCTTCTGTTTTTCAGGGGGGACCATAACGTCCCGGCAAATAAGGCCCATACGTGTCCTCGGTCTTTCAGCGGGGTTTCAGAGCCAAGGCACGGTACGCGCTCAAGCCGTGTCGGAGGGTGATCGACCCAAGCTCTGATTGAGAAGGTTTTGCGAGCGCTTCTTTTCACCAGATGAGAGAATATGCCACCCCTGAGCCCCATCTTTTTTGCAATGCCGGTATTGAATCTCGGAATTGGGCGCCTAACGGGTTTGCGAGAGGTCATAAACGAAAAAGCCCCCACCGATTTCTCGGCGGGGGCAATTCTGTTCGGGTTTCCCCAGTCGCTTACCAGTCTTCGCGAACCACGACGCGGGTCTTGATCGGCAGCTTCATCGCGGCCAGGCGCAGGGCCTCGCGGGCGATGTCGTCATTGACGCCGTCGATCTCGAACATCACGCGGCCAGGCTTGACTTTGCAGGCCCAGCGGTCGACCGAACCTTTACCTTTACCCATACGAACTTCGATCGGCTTAGCCGTGACCGGAGTGTCGGGGAAGATGCGGATCCAAACACGACCCTGACGCTTCATGTGACGCGTCATGGCACGACGTGCAGCTTCGATCTGGCGTGCAGTTACACGCTCAGGCTCAAGAGCTTTCAGGCCGTAGGTGCCAAAGTTCAGATCAGAGCCGCCCTTGGCGAGACCCTTGATCCGGCCTTTGTGCATCTTGCGGAATTTAGTACGCTTTGGTTGAAGCATATCTTTCCCTCCTTAGCGACGACCGCCACCAGCACCACGAGGTGCAGGGCCGTCCTGGAGTTCCTGTGCTTTACGGTCACGTGCCTGCGGATCGTGCTCCATGATCTCACCTTTGAAGATCCAGACCTTGATCCCGATGATCCCGTAGGGGGTCATCGCTTCGGCATGTGCGTAATCGATGTCGGCACGCAGAGTGTGCAGAGGCACGCGGCCTTCGCGGTACCACTCGGTCCGTGCGATTTCGGCGCCGCCCAGACGACCAGCGACGTTCACCCGGATACCCAGGGCGCCCATGCGCATGGCGTTCTGAACCGACCGCTTCATTGCGCGACGGAACGAAACACGACGTTCCAGCTGCTGAGCGATAGACTCGGCAACCAGCTGCGCGTCAAGCTCGGGCTTGCGCACTTCGACGATGTTCAGGTGCAGTTCGCTGTCGGTCATACGAGCAAGCTTTTTGCGCAGAACTTCGATGTCTGCACCTTTCTTGCCGATGATGACACCGGGACGTGCTGTGTGGATCGTAACGCGGCACTTCTTGTGCGGACGTTCGATGATCACACGGGCAACACCGGCCTGCTTGCACTCTTTGTTGATGAACTCACGGATCTTGAGGTCTTCCAGCAGAAGATCACCGTAGTCCTTGGTGTCGGCGTACCAGCGGCTGTCCCAGGTGCGGTTGACCTGCAGGCGCATGCCGATCGGATTTACTTTATGACCCATTAGGCTTGCTCCTCAACTTGACGCACCTTGATGGTGATCTCCGAGAACGGCTTCATGATCTTGCCGAAACGGCCACGGGCACGCGGACGACCGCGCTTCATGACCAGGTTCTTGCCAACCCATGCTTCGGCGACGATCAGCTCGTCAACGTCCAGGTTGTGGTTGTTTTCGGCATTCGCGATTGCGGACTGCAGGCACTTCTTGACGTCCTGCGCGACACGCTTGTTGCTGAAAGTCAGGTCGGTCAGAGCCTTCTCAACTTTCTTGCCGCGGATCATTTGCGCAACCAGGTTCAGTTTCTGCGGGCTGGTGCGAAGCATGCGGGTTTTCGCCATTGCTTCGTTTTCAGCCACGCGGCGGGGGTTCTTTTCCTTGCCCATGACTTACTTCCGCTTCGCTTTTTTGTCTGCGGCGTGGCCATAATAGGTACGGGTCGGCGAGTATTCACCGAACTTCTGACCGATCATGTCTTCCGAGACGTTGACGGGAATGTGCTTCTGGCCGTTGTACACACCAAAGGTCAGACCCACGAACTGGGGCAGAATGGTGGAACGACGCGACCAGATTTTGATGACTTCGTTGCGGCCCGACTCGCGCGCTGCTTCGGCTTTTTTCAGCACGTAAGCATCGACGAAAGGACCCTTCCAAACAGAGCGAGACATGGATTAACGTCCCTTCTTCTTGGCGTGCCGCGAGCGGATGATCAGCTTCTGGGACGCTTTGTTCTTGTTGCGGGTACGCTTACCCTTGGTGTCCTTACCCCACGGCGTAACCGGTGTACGGCCACCCGAGGTACGACCTTCACCACCACCGTGCGGGTGATCGATCGGGTTCATTGCAACACCACGAACCGACGGACGAACGCCCTTGTGGCGCATGCGACCGGCTTTACCGAGGTTTTGGTTCGAGTTGTCGGGGTTGGACACAGCACCGATGGTGGCCATGCATTCCTGACGGACCATGCGAAGCTCGCCCGAGCTCAGACGGATCTGAGCGTAGCCGCCATCGCGACCAACGAACTGAGCGTAAGTACCGGCCGCACGTGCGATCTGACCGCCTTTACCAGGCTTCATCTCGATGTTGTGGACGATGGTACCGATGGGCATGCCCGAGAACGGCATTGCGTTGCCCGGCTTGATGTCGGCCTTGGCGGATGCCACGACTTTGTCACCAACAGCCAGACGCTGCGGAGCCAGGATATATGCCTGCTCGCCGTCTTCGTATTTTACCAGTGCGATGAATGCGGTCCGGTTCGGGTCATATTCGATCCGCTCGACGGTTGCCGCGACATCAAATTTGTTCCGTTTGAAGTCAACGATCCGGTAGAGACGCTTTGCGCCACCGCCGCGGCGGCGTGAAGTGATCCGTCCGGTGTTGTTCCGGCCGCCCGACTTGGTCAAACCCTCAGTGAGAGACTTGACCGGACGTCCTTTCCAAAGCTCCGAACGGTCGATCAGCACCAGCCCGCGCTGGCCCGGCGTCGTCGGCTTGTACGACTTGAGTGCCATGCTTTCTGTCTTCCGTTTAGCAAGTGCGAGGGGTTTCCCCGCTATGTGATAGGCCCCCGTAGGTGCCAAGGGTATAGGGCCCCGAAGGTCCCCGGTTACAAATATCAGAGGCCCCGGAACGAATCCGAGGCCGCAAGATTGGGAGCGTGTAACAGGGTTGGGGATGGGTGTCTATAGGCGGCGGCGGATTCTTTCAAGCTAGCCAAGTGCATGCTGCAAATCTCGATAGCACTCGTTAATTCTTACCGGTGGCGCCACAGATTGAACAGTTTTGGACAACCGTTTCCAAATCACTTTCGGAACGAAGGGTTGGGAGTTCCTTTGTAGCAATTCAGAATCCATGGATACGAGCTTGTGACATAGTACCCGTATTGACCATCAACGGTCATACCATTGCATTCATCCAGATCTCCATTGCCTGTGAACTCATAGTCTTCAATGTAAGTGCCATCCGGCATACCACCCGGGCCGTTCGGCGGTTTTGGCCTCTCCGTAGACTTCAACTCATAGCCCGAGAGGGCCGCTCGAATTTTCCCGTCGCTATCCTCGAAGATTGTTCCGTATATCGGGAAACCGTCTGACGCAAAACCGATTACTGGAGAAGGCGCATCAAACTGTCGGTCATCGAACAGTGCGTTCGGGTTCGAATGGTAGTGATACCTGCCATCTGGCTGTGTATGCGCATTATGTAAATCAACCCCAAAGTACCTATCGTAAGATGGCGGATCGATCAGCCACGGGTCGCGGATGGTACAACCAGCAAGCACGTTGCCGTTTTTGTCAGCTCGGGGAGCATCTGGTCGATAGCAACCTGCCGAAAGCAAATCCACAGGTACGCCATTCAACAATATGGCGTTGTATGCCTGTTGGCCGAGGGGACTCAGGTTTGTAGCCTTTTCTGGCTTTCGCGTAATTTGGAATTCACTCAACAAGGGACGAAAGTCATTGGCAAATCGTGCTGTCGCACCATTGAAGTCATGGTTGGGTGTCCCATTCGTAGCAATTGTACAAGTCTCGTTGTCGGCGTCTATCTTGACTTGTGCCTCGTAGGAGTTGCCCTTTTGGATATCTTCGACGTCCGCTTTGTAGCTACCAATGTAGTCAGCGCAATCGCCTGATCTGCTGGTCAGAATGGCATTCTTAATGTCGGTTGGAGCTGATTCCTGCGAAAAACAGGGAAACGGCAAGACCAGGGTAAAAACGCAAAAGACAGACAATCTCAATTTCGATACCTCCACGAACTGGCGGTGACACTTCTCAGGTTCTTATGACATTGTATTTGAAACTTATTGTTGTTGTATCATCTTTCTGGGGTCAGCGCTCTGTGTGCGTAGAGCAGAGGTCCTTGCGTCGCAGATTACTATCAAGACGCAATAACAAGTCGATTTGATCGTTTCTGTTGCATACGCAGATTCCGGTATCGCAGCGGTGTCTATCGATCACACAACAAAGGCTTCACCAAGTACTCACCCTAAAGACCGCCTGCGGCACAGCGGCTCGGATTCCACCGCGATCCGTTGCTTGAGCTTGATATGCCCCAGCACCTCGCGAAAGACGCGGTGTTTGGGTTTGCCTTCCAGATAATCCGCCAGTTTGAGCAGGTTGATCGGGTGCTTCGCAATCAACGCCTCAATCCGCTGCACCGCGTCGTCCAACTCATAGTGATCCACGTACTGGCAGGCCACCTGCGTGGGCGTCAGCAGGCAGTAGTCCTGCGGGCGTTTCTCGGTATAGCGCGCGATATCGAAAGGTGACGCGCCAAGGGCGTGGAACTTGGGAATGTGCACGCGCATATCGGCCTCGGCGTGCTCCAACACCGTGCCCGAGGTCTGACGGAACCCCAGCGGGCCAAGCTTGCCGACCACATGCTTGCGCATCGCCGGAGAGATCATGTCCACATCTGCGCGGTCGTATTTCAGATCATCAAAAACCGACAGCAGCCCCAGCTTTTCATCGGCGATCTGAAAATAAGGCTCGGCGCCGAACGCCCGCATCTGCTCCAGAACCTGCGCACGCACAGTTTCAGGGTCCGAAACGAAATCGGCCCCGGCGGGTTGAACCGCCGAGGCCGTGAATAGTCGCAGTAAGCGTCGGATCAAAGACCGGTGCTCACGTCGATTGTGTTGCCCTCTTCCAGGGTCACATATGCTTTTTTGACGTCTTTCCGACGGCCCAGCTGGCCGCGGAACCGCTTGACCTTGCCTTTGGTCACGGTGGTGTTCACCGCTTTGACCTTCACACCAAACAGTGCCTCAACGGCCTCTTTGATCTGCGGCTTGTTGCTGTCGATCGCCACTTCAAAGACAACCGCGCCGTTTTCGGACGCCATGGTCGACTTTTCGGTGATGATCGGCTTGCGGATCACGTCGTAGTGTTCTGCCTTCGCGCTCATTTCAGACGAGCCTCCAGTGCTTCGACAGCCGCTTTGGTGAGCACCAGGGTGTCACGCTTGAGGATGTCATAGACGTTTGCGCCCATCGTCGGCAGGATATCCAGACCTTCGATGTTCTTGGACGCTTTCAGGAACCCTTCGTTCACGGTCGCGCCGTCGATGACCAGAGCACGTTTCCAGCCCAGGTTTGCAACCTGTTTGGCCAGAGCAGCAGTCTTGCCTTCGGCTTCGGCGTTCTCGATCACAACCAGTTCACCTGCCTTGGCTTTGGCCGACAGAGCGTGGCGCAGGCCAAGCTTGCGGAACTTCTTGGGCAGATCGTGGCCGTGCGAACGCACGACGGGGCCTTTGTAGATACCACCACCACGGAAGATCGGCGCGTTGCGGTCACCATGGCGTGCGCCACCGGTGCCCTTCTGGCGATAGATCTTCTTGGTCGAGTAGCTGGTTTCCGAGCGGGTCTTGACCTTGTGAGTGCCGGCCTGCGCGTTGTTGCGCTGCCAACGGACCACACGGTGCAGGATGTCCGCACGCGGCTCGAGACCGAACAGATCGGCGTTCAGCTCGATGTCGCCGGCTTTGCCGCCGTCCAGTTTGATTACATCAAGTTTCATGCTTCACCACCTTCCGCGGGAGCTTCTTCCGCAGGTGCTTCGGTTGCAGCCGGTTTCACAGCAGCCGGGAAAGGCAGGCCTTCCGGTGCTTTCTTCTTCACGGCGTCCTTGACGGTGACCCAGCCCGATTTCGGTCCAGGAACGGCGCCTTTGATGAAGACCAGGTTCCGGTCGGCGTCGGTTTTGACGACTTCCAGATTCTGGGTGGTTACACGGGCAGCACCCATGTGACCGGCCATCTTCTTGCCTTTGAAAACCTTACCCGGATCCTGACACTGACCGGTCGAACCGTGCGAACGGTGGCTGATCGAAACACCGTGCGAGGCGCGCAGACCACCAAAGTTCCAGCGCTTCATCGCACCGGCAAAGCCTTTACCGATCGAGGTGCCCGAAACGTCAACTTTTTGACCTTCCAGGAAGTGTTCTGCCGAAATCTCGGCACCCACATCGATCAGACCATCTTCGGAGACGCGGAACTCGACCAGCTTACGCTTGGGTTCAACCTTGGCAGCGGCATAGTGGCCGCGCATGGCTTTCGAGGTGCGTTTTGCCTTGGCAGCACCGGCGCCCAGCTGAACGGCGGTGTAGCCGTCTTTGTCAGCGGTACGCTGTGCAACAACCTGCAGGTTGTCCAGGTGAAGAACGGTCACAGGGATCTGCTTGCCGTCTTCCATGAACAGACGGGTCATACCGACTTTTTTTGCGATAATACCAGAGCGCATAATCTATACCCTCCGATCTTACGACTGCAGCTTGATCTCGACGTCCACACCAGCAGCGAGGTCGAGCTTCATCAGCGCGTCAACGGTCTGGGGGGTCGGATCAACGATGTCGAGCAGACGCTTGTGCGTACGGATCTCGAACTGGTCGCGGGATTTCTTGTCGACGTGAGGGCCACGGAGAACCGTGAACTTCTCAATCTTGTTCGGCAGCGGGATCGGGCCGCGCACGTTCGCGCCGGTCCGCTTGGCAGTGTTGACGATCTCTTGCGTACTGGCATCCAGAACGCGATAGTCAAATGCCTTCAGCCGAATACGGATGTTTTGGCTTTGCATATTAGCAGCCTTTTTTTAGGCGTTGAGGTTGAGAGGAGGACGGACGCGCATCGCCAACCCTCTTCGAACCCAAAAGGCGGGAATCACCCCGCCTTGACGTTCTTATCGAGAACTCGCGCGTATTAGTGGGGTTGGTGGGGTTTGGCAAGGGGTTTGTTGGCTTTGTCCCGCCTTAAAGAGCGACGCGATCCAGCACCAAGAACTGATCTTCAGGAGCAACTTCGCAACAAGAACGCGCTAAAGAACTATGGGCGAGGTGTACAGCCTGCACGCGACAATTGAGCATTCAGAGAAAACCGACTTGGTCTGGAAGGTTTTCACCCCACGCTAAAGTGAATAAGCCGGTTGACGACACAGGTTCTGGACGTGCTTTAGTGCTTCAGATTCTGTTAGGCTGCTCGGCAAGCCGGACGTCGAAACGCTTACGCTCGCGGCTAAACTCACTGATATCACAGTCGATTTCTTGGTCGTCGTCACTAAGGATGGCATCACGCATGTCCTCCAGATCCTTGCTGTGAAGGATTTGCGTCCCATAGGTCAAGAATTCAAAACCCAACATGATTTCCTCCTAGTTACGTCAGCGGCTCGACCGGCGCACGCCCCGCTTTTTGTTTCAGATCACATGTGGGTTTTCTGTCTTTGGTTGAGGTGGACTTTGGATTAAGAAATCTCAATCCGTTTTTGCCCCTTAACGACCGCGAACTTTCTAAGCGTCATCTCAGTTCGAACACGTTTAGGCCCTCCTCGAAACCGTATGGCTCAAACAAAAAAAGGGCGTCCCGAGGGACGCCCTTTCCGTCTGATCATTCGCTTGCGCGACTTATTCAGTGATTTTCGACACAACGCCGGCGCCG
>NZ_JBQFVP010000019.1:0-68736 GCF_056539825.1 Ruegeria sp. B10
GGATCAATTGCTTAACGTCCTAACCTCGTCAGCCTCATAACCTGAAGGTCACAGGTTCAATTCCTACTCCCGCAAACATCACAGTCGAACAGAGTACCGAACAAGCCGCCCCAAGGCGGCTTTGTTCATTCTGGGATGCCCCCAAAGTGTTTTGGGAAGTTACATTATTGCTGTAAACTGAAAGAATGTTTTGCCCATCAAGTGGCAGAAAAATTGTTAATCCTGTGAGGGTGCTACGACTGGGGTTGGCGGACTGGAGTATAGCTTTCAAAAACCCCTTTTTTTTAGGTTATTTCCCGCCCTCACCAATTGATAGCGGGGTTTAAGAGGCACGATATGCCCGACGAACTCGATAAATGGTTGGAATTACACAGCCTTGGTCACTACGCAGAGGCTTTCAAAAAGCAAGATGTTCGCGTATCGGATCTTCCTATTCTAACGAAGAACGATCTGATTGAGATCGGACTTCCGATTGGGCCGCGTAGGCGAATGCTAGCCGCTATCTCGCAGATTACGCACCCGGAAACAATGGCAACCAAGGCTCCCGAACTTCGCCATCTTACGTTGATGTTTTCTGATCTTGTTGGTTCTACTCAACTTTCTGAGGAACTTGATATCGAGTCATATAGAGATCTTCTAAACGACTACCAATCACTTTGTTCACAAGCGATAGATGCTCATTATGGCCATTTGGCTCAGTTTCAAGGCGACGGCGTCGTCGCCTACTTTGGTTATCCCAAGGCAGAAGAGGACGACGCGGAGAGAGCTGTACTTGCGGGAATTGAAATCTGTCGAAAATTGGCTGAACCAGCGTTTCAAGGCCGAGAACCGATGCAGGCGCGAATCGGTATCGCAACCGGCAATGTCGTAGTTGAGGCTCGTGGTGGACATGGACTTGCATTAAGTGATGTCCCAAACCTAGCCGCGCGTATCCAGGCTGTAGCTGAACCAGGTACAGTTGCCGTAAGCAGCGAGACCAAAGATCTGCTTGGTCGAAATTTCGTTTGCAAACCACTTGGGTTCTATGAATTCAAAGGCTTCTCCGAACCAATCGGTATTTGGCGGGTGCATGGTGTAAACGCGGCAGAATTACGCTTTGTGGCTAGGCAGCGTGGTAGTCTCGCGCCGATGGTTGGCCGCAGATCTGAGCTCCTTCAACTCAAAAAGTGTTGGAACGATGTGCGTGTGGAAGGCACTAAAGTGGTCTCGATTTGCGGCGAAGCGGGAATCGGGAAGTCAAGGATTGTAGAGGCATTCAATGAAACGGTTTCAACAAATGACAGGCTAAGACTGAACTTTCAGTGTCTGCCAAATCACTCTGGAAGCGTCTTTTTTCCCGTGACTCAGGCGATCGCCCAAGCCGCAGGAATTGCGAGAAAAGACACAGAGGCTCAAAGCCTTGTTAAGCTGCAACACCTGCTGTCCAAGTGGACCGATGATCAAAAAGCGGCGCTTCCGGTCGTTGCGCATTTCCTCTCGATCTCGCTACCAACACTGCCAGAACAACCCTCTACACCGCCGGAACAATTGAAAGAACAGTTTTTGGAAGTCTTCGTGGCGGCCATACAAAGGCTAGCAGATAAAAAACCACTTGTGTTGTTGTTTGAAGATTTGCATTGGGTTGATCCGTCTTCTGAGGAGCTTATTGGCTTTTTGATTGAGCATCTCAAAAGCGCCCCGGTCCTGATACTATGCACTTACCGTCCGGATTACGAACCTCCTTGGGCTGGCCATGCAAATGTCACTTCAATCACGTTGGCTCGGCTCGGGGATGGCCAATCCAGGCAAATGCTAGGAAGTTTGGCGGGGTCATTCAGCATTTCTTCGGAACTCCAAGCTCGAATCATTGCCAAGACGGGCGGTGTACCTCTTTTTTTGGAAGAAATGGTGCGCATGGTTGAGCATAGGTTGACGACAACGAACTCAGACCAATCTCAGAACGAAGCTCTCTCTTTGCCATCAACTCTCAAGGATCTTTTGACCGCGCTGATCGATAACTTAGTTGTTCCCCGAGACTTTGTTTCTGTTTGTGCTGCAATAGGTCGGACGATTATTCCAGAAATGCTTGCTGCAGTTTCCAGCCTTTCGGAACAAGTGGTCAAGGCGCGTCTTGATCAACTGATAAATGCAAAGGTACTTGTTAGACATGGAGAAGGTGAAGGCATTTATTACATCTTCCGACATGCTCTGATTCAGGATGCTGCGTACGAACTTCTATTGCCTAGCCGTGCACGTGCTTTGCATAGAACTATTGCCGGCGTGATTGCACAACAGTACCCGAAAATTGCGACCAAAACACCTGAACAGTTAGCTCGACATTACTCGCTGTCTGGAACACCAGATTTAGCACGCAATACTTGGAAAGAAGCGGCCGAACGCGCTGCGCAACAATCTGCGACTGCTGAAGTTATATGCAATTTGAATGAAGCGATTTCAGAAAATGCCAAGATTGAAGACGTTATTGATCGAGATTTACAGGAGCTTGCTCTACGCCGACGTCTTAACGTTGCATTGAACACTCATGCATTTGGCTCCAAAGAGGTTCGCAGCAATCGTGACCGACTAAATCAATTGCTCAACGAAACGGACGCCAGTTTGCGCGACAGGTTTCTGGCACTAGTGGTCCAATATGGCTCGTTGTTGATGCTTGGCGATACAACCAGCGCTTTAAAGCTGTGTAAGGATATGGAGCGCATAGCAGAACTAACGGACGATTTGACCCTCAAGGCAATCTGGGCTCATAGCACAGGAATGTCCCATTTCATGTTGGGTGATTTTGATAAGGCGCTAGAGTTTTTTGATGTTGCATTAGAATTAAGAAACAACATCGTCTCAGATAGTATACTAGAATACTATGCTGCTGATATTCGGTCTGTAGATACGGCGATGCGTGTTTGGGCTATAGCCGTTCAAACAGGTGAATGTTTGACCCTAGCTAAAACGATGGCGTTAGTCGAAAAAGAACCGCACGAGTTCTCCAAATGCTATGCCTTGGGGGTGATGGCTGCGGCGCATCAATTTGCTGGAAATGTCGACGCAACCCGCCATCTCAGCGAAATTGGAATGAAAATTAGTGAAGAACGCGAATTTCAATACTGGCGAGCGTGGTGCGAGATCTTGAATGGCTGGGCGAAAGCACGTTCTGGATATCCAGTCGTTGGGGCTGACCAAATAAAAGTTGGAATAGACAACTATCTTGCTACTGGATCGACTCAAATGACACTTTACGCGCGAACGCTGCTAGCCGATGCCTTTTGTGTGGCAGATGATTTCGAATCTGGATTTAGCACACTTGAAGCCATCCGCTCAGACCCGCTCGCGCAATCGATCCGGTACCAGTGTACTTTGATAGATCAAGTTGAAACTAAAATAAAAAACCGGCAACGTCGTTCCATTATAGCGGGTTCGTTGGATCAAAGTCAGCAAGAGAAAGATGGGCATTAGCATCTCGAGTATTAAGTAATAGAAGTTTCCTGAAATACTTCTCGTGCCCGATTCCATATGAGAATCATATCGTTTGTGTTACACATAAAGAGTTCTCTGACAGTTGATTTTCTATGATTTAATTAGGAGTGAGAAAGATGCCGATTAGTCAAATTTCGAAATTTCTGGGTGTTTCCGCATTCGTGTTTGGCACTTTTGCCACGGCGGTCTCATCACAGGAAAGTTCGGGCGAAACGATGGTCTCGCGTAACGTATTTGCGGTAATTGAAGGATTGGACAAAGAACAAAGCCTCAGCTCGTTTACCATTGAAGTGGACAGGGAACGTCAACCGCTGGATATTGCCGCCCTCGCTCAGGACGTGGTGGACGGTAAATTAGATTACCGTAGCGATGATTTTGCTCAGATCTTAGTGGACGCCAAAGACAATGAACTGATTGGGAGTTATTTGGGTGCATTGGTCGATGCATACCAGGATGGTGGCATGCACGCCGTGGCGGCAGAGCAAGTGATTGCGTTTGTGCAGGGTGGCGCCGATTGCGTTGCGAACGGAGGCGTTCTTGCTTCGGATCGACCGCGTCTGATCCGAAGTGAGATGGACCTTCATTTCAATGTTGGGCCATTGCCAGATGGAAGCAATTTCGGAAGGGGTCAGTTCGATGTCAGCTCAATTAAGGTGTTGTTGTGCGTTGTTGCGAACGCACCGGAAAACAGCTACCCAATTATTGTTGACAGGCGGTGGGTGTTTAACGTCGGTGATGAAGCACTTATCGAGCAAACTGATGTTGAGTTTCCTCCGAATTCTGGAAAGATTTACCCGTTCAACCTCAAAGCCAGTGGTGTTGGTATTGAGCTGGTTTCTTATTACGTATCGGGCGTTCGGCAACCGAGAACAAATATTCTCTATAAGAAGTCTCCCAACTCGTGCATTGACATATTTTTTAACGTTGCACCAGTTGCCGACCAGCCTGTAATGATTTCCAAGCCTGGTGATCTTGTGTTTTGCGCAGGCGGAGCTTGTGGTGGCAAGCCTCCGAAATTAGACGCGACACACTAGAGGCTGATGGAACTCGGAACGCAACTTGGCATCGATGCGCGGGCCTACAAAGTGGTGGGTTATGAACACCGAGACCACCCGAGGCGGCGTGTCTGAAATTCAAAGCGTCGCTGATCTTGGCGCATCTTTGGCAAGTTTTTGCTTTGTTGCGTTCTCCAATTATCAGTCCCGTCGGTAGCGAAAACTCAGTTTGCCTATCACCTAAACTCGTCAGGGCGAAGTGCTGCTACGGCGAATAAGCTGAACCGCCTCAGACCCCTCGCTGCGAGCGAAGCGGCTTTTTGCGTCAGCAATAGCTACGTCTGCAAAAGGCTAATATGTCCGAGGCGTCGACGTTGGAGTGCCTTATGAACGACCAAACAAGCCGGATGATTGTTTTGTCCGCGAAAGGGGGTCTGCGAGCTATAATCAGGATGTCTGCATGCGCTCTTCAACCTGACATTTCAGTCGCGTTCGGCAACGGTGGTCGCACCACCCCGCTACTAAAATACAAACCACCAAAGACTTGTTTCGACCAACTCGATGAACGCCAACGCATGCAGTCCAAAACATGAAATGTGATCATGCTCCCGCCGCAGAGCCGCATAGAGGGTCTGAAATTGAACCTTCGTTGTTGTTCGTTCGAACGGGTGCTGTTCGGGACGATCCAGACTTCCGCTGTTGCGTTCCTTGTCGTTGCCAACTTAAGGCGCAGAGGCAGAAAGCAGACTCCCGAAAGAGGCTAGTTCTCACAAGCTAATGCTTGAAAAGACAAAAGCTGAAAATCCACAGACTAATCTCCGGCTGGATAAAAAGTCCTTAGCTGCTACTCTGATCCTATGGTGCAGGGCTTTGCACTTGGTTTAAGGGGTTTTTCTGCAGCTTGAGAATAGTTCTGATCATATTAGCGACTATCTTCGGGCTTGTTGAACCGCGAGCCGGACACGCGTGTGGGGTTTGTATCGAGCGGCCCGAGGCATCGCTTGCAGATCACATCCTGTCGGCTGACTTCATAGTATTGGCTGGTCCTTCGACCGAAAATCCATTCAAATACGGTGTGCAGGAGGTTCTGAAAGGACAATGGGAAAACCTCGACGACGTGCCGGACATTCCCTTCCTCATTGATAGCGTGACACGGCGCGCCTTTCGCTTGGATCCTACAAGATCTGTTTTGTTGACCTACGGGCCGGATTATCAAGAAAGCACTGATCGAAGCTTCTTGAAGGCGTGGCGGCGTATTTTTCTGGTCGACCCAAACAGAGCTGAATTTTTTGAGGACTTACGCTCGACCGGTGCATTGTGGACCTACGGCGAAACGGACACTCAGGACCGTGTTCAGTTTTTTGCCGAATATCTGTGGCACCCGGACACCGCGCTTCATAACGCGGCCCTGATAGAAATCGGGCGTGCACCCTACAAGCTTGTGCGCCCAATCGGTGACACGTCTACGACAAGGCAGATTCTGAGTGACTTCAACGATTTGAACCGCTTCCCCTACAGATCCGTCGCAATTCGCCTGTTGGGTCTGCAAACAGATTCACAGGCGCGCTCGATTGTGAAGGCGCGTTTCGCTGATGTGCTGGCCTCGGGCGACTTACATTCTTATGAGTGGGCACTTGCCGGTATAGAAGCGGAGGAGGAAGCCGCTATCAACGCAATCGGGTTGGCGTTGCAAGACAGGCAAAAGACGTCGGTCGACAGACAGCCACTTATTCGCGCTTTGGTCGAGGCCGGTGAATCGCAGGCAAGATTCAAGCCTCAGATCATCCAGATTTTCTCGGAAGCTTTAGAAACGGACTCGGACCTGGCCCTGCAGATTGCAATTGCTACGCGGCAATGGGGGAGTACTCGGTTGCACCAACAGTTTGAGGCTTTGCTTGACCGGGCTGATACGGATCCGGCCACTCAGTTTGCCCTCAACCTGGCTTTGGGGACCGGTGTGGCATCTGACTAAGCTGCGTTCGAACGGTGTTTGTGTTGCTTGGGTTTCGAACAACAAGGAACGCTTGAACCGTTTGGCGAAGGGCCGGAGCAAAGAACGCCATAAAACAGCACGTATTGGAGGCGATGGACGTTCAAATTAAGACTGAAGCACGCTTTCTAAAAAAATTTCAAAGAAAGCAGAGACCTATGATATAGGTAAATTCTGATATGTTGTTCGTATAGGCGCCCATGGGTGCCAAACTTCATTTTTTTGTAGGGAGGTGAATATGTTTCGGCTATCCGTCTGTTTGGTTTCGCTTGTGTTGGCACCAACAAGCGCACTTTCTGACGCGGTTCCAAGCGAAGAGGCCGCAGAAGGCTTGTTCCAGGACCAACCGTATTCACCTTACGCCAACCGAAGTTTCCCTGAACGTCCACTTTGGGGGGATACGCATCTTCATACGGGGCTATCACTGGATGCCGGTGCGTTTGGCAACACATTGCTGCCCGATGAGGCCTGGCGCTTTGCCAAGGGAGAGCAAGTTATCTCTTCCACAGGTCAACCTGTCCGGCTGTCACGACCGTTGGATTGGATGGTCCTGACGGACCATACTGACCTGATGGGATTTGCCCCCGACCTTCAGGCCGGCAAACCAGGCGTTCTGTCTGATCCCAAAGGCTTGGAATGGTACGAAGGCTACAAGGCCGGAGGAGAAGAAGCTGGAAAAACGGCCTTTGATATCATCACCAATTTCTCGCAGATGACATTGCCTGAGGTGCTCCTGGAATCCTACAGCCCGGGCGCGGACGCGTTTGCGTTTACGTGGGAACATATTGTTCTCGCCGCCGAGCGGCACAATGACCCCGGCGAGTTCACGGCCTTCATTGGGTTCGAATGGACCTCGGTACCGAAGGGATTCAACCTGCACCGGAACGTCATGCTGCGGGATGGTCCCATCCGAGCACTGCAGATGGTGCCTCCGGTCACACAACCGCCCTATGGTGATACGGATCCCAAGTCGCTCTACGCATGGTTGGAAGAGTATCAGGAAAAAACCGGCGGCCGGGCTGTGGCCTTTGCCCATAACGGCAATCTGTCGAATGGTTGGATGTTCCCGACAGAAGATACCTATCACGGCGGCAAGGTCGACGAGGACTACGTCGCAGCCCGCGCGAAATGGGAACCGCACTATGAAGTCACGCAAATCAAGGGTGACGGAGAGGCGCACCCCTTCCTCAGCCCCGATGACGAGTTTGCAGACTATGAAAACTGGGATGTAGGCAATCTTGATATCACCGAGTTGAAAACCGATGACATGCTGGCGGGAGAATACGCCCGCGAAGCTCTGAAGCGCGGTTTGATGCTGGAAGAAAAGTTTGGCGTGAACCCCTACAAGTTCGGAATGGGAGGGGCGACAGACAGTCATACCTCTTTGGCCACCGCGGAGGAGGACAACTTCTTCGGCAAGTCCGTAAGTGTCGAACCTTCGGCCTCAAGGATCAAACATCCGTTCATTGCCAACGACCTTGGCGAAATCCCCGGCGATCTGCTTGTGGCGTCCGGATATACGGCCGTCTGGGCGACCGAAAACACGCGTTCCGCGATTTTTGACGCGTTCAAGCGGCGCGAGACATATGCCACAACTGGCCCCCGGATTGGTCTGAGGTTCTTTGGCGGATGGGATTTCAGTGACGCAGATGTGGAAACCCGCTTTCTTGCGGATGTTGGTTATACCAAGGGTGTCCCAATGGGGTCTGACCTGCGTCCACGCGAAGGGGATGGGGCTCCGTCCTTCCTGATCGCAGCGCTGCGTGACCCGGTTGGTGCCAATCTGGATCGCGTGCAGGTGGTCAAAGGGTGGCTGGATGCCGAAGGCGCCATGCAGGAAAAAGTCTATGATGTAGCGTGGTCGGACGACCGCGTTGCGGACGGCAATGGCAAGATCCCTGCGGTTGGAAATACGGTTGACGTTGATACCGCCAGCTGGACCAACACAATCGGCACGGCTGAACTGGTCACCGTTTGGTCCGATCCAGATTTCGACCCGAATGAGCGTGCCTTCTACTATGTCCGGGCCATCGAAATTCCTACCCCGCGCTGGATCCTGTATGACAAACTTCGGTTCGGGGCCGAATTGCCCGAAGACGCGATCCTGACACATCAGGAGCGCGCCTATTCCTCGCCGATTTGGTACACGCCGTCCGAGTGAACTATCTTGAAAACACTGCCGACCGCCGGAGTCTGGAATATCACTCCGGCGGTTTCCTTGTGCCTCACCGCAGGCAGGGCGTAGATTTATGTGTAAACCGTTTCCAACATTGACGGTCAGAACCTGAGTGCATTTCCCGCAGGAGCCTTCATGCGTTTGCTAAAAGAACCGCTGTTCCATTTCTTCCTGATCGGAGCGGCCATATTCATCTGGTTCCACATCCTATCTCCGGAATCCGAAGCCGCCGTAGACCTTGAGAGGATAGAAATCACAGAGCAGGACGTCACGCTGCTATCTGACCAATTCGAAGCCCGCTGGAAACGCCCACCCAACACAGCCGAGCTGCAAGCTTTGGTCGACGCCTCAATCCGGGAAGAGGTTCTGGTGCGAGAGGCGAAGAAGCTTGGTCTTGATCGTGGTGACACGGTCATCCGGTCTCGGCTCAGCCAAAAGATGGGTTTTCTGACCGAAGCCATTGCCGCATCAGTTGTTCCGGAAGACGAAGTGTTAGAGGCGTTTCGTCAGCAAAATCTGGATCAATACGCGACACCTCACAAGATTGCTTTCACTCAAGTCTTTCTGGGCGAAAACCCCGCTGACGGCGAAGTCGAACAGGCCCTGGAGGCGTTGCGTGCGCAGCAAGAACCGGCTGATCTCAGCAGATCGACCCTTTTGCCCGCCTCGATGCCCTTGTCAGCCACACGGGTTGTCGACTCGGTTTACGGAAATGGGTTCTCGGATGGTTTGACACCCCTCGCAAAAGGGGAATGGGCCGGTCCGGTTCTGTCAGGCTACGGTGTTCATCTGGTCAAGGTCCTTGAGATTGAACCCAGCCAGAACCCGCCATTGGAAGAGATTCACGAGGTCGTTTTGCGCGACTGGCTGCGTGCGACAGGCGAGGATCTGGCGCAGGCGCAATATGAAACACTGGCCCAAGGCTATGAAATCATCGCTCCGAATGTTGCGGAGCTGTCTGAATGAAGGCGGCACTCTGTTTTCTGATCTTGCTGCTGTTTTCATTCACGGCAGACAGGGCAAATGCGCATGCGCTTGATCCCGGATATCTGGAAATACGCCAAATCGCGTCGGATAGTTGGAGCGTTCATTGGCGCAAACCAGATGTGAATGGCCGGCCAATGGCGATTGACGCCGTTTTGCCCGACGTCTGCGCCCCGGCCCATGGACCAGACCCGGTGGCCGGGAACAGGGCATGGGTCTCGTCGTGGGTCACAGAATGCAGCTTGGATATTGCCGGACAACCGATCGCGATTGAGGGTTTGGAGACGCAAAACAACGATGTTCTGGTGCGCCTGCATTCGTTGCAGTCAGAACCGCTGACCCTTCGTTTCACGCCGGATGCTGCCGTTCAGACCATACCGGTGGCACAGTCAACATGGTCCGTCTTGGCCGCGTATTCCGTCTTGGGGTTCGAGCATATCCTGGAAGGCTGGGACCATCTTCTGTTTGTCCTTGCCTTGTTTATTCTGGTCCGTGATCGTTGGCGGCTGGTCGGGGCCGTCACAGCGTTTACCCTGGCGCATTCGATCACTTTGGCGCTTGCAACCTTTGGTGTTCTGAACGTTCCTGGACCACCGGTCGAAGCTGTTATAGCGCTCTCGATCGTTTTTCTGGCGATGGAGATTGCAAAGGATGGCGAAGGCAGATTCCGACTCTCAAAGGAGAAACCATGGATCGTCTGCTTCGGCTTCGGGCTTTTGCACGGGCTGGGCTTTGCCGGGGCTCTGGCAGATATTGGTCTGCCTGCGAATGACATTCCTGCGGCCCTACTAGCGTTCAACCTTGGCGTTGAAGCCGGGCAGCTGTGTTTCATTGGGGCTTTGGCCCTTGTGGTTGCAGTATGGCGGCAGGTTGCGTTGCCACTGGGCCAAAAGGCCACGATCGTTGCTGCCTATGGCATTGGTTCCGTGTCGATGTATTGGTTGATTGAGCGCACGGCCGGATTTTGACGCCAGGCCCTGCCTTCGGATAATGAACGCGTCTCTGCTTTTGATGACAGCTTCGCGACCTATGTCCAAAACGTGTTTCGTCAAAAAGAAAAAACAACCGGTAAATTGACGGAATCACCCGTTAAATCGTCAATTTAGTGCCTGCGAAATGACGATGTTCTCCGCCACTCTGGATTGAAAACCAGACTGAGGAGGCGCGTTATGGGCTGGAATATTTGCATCGTAGGGGCTGGAAAGATCGGGCAGATGATTGCCACGCTGTTGAAAGGGTCGCCAAACTACAGCGTCACGGTTGCGGATCATGATCTCAAGGCCTTGGGCGATATTGCCAAATTGGGCGTGGCGACCAAGCAGATTGATGCCTCGGATATTGAAGGTCTGGCGCAAGGGTTGAAGACGTTTGACGCGGTGATCTCGGCGGCTCCGTTCTTTTTGACACCGAATATCGCGAAAGCTGCTCAGCGGGCCGGGGCGCATTATTTTGACCTGACCGAAGATGTGGCCGCAACCAATGCCGTGCGTGATTTGGCAGAAAACAGCAAGACCGCATTCATGCCCCAATGCGGGTTGGCACCCGGCTTTGTCGGCATCGCGGGGGCGTCCTTGGCGGCCGAGTTTGATGAGATTGACAGCCTGCATATGCGGGTCGGGGCCTTGCCTCTCTTTCCGACCAACGCGTTGAAATACAACCTGACCTGGTCGACCGATGGACTGATTAACGAATACTGCAACCCGTGCGATGCCATCGTGAACAGCAAACGGGTGAAGACCGCTCCGTTGGAGGACTATGAGGTTCTGGGCCATGACGGGGTGGAGTATGAGTGCTTCAACACCTCAGGCGGCCTTGGAACCCTTCCCGAAACCCTCGAGGGCAAGGCGCGGGCGGTGTCCTACCGGTCGATCCGCTATCCGGGTCATTGCGATATCCTGAAACTGCTTTTGAACGATCTGGGGCTGGGGCAGCGCCGCGATCTTCTGAAAGAGATTTTTGAGGCCGCCCTGCCGCGCACCGATCAGGATGTTGTGCTTGTCTACTGTACTGCCAAGGGCATGATCGACGGCGCCCTGCGCGAAAAATCCCTGATCAACAAAAGCTTCGCGCGTGAGATCAACGGACAGGTCTGGAGCGCCATTCAGGTCACTACTGCAGCCGGCGTTCTGGGCGTGGTTGATCTGATGCGTACGGGCGTTCTGCCCTCGACCGGCTTTGTCCGGCAGGAGCAGGTGAAGCTGTCTGACTTCCTCAATACCGAATTTGGCCGGCTCTATCGGGCGGGCGACGTAACCCCACAGAACAAGGCGGCGTAAAAGATGAAAGACGTTGTGATGACTGCAGAAACCACTCTGGCAAACCTCGACCTGACCGCGGCGGAGCTGACTGGGGGAACGTTGGCGGTACGGTCTCCGATCGACGGGCGCACCCTGGCCGACGTGCATGAAACACCGGCCTCTGACATGGAGGCTATCCTGGCCAACGCCAAAACCGCCTTCAAAGCGTGGCGCACCGTGCCCGCCCCACGGCGGGGTGAGCTGATCCGCCTGCTGGGCGAGGAGTTGCGCGCCGCCAAGGATGATCTAGGCGCACTGGTCAGTTGGGAGGCGGGCAAGATCACCTCGGAAGGCTTGGGCGAAGTGCAAGAGATGATCGATATCTGCGACTTTGCCGTTGGCCTGTCGCGGCAGCTTTACGGTCTGACCATCGCCTCGGAGCGTCCCGGCCACCGGATGATGGAGACGTGGCATCCGGCAGGTCCGGTCGGCGTGATCTCGGCTTTCAATTTCCCGGTCGCGGTCTGGTCGTGGAACGCGGCGCTGGCGCTTGTCTGCGGCGATCCGGTGATCTGGAAACCGTCTGAGAAGACACCGCTGACCGCGATGGCTTGCCAGAAGATCTTTGAACGTGCGCTGGCCCGGTTCGGGGACGCGCCCGACAACCTGTTGCAAACATTGATTGGCGGCGCTGCTCTGGGTGAGGCCCTGGTGGCCAGCGAAGACGCACCAGTCATCTCAGCCACCGGCTCAACGCGTATGGGCCGCGCGGTTGCGCCGATTGTGGCGGCGCGGTTCGGCAAGTGCATTCTGGAGCTTGGCGGCAACAATGCGATGATTGTCGGTCCGTCGGCCGATCTGGAAATGGCGGTGCGGGCGATTGTCTTCTCGGCTGTTGGAACGGCGGGTCAGCGCTGCACGACTTTGCGCCGCCTGATCGTCCATAACTCGATCAAGGATGAGCTGGTCGCGCGTCTGAAGAAAGCCTATGCCGGATTACCCATTGGTGATCCGATGGCCGAGGGCACATTGATCGGCCCGCTGGTAGATGAGGCGTCGGGCGCGGCGATGACAGCGGCACTGAAGGCCGCAGAAGCCGAAGGCGGCGCGGTCTTTGGTGGAAAGCGCGTCACCGACGGCGTGCCGGGCGGCGTCTATATGGAGCCTGCAATCGTTGAAATGCCCGGCCAGACAGCAACGGTCAAAACTGAAACCTTCGCGCCGATTCTCTATGTCATGGGCTATGACGATTTCGACGATGCCATCGAGATTCAGAACGGTGTGCCGCAGGGCCTTTCCTCATGCGTCTTCACCCTGAACATGCGTGAGGCGGAGCAGTTCCTGACCGCAGCCGGATCGGATTGCGGTATCGCCAACGTTAATATCGGCCCGTCCGGCGCCGAGATCGGAGGCGCGTTCGGTGGTGAAAAAGAAACCGGCGGAGGGCGCGAAAGTGGCTCGGACGCGTGGAAGGCCTATATGCGCCGTCAGACCAACACGGTGAACTATTCGGCAGAGCTGCCGCTGGCGCAGGGTGTGAAGTTCGACATCTGAACGCTCGTCCGGCGGCGGAGTCACGCCGCCGGGCCATCAATCTGAAAACAGATAGTCCAGCTGCATGATGGATTGGGCTGTCTCGGTTTTCACCCCGAGGAATTTGGTGATTGCGGCCTCATTCTCGGCCCGATCCGATGTCTCGCGCAGGCGCAGATAGTCATCAATTCCGGCTTTGCGGATTTCTTCGGACTCGTGTGCAAGATCATTGCGCAGGGTGGGCAACAGGCGCGCGACGGTCTCGGATGGGCTGTTTTCACCCGCCAGGCCAACACGGCGCGCATGGCCGATCAGGTAATCGTCGGAATACTGACACTCGATCTCCAACACATGGGTCTCGGCGGCGTCACCGCAGAAATCCTGAATGGCGTCCAGATTGGCCGGATCAAGGCACAACGCCAACTGGTTCGATCCGAAATGATCAAACAGCATGCGCACAACGGCCCGTCTGTGGCGCGAGCGTTTGGTCAGGGTCGTCTCGATGCCGCCCAGATCCGGCAGCGGAGTGTCCTGCTCGTTGAACAGATACTCGACGCAAGGAATGTCGGTGACCGAGGCGATCTGATCCACCAGCCGCTTTGCCACGTGCCACTTTTTGCAGACGATCAGAAACAGCTCTCGTTCCGGGCCCAGCGTATTTCCGGCCTCCCAGAACCGCTGACCGAACCGGCGGCCCACACGCCCACGCCCGGCAAGGAAGGCATAGAGGTTGCGTCCCTCATCCGAGATCGGGAACTCGACGCCGGTGCTGGCGTAGAGCGTTCCGAGACGCTCTTTCAACTCATGCGCTTCGGGGCTGATCTTGCGGGCGAACAGGTAATTCTGCCCCAGCAACATGTCGAAGTGATCATTGTAGAAGTTCACCGGCATGCCGTAGTCCGAGAACATCAGAAAGGTCAGCGTGCGGTTTTCAATCTCGTTCTTCGGGATCAGGTGGCGGACCAGCGTTTGAAAGAAGGTCTCGTCCGGGATCCAGGTGGAGGCGAAGAACCGGACCACGTCGCGCCGCTGTTTCAGGAACTCCAGAATCATCTCGACCGTGCGGCGGCGCAGGCACCACCATTGGCTGCCGATCATCACCTGGATATCATCCGGGATGTCGCGCGTGACGTTGAACCGTTTCTGCAACTCGTAAGAGGTATAGAACCGCTTGGGCTGCGTTCGTTCGTTGAAGTAGTGGCGGTAGATCAACCGGTCTTCTTTCATGCCGGTCTTGATCCAGTTGCTAGCAAAAAAGTCGTGGCTTTCGATGAAGTCCGTGTCGTGTTCGTCCAGAAAGTTATGGGCGTATTCTGCCGTTTTGACGGCCATGCAATCGCCCGACAACATGTAGAAATGTGTGGCACGGGGAAAGGCGCTTTCGGCCGCTTGCAGGGCGTGCAGAGTGGCCTGCACCAAAGACCACTCGCCCCAGCCGCATTTGATGCGTTTGGCGGCGAAGGTGACGTTCGAGTTGTCCTTCAGTGCTGCACGAATGCGGTCATAGTCCGATGCCTTGGCCCGCGCATCGAAATGGATTGCCATATAGTCGCCAGCGGCGGTCAATTGCTCAGCCTGCGCGATGATCGCGTCCGGGTCCTTGTGACACAGCAATATGTAGGCAATCTTCGCCATGTGGGTCCGCTATTTCCGTTTCTGCCCGTTTACACTCGTGATACTGAGGAAGAGCGATTGAATAAACCGAATAGTTTTGGTTCTTTGCTTGTAAAACGACTTGCGCGTAACAAGTTCCGAGATTTTGAGGAGGCATAGTAGATGGGGTTCCCAGGCACCTGGATGACCGAGAGCGAGAGCATGGTGTACCGTGTTGTGCCGAAATGTGCCTGCTCGACCATTGGCCAGATCATGTATTATTCCGACCATGGCCGGTTTTTTGATGGCGACATTCATGATGCCAAAGACGGGATGCATAAATGGGCCTTTGACCACAGCCAGGGCATGATCTCGTCCAATGTGCGCAATCACGGGTCTTATGCGTTCACCTGCGTGCGCAATCCCTATACGCGGATCCTCAGCTCCTTCTTCGACAAGATCTGTGGCATCCAGCGCAATGGCAAGCGGTACCGGGGCAAGCTGGTGCCGACGCTGGTTTATAACTACGGGATCGAGGTTGGCGGTGAGGATGGAAAAGGTGAGTTCGACCAGATCGCCAGTTTCCGCCGCTTCCTTCTGTTTGCGCGGGATACGATCCGGTGGCGCAGGCCGATGGACCCGGATATCCACTGGTCGGCCATGTCGGGTCACGTATCGACCTTTGTGGTCAATGGCGGGCGCTACGACAACATTTTCTGGACCGAGAAGTTCAACGACGGAATGCAGGACGTTCTGAACCATATCGAGACCGCGCATCCCGTGACCTTGTCCGAGATCCCGAGGTTCAACGAATCCGAAGGCCACGGACCCAAGCGCGCGCATCCGGTTGAGGACTATTTCGACGATCTTTCGATGCATCTGGTCTATGAGATCTACAAACAGGATTTCGAGCTGTTCAAATACGATTTCGAAAACCCCGCAAACAAGATGCCGGTAGGTGAGATCGACTTGGATGAAATCCACGCGAAACTTGGATCGTAGCCTTGGCTGATTTGAGGCAGAGGAATGCTCCCGCCCATCGTCAATGTCTCTGACGAGACATCTCCTCTGGTTGGGCCTGGCGCCGCGCTTTGCGCGGCGCCAGGCCCAAGTCCGAGCGGGGTATCGGCGAAGCCGATGGCGCGTTTCGGGCGCGGGAGCGGTCGGGATTGTTGTATTGATCGCAAGGTATCGATCGCCAGCGTATCGGGAGCTAGGGTTCAATGGACGCTCAGTTCGTAAGCGAGGGGCTGACGGCTAATTTCCGTACTCTGGATGGGTTCCAAGACGTGTCGGTTGTTTGACCGTATCCCGAAGAGGATACCTCCGACCGTAGGATTGCTGCACCTGCTTCAAACAAAGAGGCCCCAACCGCCAAGCGGGTGGGGCCTTTGGGTTTCGCTCCCGAAGGCTTTACAGCTCTCGCACGGCTCCCTTTGCTGCGCTGGTGGTCAGCTTTGCATAGGCTTTCAGCGCAGTGGACACTTTGCGTTTACGCGCTGCTGCCGGGGCCCAGCCTTTTTCGTCCTGAACCTTCCGCCGTTCGGCCAGATCCTCATCCGAGACCGCCAGATGGATCGAGCGGGCAGGAATGTCGATTTCGATCTTGTCGCCGGTTTGCACCAGGCCGATGACGCCACCTTCAGCCGCCTCAGGCGAGACGTGACCAATCGACAGGCCCGATGTGCCGCCTGAGAAACGGCCGTCAGTCAAAAGGGCGCATGCTTTGCCCAGACCTTTGGATTTCAGGTATGAAGTCGGGTACAGCATCTCCTGCATGCCCGGCCCGCCGCGCGGACCTTCATACCGGATAACCACCACATCGCCCTCTTTCACCTTGCCGGTCAGGATGTCGCTAACCGCCTGATCCTGGCTTTCGCAGACATAGGCCGTACCGGTGAATTTCAGGATGTTCTCATCCACACCCGCGGTTTTCACGATACACCCGTCGCGGGCGATATTGCCGAACAGAACCGCAAGACCACCGTCCTGGCTGAACGCGTGCTCCTTGGAGCGGATGACGCCGCCTTCGCGGTCGGTGTCCAGCTCTTTGTACCGGTTCGACTGGCTGAAGGCCTGCGTGGTGCGGACGCCGCCGGGGGCTGCTTTGAACAGCTCTTGCGCTTTCGGGTTGTTGGCAACCTTGATGTCCCAGTTGGCAATCGCCTCGCCCATGGTAGCTGAATGCACGGTGCTGCAGTCTTCGTGCAGCAGCCCGGCGCGGCTCAGCTCTCCGAGGATCGAGAAGATGCCGCCTGCGCGGTGGACGTCCTCCATATGCACGTTCTCGGTGTTGGGTGCGACCTTGCACAGGCAGGGCACATTGCGGCTAAGGCGGTCCATGTCGGACATGTCGAAATCAACGCCGCCCTCATAAGCAATGGCTAGCAGGTGCAGAACAGTGTTGGTCGATCCGCCCATGGCGATGTCCAGCGACATCGCGTTCTCGAACGCATCAAAGGTGGCGATTTCGCGCGGCAGGAAGCCCTTCTCGTCCAGATCGTAGTGCCGTTTAGTGATCTCGACGATGCGGCGACCGGCTTCAAGGAACAGCTCTTTGCGGTCTGAATGGGTTGCCAGAGTCGAGCCATTGCCTGGCAGGGCCAGACCCAGCGCCTCGGCCAGACAGTTCATCGAGTTCGCGGTGAACATGCCCGAGCAGGAGCCGCAGGTGGGGCAGGCGTTTTCTTCGATATGTTTGACTTGTTCGTCGGTGTATTTGTCGTCCGCTGCGGCAACCATCGCGTCAACCAGGTCGATCTTCTTAACGTCCAAATCGGCGATGTCGATCTTGCCGGCCTCCATCGGACCGCCTGAGACGAAGATCGCCGGAATGTTCAGGCGCATTGCGGCCATCAGCATGCCGGGGGTGATCTTGTCGCAGTTCGAGATGCAGACCATCGCGTCGGCGCAGTGCGCGTTGACCATATATTCCACCGAATCCGCGATCACCTCACGCGAGGGCAACGAATAGAGCATGCCGTCGTGACCCATGGCGATGCCGTCATCCACGGCGATGGTGTTGAACTCTTTGGCGACGCCGCCAGCGGCCTCAACCTCGCGCGCAACCATCTGGCCCAAGTCTTTCAAGTGAACGTGGCCGGGCACGAATTGGGTGAACGAGTTGACGATGGCGATGATCGGCTTGCCGAAATCGTCATCCTGCATACCGGTGGCGCGCCACAAGCCGCGGGCACCGGCCATGTTGCGGCCATGGGTAGAAGTTCTGGATCGGTACATTGGCATGATGCTGTTTCCCTTTTGCCCCGGTTGCGATATGCGGGGTGCGTACGTTATAGCGCACGTACCACATGTGCGTTATAACGCACAAGACAAATCGTTGGGCGCGGATATGGAATCGGACGAAATTACGCTGAAACTAAAGGAAGTGCGGGCGGCGTCGGGCCTCAGCTTGTCCAAAGTGGCCGAGTTGACGGGCGTCAGCAAAGCCATGTTGGGCCAGATTGAGCGTGGCGAATCAAGCCCCACCATCGCGACCCTGTGGAAAATCGCCAAGGGGTTTCAGGTTCCGCTGAGCGCCCTGATTGGGACTTCGGATGCGCGCGCGCAGGGCGTGTTCCGGACCGTGACCTTTCCGGGCAGCATTCAGGTCAAGATCGTCTTTCCCTTTGATCCCGCCCTTGGGGCCGAGACCTTCCATGTCGAACTGGCCGCCAATCAAAGCCACGAATCCCCGGCCCATGCCGCCGGGGTGACCGAAGAGGTCTTTGTTCTGAACGGCGCTCTTGAGGTTTTGCAGGATGGCAAATGGGTCGCCCTCAAGGCCGGTGAGGGACTGCGCTTTGCCGCCGATCTGCCGCATGGCTATCGCGCTGGGCCAGATGGGGCAGCCTTTCTGAACATGCATCACTATTTTCAACCGGCCGAGCTGGCCTCGGTCGGGTAGCCCGGCCTTTCAGGATTATTTGCAATGACGGACGTGCTGAACAGCCTGACTATCGTCGATGCCGTGGGATCAGCCGGAGCGCTAGTCGTGGTCGCGGCCTATTTTGCGACGCAGATGCGGATGATGAATTCCGACGATCTGGCCTTTCCGGTGATCAATCTGCTGGGGTCGGTGCTGATCGCCTACTCTCTGCTGCATAACTTCAATCTGGCCTCGATGCTGATCGAGGGGTTCTGGATCATCATCAGCGTGATCGGGATAATTCAGTATTTCCGGCTGAAACGGCGCGCGGAATAGCGCTAACCCGGCTTGAATACGGCCCTTTGCGCGTATAGGGAAAACTCAACCGCGCTTAGGGGAGGCTTTGATGCAAGACGATCCCAAAACCCTCGTTTCTACCGACTGGCTTGCCGCCCATCTGAAGAACCCGGATCTGCGGATCCTGGACGGATCGTGGTACCTGCCTGCGCAGAACCGTGATGCCAAGGCGGAATATGATGCGGCTCACATCCCCGGCGCCCGGTTCTTCGATATTGATGACATTTCGGACCACCGCTCGGACCTGCCGCATATGGCCCCTCCGGTCGAGAAATTCATGTCGCGCCTGCGCGCTATGGGAGTAGGCGATGGCCATCAAGTGGTGGTCTATGACGGGGCCGGGCTGATGTCGGCCGCTCGCGTCTGGTGGTTGTTCCGTCTGATGGGGCAGGAAAACGTCGCCGTTCTGGATGGTGGTCTACCGAAATGGCAGGCCGAGGCGCGCGAAGTCGAAGACCTGCCGCCCGTGATCCGGGATCGCCATATGACGGTGCGGGTGCAAAACCATCTTGTACGGGACGTGACGCAGGTTTCGGCGGCTGCCAAGCTTGCCGATCATGAGATCATCGACGCCCGCTCAGCCCCCCGTTTCGCGGGCACCGAGGCCGAGCCGCGCGAAGGTCTGCGCTCGGGCCACATACCGGGATCGCGCAATGTGCCCTTTGGCCAATTGCTGAACAAGAACGGCACGATGAAATCGCCCGAGGATTGCCGCGTCGTGTTCGAGGCCGCAGGCGTGGACCTGTCGAAACCTGCGATAACCTCCTGTGGGTCGGGCGTGACAGCAGCGATCCTCAGCCTTGCGCTGGAGCGCATGGGCAAGAAAGACCACTCGCTTTATGACGGGTCATGGGCCGAATGGGGCGCCTTCCCAACCCTGCCCGTCGCAACTGGAGAGAACTGATGTTCGAGAACCTTAAGCCGCAGCCAGCCGACAAGATCCTGGCGCTGATGCAGATGTACCGTGAAGACCCGCGCGATCAGAAGATCGATCTGGGCGTCGGCGTCTACAAGAACGCCGAGGGCGTGACCCCGGTGATGCGCGCCGTCAAGGCCGCCGAAAAGCGTATTCTCGAAGAGCAGGAGACCAAAGCCTATACCGGTCTGGCAGGTGATCCGGCCTATGCTGATGCGATGATCGGCCTGATCCTCGGCGACGCAGTACCGCGCGCCAATATTGCCGCCGTTGCGACCCCGGGTGGCACCGGTGCCTGCCGTCAGGCGTTCGAGATGATCCGCATGGCCAACCCCGAGGCCCGCGTGTTCGTGTCGAACCCGACTTGGCCGAACCACCTGTCGATCCTGAACTATCTGGGCATGGAGACTGTCCAGTATCGCTACTTCGACGGCGAAACCCGTGGCGTCGATTTCGATGGCATGATCGAGGACCTGAAAGCTGCCAAGGCGGGCGACGTGGTTCTGCTGCATGGTTGTTGCCACAACCCCACCGGCGCGAACCTGAACCTCGTGCAGTGGCAAGAGGTCGTGAACCTGATCAACGAACTGGGCCTCGTGGCGATGATCGACATCGCCTATCAGGGTTTCGGCGACGGTCTTGAAGAAGACGCGCAGGCGACCCGACTGGTGGCCTCGTCGGTCAAGCGCTGCCTGATCGCTGCGTCCTGCTCGAAGAACTTCGGTGTGTACCGCGAGCGTACCGGCCTTCTGATGGCGATCAGTGATGACGCGGCGCAGACCTCGCTGAACCAGTCGACATTGGCCTTCCTGAACCGCCAGAACTACTCGTTCCCGCCGGATCACGGCGCGCGCGTTGTAACCACGATCCTGACCGATGATGCCCTGCGTGCCGATTGGCAGACCGAATTGGAAGAGGTCCGCCTGTCCATGCTGGGCCTGCGTCAGCAGCTGGCGGATGAGCTTCGGCGCCTGACCGGGTCGGATCGGTTCAGCTTTGTCGCCCAGCACCGCGGTATGTTCTCACGTCTGGGTGCAGCACCCGAGCTGGTCGAGAAACTGCGTGCGGACCACGGGATCTACATGGTCGGCGACAGCCGGTTGAACATCGCGGGTCTAAACGCGACAACTGTGCCTATTCTGGCAAAAGCGATCGTGGATGTAGGCTGCTAGGTCACCCTTTGGAAATCAAGAAAGCCGCGAAATTCGCGGCTTTTTTGCTTTGAAGCTCAAGACTTGATCCAAACCCACGCCTTATCAAGTTCGTCGGTGGTAAAGTGCTTTTCACCGATGTTGATCATAGCGGCAAATTTAGCGTCGATCTCGACCAGGTGACCCAAGAACACGCTGTCAGCGACAATCGCCAGCTTACCAAGTTTCTTCACATTCTTGATGACCCATTTCAGATCAGTCATAGCGGCCTCAAATGTGGCAGAGACCCCTTTGTCGACGACCACGAGCACGCTGATCTTGGCGTGATCTTTTAGAATGTCCTCGGCTTTTTCGATCAACTCACGTTCCTGCGTGATGTCGATTTTGCCGGAAATTTCTAGGCCAAGGATATTGCCCTCGCTTTGGTCCAGCACCTTGTACATAACTCTCTCCCGATCTGATGTACGTCTTTGCGACCGTTGATTGGTCGGCTGTTTTCAGTGTTCAGCCATATACCAGAGTTGAGGGTGCAAGGGATCAACCAAAAGTAAAATGGCCCGGCATTGCGCCGGGCCATTCCAATGGTTCTGTAAGCGGCACTTACCCTTTCGAGAACTCGGGGTAAGCTTCCATGCCCAGCTCTGCCATGTCGAGGCCGTTGATCTCGTCCTCTTCGCTGACGCGGATGCCAACAATGGCTTTCAGGATGGTCCACAGGATCAGTGCGCCAACAAAGGTGAACACACCGTAGGCCGCGATACCCAGCAGCTGGGTGCCCAGAGACGCCTCGCCGTAGAAGATGACGGCGATGGTGCCCCAGATGCCTGCGAACAGGTGAACCGGGATTGCGCCGACAACGTCGTCCAGCTTGAACTTGTCCAGCAGCGGGACAGTGAAGACCACGATGATACCGCCAACTGCACCGATCCACAGCGCACCGAACAGGGTCGGGGCAAGAGGTTCAGCGGTGATCGAAACCAGACCAGCCAGTGCGCCGTTCAGCACCATGGTCAGGTCAGGCTTTTTGTACAGCAGTTGGGTCAGGATCAGCGCGGTTACGGCACCGGATGCAGCTGCCATGTTGGTGTTGGCAAAGATGCGCGATACGTCCGTCACATCGCCCACGGTGCCCATCGCCAGCTGCGAGCCGCCGTTGAAGCCGAACCAACCCAGCCACAGGATGAACGTACCCAAAGTGGCCAGCGCAAGGTTCGAACCGGGCATCGGATGCACTTTGCCGTCCTTATACTTGCCGATACGCGGGCCCAGAACGATCACGCCTGCCAGAGCTGCCCAGCCACCGACCGAGTGTACAACGGTCGAACCAGCGAAATCCGAGAAGCCAGCTTCAGACAACCAGCCGCCGCCCCACTGCCAGGAGCCCGAGATCGGGTACAGGATACCGGTCAGAACGACTACGAAGATCAGGAAGGGGAACAGCTTGATCCGCTCGGCCACGGCGCCCGACACGATGGACGCGGTTGCAGCCACAAAGACCAGCTGGAAGAAGAAGTCCGACCCGATCGAGGCATAGTCCAAAGCAGCCTCGGCAGGGTCAACACCAACCGGGTCCAGCACGGTTGGGCCGCCAATGGCAAAGAAGCCATTGAAGTCGCCCGGGTACATCGTGTTGAAGCCAACCAGCCAGTACATGATCGCGGCGATGGAAAACAGCGCCACGTTTTTGATCATCTGCATGGCCACGTTCTTGGAACGCACCAGACCGCCTTCCAGCATGGCAAAGCCTGCTGCCATGAAGAAGACCAGGAAGCCCGCCATCAGGAACAACAGGGTGGTGAAAATATACTGGGTGTGCAGCGCAGCTTCGCCTTCGGCGGCAGCCTCTTGCGCCAGACCCATCTGCGGCAGCGCGACAATCGCGGCAGCAGGGATGAGAGATTTCATCAGGTTCATAGTCAGTCCTCGAATGATAGTGAGTGTGGGCGCCTTACAGCGCCTCTTCGTTCGTTTCCCCAGTCCGCACGCGCATGGCCTGCTCAACATCGAGGACGAAAATTTTGCCGTCACCGATCTTGCCGGTCTTGGCGGTGTTGGTGATGGTCTCAACGATCTGATCGGCCATCGTTGCAGGTACCACGATCTCAAGCTTGATCTTGGGTACGAAGTTCACGGCGTATTCCGCGCCACGGTAGATTTCGGTGTGACCGGATTGCGAGCCGAAGCCCTTGATTTCGGTCACCATCATGCCGCGCACGCCCGCTTCGGTCAGTGCCTCGCGCACCTCCTCGAGCTTGAACGGCTTGATTGTCGCAATGATCAGTTTCACGTCTGTCCCCTTTACTACTCCGGATCGGGCCGGCTTGTTTGCACGTGCAGAAAAAGAGCGCGTGTCGGGGCGTTAAGGAACGATTCCCCGACGTGAAACCGGCTGAAAATGACGCAATATTGCACAATTTTTGCACAAAAAGTGCTTGATGATTAAAAAATAGGCGAAAATGGGAAGGGTAGTTCCGGAAAATCGGACCTCAACATAGGCGGGACGTCAGGGTATGGTGTGGCAAAAGTATAAACGGGCAGAGTTTGAGCATGTCTGAGTCCAAGCGCCGCAAACCGACACTGGTCGCGGATAAAAGATACCCTTCGAAGGCGCGCAAACCTTCGACGACCAAGCGGGCTGCCAAGCCTGCGGGCAAGAAGTCGACCGCCCGAAAAACCACGACCCGCAAGACGGCACGGAAGAAAACGCGCAAGCGGTCGGGCGGCAATGGCGGTGGGTTTTTCCGTCGTCTGTTCCGCTGGATCTGGAGGCTGGTCTGGGGCGTGACATGGCGCGTTGGGGCCGTGGTCGCCATGCTGATCGCGCTGGCGGTGGGCGTGGTCTATACCTCGCTGCCCGATGTCGATGCCTTGCTGGATGGTCGCGCACGCGGCTCGGTCACGATGTTGGACCGCGATGGCAAGGTCTTTGCCTGGCGCGGGGACCAGTTTGGCGGGGTGATCACCGCCGATACCGTTTCACCCCACCTCAAGAACGCCGTCATCGCGACCGAGGATAAACGGTTCTACCGCCATTTCGGGGTCAGCCCGCGCGGTGTGGCCAGCGCGGTTCGCATCAACCTGAGCGAAGGGCGCGGCCCGCTCTCAGGCCATGGTGGCTCAACCATTACGCAGCAGACCGCCAAGCTGCTGTGTCTGGGTGTGCCTTATGACCCAGCCGAATGGGAGTCGGAGGCCGCCTATGAAGCGGATTGCCGTCAGGGCTCGCTCTGGCGCAAAGGCAAAGAGGCGATTTATGCGCTGGCGATGGAGGTGAAATACTCCAAGGACGAAATCCTGACGATCTACCTGAACCGCGCGTTTCTGGGTGCAGGCGCACGTGGGTTCGAAGCGGCCAGCCAGCGCTATTTTGGAAAGTCCGCGGCCGAGGTCTCTCCGGCAGAAGCCGCGATGTTGGCCGGGCTTCTGGTGGCCCCATCGCGATATGCGCCGACGAACAACCTGCAGCGCTCGCAGGATCGGGCGCGACTTGTGGTTGGGCTGATGGAAGCGCAGGGCTACCTGTCCGGCGCGCAGGCCAGCGAAGCGCGTGCCCGTCCTGCGCAACTGTCTGAGGCCGCCGCTGCCCGTGCAGGCGGCTATTTCGCCGATTGGGTCATGGCCAGCGGACCCGAGTTCTTCACCCGTAACACCACCGAGGATGTGGTGATCCGCACGACATTGGATCCGCGCATCCAGACCTCGGCGGAAGAGGCGCTGCAATTCATTTTTCAGGAGAAGGTCCGGGAAGGGTCGAAAGCACAGGCCGCGATCGTAGTGATGTCGGCGGATGGGGCGGTGCGGGCCATGGTCGGTGGCCGCAAAACCCGCGTTTCGGGCGCGTTCAACCGTGCGACACAGGCGCTGCGGCAGACCGGGTCGTCGTTCAAGCCATTTGTCTATGCCACCGCGTTGGAGCTTGGGTATTCGCCCTATGACACGGTGATGGATGAGCCCTACTGCGTGAACATCCCCGGATCGGGTCAATGGTGCCCCAAGAACTACACCAACAAATACTACGGGCAGGTCACGCTGGCGGATGCGCTCAAGAACTCTCTGAACATCCCGGCGGTGAAAGTGGCCGAGATTTCGGGGCTCGACAATGTGCGTACGGTGGCCACCGGTTTCGGGATCGCCAGCGATCTGGCGCAAGGCCCCGCACTGGCGCTGGGCGCGTCGGAAAGCACCCTGATTGAGATGACGGGCGCTTATGCGGGTATTCTGAACGGCGGCTCGTCGGTTGAACCCTACGGCCTGACCGAATTGAAGCTGCTGGGAGATGAAACCCCGGTGATGGTGACGACCACAGGGATTGGCGAGCGGGTAATCAATGACAAAGCCGCCAAGGAACTGATCTGGATGATGGAACGTGTGGTGTCCGAGGGCACAGGTGGGCGCGCCCAGCTGCCGGGGTGGCAAGTTGCAGGCAAAACCGGAACGACGCAGGCGGCGCGGGATGCGTGGTTTATCGGGTTCACAGCCGACTACGTGGCCGGCGTTTGGATGGGATACGACGACAACACGCCTCTGTCCGGTGTTACCGGAGGCGGGCTGCCGGCCGAGATCTGGAAGGAAACAATGCTGCGCGTGACCGAAGGGATGACGCCCACGCCTCTGCCGATGATCGCGCCAGAGCCACCGGTGCAGGTCGCGCAACCTCAACCCCGTCGCAAACAGGGCGGAGGGTTTGAACGCGCCATCAACAACCTGATCCGGGATATCTTCGGCGGGAACTAATACGTCGCGGTCCAAACACAAAAAAGGCGGCACACTAGGTGCCGCCTTTTTCAATTCAAACGGATAGAGGATCAGACGCTGGCGTCCAGCGCGGCCAGAATCGCATCGCCCATTTCCGAGGTCGAAACCGGGGTCACACCTTCATCGGCCAAAAGGTCCGCGGTGCGAACACCGTCGGCCAGCACTTTCTCGATCGCGGCTTCAAGACGGTCGGCCTCGGCCCCCTGATCAAAGCTGTAGCGCAGCGCCATGGCGAAGCTGAGTATACAGGCGATTGGATTCGCTTTGCCTTCGCCCGCGATATCCGGGGCCGAACCGTGGACCGGCTCATACATCGCCTTGGGACGGCCATTCTCCATCGGGGCACCCAAGGACGCCGAAGGCAGCATGCCCAGCGAGCCGGTCAGCATTGCAGCGCAGTCCGACAGGATGTCGCCGAACAGATTGTCGGTCACGATCACGTCGAACTGTTTGGGCGCGCGCACCAGCTGCATCGCGCCGTTGTCGGCGTACATGTGGGTGACTTCGACCTCGGGGTAATCCTTGGCGACCTCGTTCACCACTTCGCGCCACAGAATGCCCGATTCCATAACATTGGCTTTTTCCATCGAGCACAGCTTCTTGTTCCGGCGCATCGCCAGTTCAAAGGCCGAGCGCGCAGCGCGTTCGATCTCAGATTCGGTATAGCGCTGGGTGTTGACGCCCACACGCTCATTGCCTTCTTCGAAGATGCCGCGCGGCTCGCCGAAATAGATGCCCGAGGTCAGCTCGCGCACAATCATGATATCCAGACCGGCGACAACATCGGTTTTCAGCGACGAGAAATCTGCCAGCGCGTCAAAGCACTGCGCCGGACGCAGATTGGAATAGAGATCCATTTCCTTGCGCAGGCGTAGTAGCCCGCGTTCGGGCTTCAGGCTGAAGTCCAGATCATCGTATTTCGGGCCGCCAACAGCACCCAGCAGAACCGCGTCTACCTCTTGGGCTTTGGCCATGGTCTCATCCGACAGGGGTTTGCCATGGGCGTCATAAGCCGCGCCGCCGACCAGATCCTCGCTCACGTCAAAGTGAAGGCCGCGATTGGTGTCGAACCATGAGATGATTCTGCGCACTTCGGCCATAACTTCCGGGCCAATTCCGTCTCCGGGCAGGATGAGGAGCGAGGGGTTGGACATCGACAGTCTCCTTGCGTTTTGTCGCAAAGGGCCTAGCGTCTGCGCCGCACCGGGTCAATGAGACGATCCGGATGAATCACGAGGAAAATACATGTTGATACCGGGAAATCCCGTCCCAGGGCTAAAAATTGAAACAGTCGGGCGTGGGGTGTTCGATCTTGAGGCCGACAAAGGCGAAAACGGAACGCTGGTGATCCAGTATCGCGGCCTGCATTGCCCGATCTGTATCAAGCAGATGACCGAGGTCGAAGCGGCGCTGGATGATTTTGCCGCGCTGGGCGTCGAGGTCATCATGATCACCACAGATACCGCCGACCGCGCGGCCGAGGCCGCTGAAAAGGCCGGTGTATCGCGCCTGCGTGTAGGGCACAGCCTACCTCTGGCCGCCGCGCGTGAGGATTGGGGCCTGAACATCTCAACCGCGCGTGAAGGCAGTGCCGAGCCCGCTTTCTTTGCCGAGCCGGGGCATTTTTACATCGCTACGGACCGGACGCTGTATTACGCGTGGCAGCAGACAACGCCATTTGGACGTCCGGCCATGGCGGACATTGTTGGTGGTCTGAAATTCACCCTCGGAAACAACTATCCTGCGCGTGGTACCTATACCGGCCCGCTCTAGGCCTTTTATGGCAACGCGACATCGACCCACACCACCCGGTGACGGCTGGCGCGCTGCGCGGTCTCGCGCATCGGGTCCTCAGGGTTGGGCCAGAATACGCCCGAGTTAACAACCTGCAGGTCTGCTGAGGGCAGGACATAGTCCACCCTCAGCTCTCCGACGGCCTTCCAGTTAACTGTTGCGGCGTCGCCCTCTGCGGTCTTGGGCTGGGGGTCTTGCAGGCGGGGGTCCGAGAGAAGCGCGGCGATGGTCTCGGTGCGCCCGTCGCTCTTGCTTGCGTCCAGATTTGCGTCGCCTGCGATGACAAAAGAGCCATCCGGAACGGGGCCAAGCCGACCGTCCAGCAGCAGGGACCAGAACCGGATCTCATCGCGATTGCGCAGGCCGTTGCGGTCCTCCGGTCCGTCGAAGACCGGCGGTGTGGCGTGAAAGGTCATCAGATTCAGATGACCAAAAGGCGTGGTGACGGGAACCACCCAATGCCCAGTGGAGGACAGCCTCTGCGCCGCCTGCGCCTGTGCTGAGGGGTGGGGCGCGCCATTCACGACCGGCAGTTCAGCCTCCGGAAGTTCTGACCACAACAGGGACGCGAAATCCTGTGCCTCGTCCTGTGCGATCTCGTAGCGGGACAGAACGGCCAGCCCACCATGACCCGTGAACAAGCCCCAGCCCTGTGAGTCGCCCGGTCCTTGGGTGCGTCCGTCTCCGTCCAGATCCAGACCGCTATCTATCCCTGTATTGGGCTGGACGGCAAAATGATGTGGAAAATCCAGCCCCGCTGCGCGCAGCGCATCAGCCAAAGCGGTCAACGCCCGACCATCCATATCCCAGTCGATCCCCTGCAACGCCAGAATGTCAGGCTGGACGGTCACCAAGACGTCGACGACGGCCTGAACCTGTTCGTCATCGCGCTGAATATCGCGCAGCAGCAGTCCGGGGCCTTTACGGCTGAGTTCGGTGTTATAGGTGGCAACGCGCACGGTCTCTGCCTGTGCTGCCAGAGGCAGCATCAGCAGGATCAGGGAACGGATCATGCGGTCTGAGTGGACTCGGTCGTGGAATATGCGCGGCGTTTCTCAACGATCAGCCCGGCAATCCGAAGGGTTGCCATGCCGCGCATGATCATGCTTGCGGGCAAAAATGCCCAGGCGCACATGGTCCAGATCAGGGTCTGAGGGTTGCTCAGCGAGATCGGGAGCAAGATATTTGTCAGCAGTTTCATCACTGCCGGGATCAGGAAGGGCAACAGGATGCCAATGCAGATGTTCAGGCGCCCATCGCGCTGCAGGCGTGTTACCACGTCACCGCCTTTGGTCGGGTCGAACAGAGGCAGGTTTGTCCACACATTGAACGCCCCGTTTCCAGTCGGCCAGCCGCGCAGTTTCACAGCATAGGCGAAGCTTGCGATGGTCACCAATGCGGCCATGTAGGCGATGCTGGCAGCGACACGCACAAGCTCAACCAGCGGCTGGGCAGCATCTGCGGGCAGCATCAAAACGATCAACCGAACCGGCGAATAGGGAAAATCGACTACATTCGCGACGGACAAGCCCATCGCGTAGGAAAAGCGGGTCATTTCAGTCGGCGCATAGGCGTTTTTGCAGATCAGCGTCAGGAACGTGACCATCGACATCAGGCCAACGAAGCGCAAACGGTTCACCGGCGGCGCATCACGGAATTCGATAAAGCTGGGGAAGGCCGAGTTATATTCGGCAAAGGTCAGGATGAACGCGAGGATCGCGAGGAAGACAATGACCTCGGTCCCGTTCGTAGATGAAACTGGCAGGTACAACGCGGGGGTTAACACCATAACGGCGACCAAAATCCCACGTATCGCCGCCCCTGTCGTGCGTGCAATCACTATCCGAACCCTTTTTCAAACCGGAACCAGCCAATTCTATGTCGGCTTCATTCCAACTTGCGCCCGTCGCCTGCGTTTTATGACGGATACCTCTTTCGGCCCAACATGGACGATAAGCGGTAATTCGCTCAAGCCAGGGTGCAGATAACACGTGATTTCGGGCAAAATGATGGCGCAACTGGTGCGGGATTGCATCAATTTCGACGCAAATCCGACGTGTATCTCAATTTGAGACCTACATGTTGTGGTTCTCGGATTTTCAACCCCAAGAATGCGAACGGAGCCGCCTTGGCGACTCCGTTAGGTTGAGTATCAACAGATTCGTCCCCAGAATCACACCCAGGGACGGGCCTGACCGGCGTGATCCTCGAACTTGTCGATGTGATGGTCTTTTTCCATCGTCAGGCCGATATCGTCCAGACCGTTCAGCAGGCAGTGCTTGCGGTGCGGGTCGATGTCGAAGGTGATCTCAACACCGTCCGAAGTGGTAATCTTCTGATCTTCCAAATGCACGGTCATGCGGGCGTTTTCACCCTTATGCGCGTCGTCCATCAGAACCGCGTGATGCTCTTCTTCGACCACGATGGGCAGGATGCCGTTCTTGAAACAGTTGTTGAAGAAGATGTCGGCGAAGCTGGTCGAGATCACGACCTTGATGCCGAAATCCTTGATCGCCCAAGGTGCGTGTTCCCGCGACGATCCGCAGCCAAAATTGTCTCCGGCCACCAGAATCTCGGCCTCGCGATAGGCGGGTTTGTTCAGAACGAATTCTTCATTCTCCTGCCCGTCGTCGTGATAGCGCATCTCGTCAAACAGAACGACGCCAAGGCCGGACCGTTTGATGGTCTTCAGGTGAACTTTGGGGATGATCATATCGGTGTCGATATTGATCAGCGGCATTGGGGCGGCCACCCCGTGGACTTTGTCAAACTTTTCCATGTCTACACTCCTGCGGGGTAGGGCCGCGCCCGTGCCTCGCGTTTAAGCTTCTTTCGCTTCAGTTGTTTCGTCTTTGGGTGCGTTCTTGACGAAGAACGCCATGAAGACCAATCCGAACCCGTTAAACAGCATCTCGATGCCCAGGAAGATCCCCAGAATGCTCAGCAGGGCCTGCGGTTGCTGCCCGACATAGCTCCAGATGATGCCTGCGAGGACGATCGACAAGATGCCCGAGATCATCGTGGGCCAGAAAAACTGCGTTCCCTTCATCTGGAACGACAGAATGATCCGCGCGATGCCGCCTGCCATGAACAGGATCAGCATCACAGTCGCCAGCGTCAGCGTGCCCTGCAACGGGTGATCCAGAAAGGACCAGCCCAGAAACAGCATGACCGCACCCATGATGAGTGACAGGATTTTGTTGCCAACGCCTTCAACCGTGAAGCCGCCAACAACCTGCAGCACACCCGAGATCAGCAGCAACACGCCGGTTACCACCGTCACGGCGACAGATGCCACGACAGGTGCGCCCAGCACAAAGATACCGAACGCTATGGATAGGAGCCCCAGCAGGAGCCATTTGATCCAGTCACTCATTTGTTCAATCCCTCAAATATCTAGATATGAGGGGACCTTACATCAATTCACGGACGTCTGTCAGCCGTCCTGTGATTGCCGCAGCGGCAGCCATTGCCGGGCTCAGCAGGTGAGTCCGCCCACCACGCCCCTGACGACCTTCGAAATTGCGGTTCGAAGTCGCGGCACAACGCTCGCCCGGTTGCAGCTGGTCGGGATTCATCGCCAGACACATCGAGCATCCCGCCAGACGCCATTCGAAACCGGCCTCTTTGAAAATCTCGGCAAGGCCTTCTTCTTCGGCCTGGGCGCGGACAAGACCCGAACCCGGGACGACCATGGCGCGCATACCGTCCTTGATTTTCTTGCCCTTCAGAATTTCCGCGGCGGCGCGCAGATCTTCGATACGACCGTTAGTGCAGGACCCGATAAAGACGGTGTCGACTTCGACATCGCTCAGCTTCTGACCGGCTTCCAGACCCATATATTCGATCGAACGGCGGGCCGCGTCGACTTTGCCGCCTTCAAAGTCCTCAGGGTGCGGGACGGATGCTGTGATCGGCAGAACGTCTTCGGGGCTAGTGCCCCATGTGACGACCGGCGCAATATCTTCACCACGTAGCGTGATGACCTTGTCAAAATGCGCGCCTTCGTCGGTGTAGAGCGTTTTCCACCAGTCCAGCGCCGCTTCCCACTGAGCGCCTTTCGGAGCATGCGGGCGACCTTTGACATATTCAAACGTGGTTTCGTCCGGCGCGATCAGACCGGCACGCGCGCCACCTTCGATCGCCATGTTGCAGACGGTCATGCGACCTTCCATAGACAGATCGCGGATTGCTTCACCGCAATATTCGATGACATAGCCGGTGCCGCCCGCCGTGCCGGTCTCACCGATAACGGCCAGGGTGATGTCCTTGGCGGTCACGCCCGGCTGTAATTTGCCGGTGATCTCGACCTTCATGTTCTTGGACTTCTTCTGGATCAGGGTCTGAGTGGCCAGAACGTGCTCAACCTCGGACGTACCAATGCCGTGGGCGAGGGCGCCAAACGCGCCGTGGGTGGCGGTGTGGCTGTCGCCGCAAACAACGGTCATGCCGGGCAGGGTCCAGCCTTGCTCAGGGCCGACGATGTGGACGATGCCCTGGCGGACGTCATGCACAGGATAGTAGTGAATGCCGAAATCCTTGGCGTTCTTGTCCAGCGCCTCGACCTGAATGCGCGATTCGGGGTTTTCGATCCCGTTAACGCGGTCCGGTGTGGTCGGAACGTTGTGGTCCGGCACGGCAATCGTCTTTTCCGGTGCGCGTACCTTACGGCCGGCCATGCGCAGGCCTTCGAACGCCTGCGGGCTGGTCACTTCGTGAACCAGGTGGCGGTCGATATAAAGAAGGCAGGTACCATCATCGGCTTCATGCGCGACATGGGCATCCCAGATCTTGTCATAGAGTGTTTTGGGGGACATCGGTCCTCTCCCGTATGTAATGAGAAATAGCTGGCGAGGTGGCTTAGGCCGCCGATAGGCGGGCCAGAACCGTGCGGGCAGCCCCATAGAACCGTTCGCGCAACCGCGCGCGGTCTTCCAGATTCTGAAGTTGGGCTACATTGAGTCTCATATTCCGGTCAGATATAGACACTGGCCGAGTCTATCAAGGTCTTGTAAGGCCCCCAGATGCCATCAGGGCACATTCATGCGAGGCATCAGGCGTGCTTCATTGAAATGTCATGGGTCGCTTGCTACCTTGAAGTTACCCTGCGCCGGGTTTTACGGCGCGCAGCAAAGGAGGACTATGTCCTGTCTCTACATACCCAGGCGGGTTTGCCCGCCGATGACGGGGCCAGTGTAATGGCCCACTCTCAGTCAATCAGCGACAAGCTGCTTGAGCGTATCCTTTCCTCACTTTCCGACGACAAGGCCGAAGACGTCGTGCAGATCAACCTGCAAGGTAAGTCTTCTGTTGCGGATCACATGGTGATTGCCTCGGGTCGGTCGACCCGTCAGGTCGCAGCCATGGCGGAAAAGCTGACGGATCGCATCAAGCAGGAATTCGGTTTCACCTCGAAGGTCGAAGGCAAGGATGCTGGTGACTGGGTGTTGATCGATACGGGCGACGTAATCGTCCATATCTTCCGCCCCGAAGTGCGTGAATTCTACCAGCTGGAAAAGATGTGGCAGCCTGCGGGCGGCAGCGCCTCAGCCAACTGAGGCGCCATCCCGGCCTTTATTGAAGGGCCGGAGGCGAGAGAGATATGCGTATCAGCATAGTTGCGGTCGGGCGATTGCGCGCCGGACCCGAGAAAACCCTGCTTGACGATTACCTGACCCGTTTCGACCGCACTGGCCGTGGCCTGGGCCTTGGTCCTGCGCGGGTGATCGAGGTTGAAGACAAGAAAAACGCAGGCATGGGCGCCGAGGCCGGTCTGCTGCGCAAGGCACTGCCCAAAGGCGCTGTGATTTGTACGCTGGATGAGCGCGGACGGCTGATGTCTTCACCGGATTTTGCCCAAAAGCTGGGGAATTGGCGCGACGCCGGGCGGCAGGATCTGGCGCTGATCATCGGTGGAGCAGATGGAATTGACCCTTCACTGCGCGCTGAGGCGGATTTTTCCATCTCATTCGGGTCCATGGTCTGGCCCCATATGCTGGTCCGTGTGATGTTGGCCGAGCAACTCTACCGGGCCGCAACCATCTTGTCGGGCGGCCCCTATCACCGGGTCTGAAACGGGTCTGACATGGCGCAGCTTCTGATTGTCTATCATTCGCGCACCGGCGGTGCTCGGCAAATGGCCGAAGCAGCGGCCGAGGCCGGTAGGGATGAGGCAGATATCGTCCTGAAAACCGCAGATCAGGCCGGGCCCGAAGACCTGCTGGCCTCCGACGGTTACATTTTCTGCGCCCCCGAAAACCTCGCCGCGATTTCGGGCCTGATGAAAGAGTTCTTTGATCGCTGCTACTATCCCGTTCTGGGCCGGGTCGAAGGTCGCCCCTACGCTCAGATGGTGTGTGCCGGGTCTGACGGAGAGAACGCCGCCCGTCAAACCGCCCGCATCGCCACCGGCTGGCGGTTGAAAGAAGTGCAGCCGCCTTTGATCATCTGCACTTATGCTCAATCGCCTGAGGCGATACTGGCCGAGAAGACAATCCCCGAAGACCAACTGGATCAGTGCCGCGAGATCGGCGCGGCTATGGCGGCGGGGCTGAGCCTCGGGGTGTTCTGATCCTTAGTTCAGGTCGATGATCGTGGTGTCTTCGCTCCAACCGCCGACGTTGTCGCGAGCCTGAATTTGCACCTGCGTGGTGTCTTCGGGAATCGAGACGCCGCTCAGTGAGCGGGTGAAGGGCTGTTCGTCCACATGCGGGTGATGCAATACGCGCATACCAAGCTCGGCCCCGTCCATGTCCAGCACGCGCCAACCATCGGCGTAGTCATCCCATCCGGTATCCGGATGCCGGATCGTCACATCAAAACGCCACGTATCTCCGCTGCGGCTGGCCGAGACGCTCTCGATGGTCGGAGGATCGGCAAGAACGGGTGTGGCAAAGAAAGCAGTCAGAATCAGATAGCGCATGGGCAGATCCTAAGGAATTGGTTGCGAAATAGGGATCACGTCTTGGTGTCAGGGGGCAAGGTCAGAAGCACCGTTCTCGAATGTGATGCGAACTCACGCCGGTAGAGAACACCGAATGTGATCACGGTGCCAATGATCAACGCGATGGGGCCTAGAAACCACGCAAGCGAGGCAAGCGCGAAGTAGGTGGCCCTGAGCGCGCGGTTGAAGCTGCGGGCGGCGGTCACACAGATCTCGGCGGCTTGCCTAGCGCGCGGGTAGGCTTCCGGGTCATCGGGTTCATTCGGCACGGCCGCCATCAGAACGGCGCAGTAGCCGAACAAGCGGTGCGCCCAGACGTATTTTAGAAACGCGTTTGCCAGAAACAGGATTACGACGAGGATCTTAATCTCCCACACCAATGCAGGGGCGCTGCCGATGGCCAGATCGCTGGCAACGCCTGCCAGTTGCTCGGTATTACCCAACAAGGCCAGCCCACCGCCAATTGCGATCATCGTGGTTGAGGCGAAAAAGGTGCTGCCCTGCCGCATGGCTGCAACAACCTGTGCGTCGAACATGCGGGGCTGGCGGGTGACCATCTCGTGCATCCAGCCGCGGCGGAAATCGTCCATCATCATCGCAACAGACAGTTTGCCCGGCGAAGGGTGTTCGATCTTCCAGCCGATCCCTTGCCAGGCCACCAGCAAAAGCAAAACGGCCGCATAGTCCAGCGTCGAAAACATAAGCGCGCGATCAATCCAGGTCATGGCGCGACAGTAGGGTCAGATCATAAAACTTGCCAGACGGAGAAATTGGTAATATTATTTTACCAAATTGGAGGATCAGCGATGGAAATGCCCCAGCCAAATCCTGATGTGCTTGCCCGAAAGCAGGCCGTTCTGGCGCGATTGCTGCAGGTTTTGCCTGAGGACGCAGTGATTCACGACCCGTCGGAAACGCGGGCCTATGAGTGTGACGCGCTGACCGCGTATCGTTGCCCACCCATGCTGGCGGTGCTGCCTTCGACCACGCAGGAGGTCTCGGACGTGCTGCGCATTTGCCATGACGAAGGCGTGCCGGTGGTCCCGCGCGGTTCGGGGACTTCGCTTGCAGGCGGGGCGCTGCCGACGGCGGATTGTGTAATCCTTGGCGTGGCGCGCATGAATGACGTGCTGGAGACCGACTATGACAACCGTTTCATCCGCGTTCAGACCGGCCGCACCAATCTCAGCGTGACCGGCGCAGTAGAAGAGGAGGATTTCTTCTACGCGCCCGACCCATCCTCCCAGTTGGCTTGCGCAATTGCGGGGAACATCGCGATGAATTCGGGCGGAGCGCATTGTCTGAAATACGGAGTGACAACCAACAACCTGTTGGGCGTGACCATGGTGATGATGGATGGCAGCGTGGTCGAGATCGGCGGCGCACATCTGGACTCCGGCGGGCTGGATCTATTGGGCGTGATCTGCGGCTCGGAAGGGCAGCTTGGCGTCGTGACCGAGGCGACGCTGCGCATCCTGCGCAAACCAGAAGGCGCACGGCCGGTTCTGATGGGGTTCGATGACAATGAGGTCGCCGGTCAATGCGTCTCGGACATCATCAAGTCGGGTATCTTGCCGGTTGCGATCGAGTTCATGGATACGCTCTGCATCAAGGCGTGTGAGAACTTCGCCCATGCCGGCTACCCCGATTGCCACGCACTACTGATTGTCGAGGTCGAAGGCTCGGATGCCGAGATCGACTATCAGCTGTCGAAAATCGTCGAGATCGCCAAGCGCCACAACCCGGTGGAACTGCGCGAAAGCCAGTCGGCGGAAGAAAGCGCAAAGATCTGGCTGGGTCGGAAATCGGCCTTTGGCGCGATGGGGCAGATGAATGATTACATGTGCTTGGATGGCACGATCCCGGTCTCGGCGCTGCCACAGGTTCTGCGTCGTATCGGAGAGTTGAGCGAGGACTATGGCCTGCCTGTCGGCAATGTTTTCCACGCAGGCGACGGCAATATGCACCCGCTGATCCTGTTTGATGCCAATAAGCCCGGTGATCTGGAAAAATGCGAGGCGTTTGGTGCCGATATCCTGAAGCTTTGCGTCGATGTGGGCGGTTGCCTGACCGGAGAGCATGGGGTGGGCATCGAAAAGCGGGATCTGATGTCGCATCAATATAGCGCGGCCGATCTTGAAGCGCAGATGGCGGTGAAGGATGTGTTTGACCCGCAGTGGCTGTTGAACCCGGCCAAGGTGTTTCCGTTGGACGTGTCGCAGGCGCGCCGGATGGCTGCGGAATAGGGGGCTCTCCCCCGTCGCGCAGGCGCGACTCCCCCGAGGTATTTTGGAACAGAAGAAGTGTCATGAGACCTGAGACAGAATTGGAACTGGCCGAGATCGTGGCCGGGTTGCAGGGGCCGGTGCGTATTGCAGGTGGCGGGACGCGCGGGGTGGATGGCCCGGGGGCGGTTTTGAATGTAGATGGATTGCGTGGGATATCGCTCTATGAACCCGGCGCGCTGACTTTGGTTGCGCAGGCAGGAACCCCGGTGGCTGAGATTGACGCCGCGCTGGAGGCCGAAGGTCAGCAACTGGCGTTCGAGCCTGTGGACTACCGCGTGCTGTTGGGCACCTCGGGTGAGCCGACGATTGGCGGGGTTGTTGCCGCCAATATCTCGGGGCCACGGCGGGTGCAGGCCGGGGCGTGTCGGGATTTTCTGCTGGGCGTGCGCTATGTCGACGGGCAAGGGCAGGTCGTCAAGAATGGCGGGCGGGTGATGAAGAATGTCACCGGCTATGATCTGGTCAAGCTGATGGCGGGCTCCTGGGGGACGCTCGGGGTGCTGACCGAAGTGTCGTTGAAAGTGTTGCCGAGCCCCGAAGCGGTCGTGACCTTGGGTGTGCCGGTTGCCCATGCCACGGGCGCGGTTGAGGTTCTGTCTGCCGCGTTGAGGTCGCCTTATGAGGTGAGCGGAGCTGCCTTTGCCCCCGAAACAGGTCAGGCATTGCTGCGGATTGAGGGGTTTGCGGACTCGGTTGCGTATCGCATCGGACGATTGCAGGACGTGCTGTCCGGGTTCGGCGAGGTCGCCGTTGTTGAGAACTCAGATGCCACTTGGCGCGCGATCCGGGACGTGACCCCGTTCGCGGGCAAAGAGGGCGATGTCTGGCGTATCTCGGTCAAGCCCAGCGAGGCGCCGGAAATCACTGCGCGGCTTGAGGCGAATAAACTCCTGCTCGATTGGGGCGGCGGTTTGATCTGGGCGTTGGTGGATGAGGGCACCGATGTCCGCGCGCGTCTTGGCGGTTTTCATGGCCACGCCTCTATTGTGCGGGCGAAGGTCGAGACCGTTGAGGCGCTGGGCCGGTTCCAACCGGAGCCCGCACCGGTTGCAGCCCTGAGCCAAGGTTTGCGGCAGCGGTTCGATCCGCATGCCCTGTTTAATCCGGGATTGATGGGGTAGGCCGATGCAGACGACTTTCACCGAAGAACAACTGCAGGACCCGGCGATCCAGCGCTCGAACGAGATCCTGCGCAGTTGCGTCCACTGCGGGTTTTGCACCGCCACGTGCCCCACCTATCAGGTGCTGGGCGATGAGTTGGACAGCCCTCGCGGCCGTATCTACCTGATCAAAGATATGCTTGAGAATGAGCGTGTACCGGACGAGAAGATGGTCAAACATATCGACCGTTGCCTGTCCTGTCTGGCCTGCATGACGACCTGCCCGTCCGGTGTGCATTACATGCATCTGGTCGATCACGCGCGCGAGTATATTGAGAACAACTATAAGCGCCCATTGTCTGATCGTATGCTGCGCTGGGTTCTGGCGCAGATATTGCCCTATCCGATGCGGTTTCGCTGGGCCTTGATCGGGGCCAAACTGGGGCGTCCGTTCCGGTTTCTGATGCCTGATGCGCGTTTGCGGGCGATGCTGGATATGGCGCCGAAACATATCCCTCCGGTCAGTCGCAATGACGACCCGCAGAGCTTTGCGCCCAAAACACCGCGCAAAAAGCGTGTGGCTTTGATGACGGGCTGTGCGCAAAAGGCTCTGAACACCGATATCAACGACGCCACGATCCGGCTGCTGACCCGGTTGGGATGCGAGGTGGTGGTGGCCGAAGGGGCCGCATGTTGTGGTGCACTGACCCATCACATGGGCAAAAGCAAGCAGAGCCACGCGGCGGCGGCAGGCAATATCCGTGCATGGGTTCGCGAGATGGATGGGGATGGGCTGGACGCCATCGTCATCAACACTTCGGGCTGTGGAACGACGGTCAAGGACTACGGGCACATGTTCCGAAATGACCCTCTGGCGCAGGACGCGGCACGGGTGTCGGCCCTTGCGATGGATATCAGTGAGGTCCTGATGCAATTGGACCTGCCCGGGCAGTCGGATCAGGGGCTGACCGTGGCCTATCATGCGGCTTGTTCCTTGCAACATGGTCAGCAGATCAAGACCTACCCGAAGGACCTGCTGAAACGCGCTGGTTTCAAAGTTGTTGAACCCGCTGACAGCCATCTGTGTTGCGGTAGTGCGGGCACGTATAACCTGATGCAGCCCGAAATCTCGGGCCAACTGAAGCAGCGCAAGGTGCGAACAATTGAGGCGAAAAAGCCCGACCTGATTGCGGCGGGAAACATCGGCTGCATGATGCAGATCGGATCGGGAACCAAGCTGCCGATCGTCCATACGGTCGAGCTACTGGATTGGGCCACCGGAGGTCCCGAGCCGCGCGGTTTGCGGGCGGGTGGGGCGACCTCCGAGGTGCCTATTCTGCGCTAGGCAGCGATGATGCGCCTTGGCATCAGTTGAACAGGAAATTTCCGCCAAGCCGACCTGCCCTATTTTCGCCCCACGCGACCCGTAGAACAGTTGATCGGAACGGATAGCCGGAGAACCGCGTGCGCAACTGGATCAAGGCCATCATGCTGAGTGTGCTGCCAATGGCCGCCTCGGCACAGGATACCGGGCTGAAAAGCCTTGAGACGTCTGATTCCGGGCGGCAATGGATGGCTGTTGGGCGGCTGGATATTGATGGTACCGGGTTTTGTACTGGCGCGCTGATCTCGCCCACGCTGGTGCTGACAGCCGCGCATTGCCTGTTCGAAAAACACACCAAGAAGCGAATCGACCCATCGCGGATCGAGTTTCTGGCGGGTTGGCGACGCGGGAGCGCCTCGGCCTATCGTCCGGCACGGCAGGCGGTGATTCATCCGAAATATGTCTATAATGGCAGGGCGACCAGCGACCGTGTCCGCTATGATCTGGCGTTGATCGAACTATGGCAGCCGGTTCGAAACACCACCGTTATTCCTTTTGAGACCGGCGCACGCCCTGATCAAGGCGAGCAGGTGGGTGTGGTGTCTTATGCGCATGACCGGGCCGAGGCCCCGTCGCTGCAGCAGGTTTGCTCGGTCATGGCCGGGCATCGGGGCGTTTTGGTAATGTCCTGCGATGTCGATTTCGGGGCCTCCGGCGCGCCGATTTTCTCGCTGAGCGGTGAGCGTCCGCGTATCGTATCTGTGGTGTCGGCCAAAGCCGAGCTTAATGGGGAAAACGTGTCGCTGGGTACCGCGCTGGATGGATCGCTACAGCTGCTGCAGGCGGAGTTGTCCAGTGGCAATGGGTTTGGACCGTCTTCGGGCAGCACCGGGTCTGGCAAGAATGTTGGGGCAAGGTTTATCCGGCCATGAGGAATGCCTTTGCCCTTTTCGTCCTGTGCGCCTCTTTGGTGGCCACGGCGGCGCAGGCCCAGAGCAATAAACGCACGCTGACGGATCGCGATGACCTTTACGGGTGGGAGGCGATCGGCCGGCTGGATGTTGGCGAACGGTCCTTCTGTACAGGAACGCTGATTGCGCAGGACATGGTGCTGACAGCCGCCCATTGTGCCTTGGACAAACGCACCGGACAGGCCTATGAGCCTGGCGAGGTGACATTCCGCGCTGGACTGAGCAATGGCGTCGCCCTAGCCGAGCGCAAGGTGGTGCAGATTGCCACGCTTCCAAGTTATGGGACCAATGACCCTCTGTCGTCTCAAGGCGTCCGCGAGGATGTGGCGCTTATGAGGCTGGATGAGCCGATCCCCTATTCGATTGCTGATCCGTTTGTCTTGTATCAGGGGCCCGTCATCGGCTCGGAACTCAGTGTCGCTTCTTACGGTCGAGGTCGGTCCGAGGCCATAACGCGCGAAAAATCCTGTCGAATCCTGGATCGGCGAGACGGGCTGATCACCTTTGATTGTGATGTCACCTTTGGCTCATCGGGGTCGGCCGTTCTCACCAAAAACGGGTCGCGCTGGCAGATTCTTTCGGTTGTCTCCGCAATTGGCGAGAGTAGGGGCCGCAAGATCGGCTTTGGGATGGAACTGTCTCCGGTCGTCGCCGAACTCAAGGCGATCATGCGGCGGGATGCACCCCGGCCCGAAGCTAAGATCCGCCGATTGCAGGTGGGTTCGGGCAAGTCCGGATCGGGCGCGAAATTCATCAGCTCGGGCGGGGGTTGAACTTACGTAAATCGTTACCCATTTGATTTGTATCGGATCGCCACAACGGGGTCCGGTATCACCCGAGGCCCGTCCAGATTGGAGGGCTGAACATCGTAAATCGCTCTAGGATGAGGATAACGACACATGCGTAGTTTTGATTTTGCACCGCTGCACCGCGCCACCATTGGTTTCGACCAGATCGCCGACATGATGGACCGCGTTCTGACCAACGACGTGGCACAGCCCAGCTATCCCCCATACAACATCGAAAAAACCGACGCCGACACTTATCGGATTTCCGTCGCTGTCGCCGGTTTTTCCGAAGAAGACCTGTCCGTCGAAGTGAAGGAAAACGCACTTATCGTGGCAGGCAAGAAAGCCGCCGAGGACAAGGACCGCAGCTATCTGCACCGCGGTATCGCCACCCGTGCGTTTGAGCGCCGCTTTGCCCTGGCCGACCATGTTCGCGTGACAGGTGCCAGCCATGAAAACGGCATGCTGAACATCGACCTCAAGCGCGAAGTGCCCGAAGCGCTGAAACCGCGCCGGATTCAGATTTCCTCGGGCAAGGCCATCGAAAAAGATGTGGTTGATGCCAAGGCCGTGAACTAACACGCCTTAAGTACCTGCGGCGGTCTCCTCCTCCCTGACCGCCGCAACACCCGCCCCGCGTTCCTCCAGACGCGGGGCGTTGTTTTTTGGCGCTACCCAAGCGCTCCCTTCCCTGATCAACCGCGTGGCTTTCCTGTTCCGATCTGCCTATAAGTGAATGAAAAGACCAAGAGCAGTCAGAGGTCATGCATGACCCTATTGGGCATCACATGTCAGAAGGATGACGGGCCGTTTCTGGTAGAATGGCTGGCCCATCACCTTGCGGCAGGCGTCGACCGGTTTCTGGTTCTAAGCCACGATTGCTCGGATGGGTCCGATGCGTTGCTGAGTGCGCTGGCGCAAAACGCGCGGATCGAACATCTGCCCTTTAACCCCAAGGGCAACAAGGCGGTGCAATGGCAGGCGTTGAAACACGCTTCGGATCACCCGGCCTACGCCTCGGCCGACTGGGCGCTGTTTTTTGACTGTGATGAATTCTTGTGTCTGCAAGATGCTTCTCTGCCCGATCTCCTGACTCGGTTCGAGGCAGCATCAGGGCTCTTCGATGCCCTTGCCCTGCCGTGGCGGTTCTTTGGCGCAGGCGGCCAAGTGAAGCGTGGCGGCGGTTTGACGCCCGAGAGGTTTACGCAAGCCGCACCCGCGGATCTGCATTTTCCCCTCGGCCACCTGTTCAAGACGCTCCACCGTCCGGCGGCGTTTCAGAAGCTGGGCGTGCATCGGCCCCGCAGCAAACCGTCAAAACCCGCGCGCTGGATCGGGCCGGATGGTGCGGACCTGCCTGCACGCTTCGCGGGGAATGATGGCGCGATTTCGCTCTATGGTCTGCCTATGGGCGCGCGTCAGGTCTGGTTGAACCACTATGCCCTGCGCTCGCGCGAAGAGTTCATGGTTAAACGCGCACGTGGTTTGCCGAACCACACGGACCGCGAGATCGGGATGACCTATTGGGCCGAGCGCAATTGGAACACGGTCGAAGAGACAAGCATTTCCACAATGATGAATGCGACCCGGGCTGTTTACGCCGACCTGATGGACCTGCCCGGCGTAGCCGCCGCGCATGAGGCCTGCCTGAACTGGCACCGTGCCGCCTATGCGGCTTTGCAGCAAGATATCGAGGCCGTGCGGCTGGAGTTCCGCCTGGGGCTGGTCAACAGCATCCCGCCCTCTGCGCAAGAGGGGGCTGCGTTTGTTGCCCGGCAGGTATCGCTTTTGTCAAAGGCGGCTGAGTGATGGGGCTGATCGAACGGCAACTTGCAGGTCAGGATCTGGGTGTTGCGATCCTGGTCGATGCGGTCGTGCATCAGGACGATGGTGCGCAGGTCGTCACGTTGTTCTTTGATCGTTTGATTGCGGCTGAGGATGTCGTCCCCCCTGAGGGCAGCGTAGCCGAGGAGGCAGGCGCCGTGGGCGATGCGCGCATCCTGCGATATCGCTTGCCGCAGGACGCCCACCCTCGATTTACGATCTGCGGGGAGGCCTTTGATCTGAGCTGCGCGCCCTCGGAATGCGTGCTGTTTGAGGGGAAGAACGCCTTCATCGCCCAACGCAACGGCGAAAGCGCAGAGATCGTGTTGCAGTGGCTGGCCTACCACATCGAAACACAGGGGGTTGAGGCTGTGGCGATCCTCGACCGCGCTCCTCTGGGTGCCGAGGATGGGTTTGCCGCCGCGCTTCGCGAAGGTCTGGAAAGCCATGCTATGGCCTGTCAGGTGGTTCTGGTCCAAAGCCCGGTGCCGCTGGGCAAACCCGACCTTCCGCCCGAGGCACACCCGTTTTGCGTCAGCGAATCTCCGGGCAAGGACCGGATGGAGGTCCCGCCTCCCAGCCCATGGGACAGCCCGCTTGGCGCGTTTTCGGTCTATGAGATCCTGCGCACACGGTTTCTGGCCCGCGCGCGCGCGGTGGCAAATATCGATGTGCATGATTTGATGGTCGAAACAGATACATCCGTCTTCGACGCAGCCGTTGCAGCCGAGGGCGGGCTGATCGCGCTGTTTGGACGGCATTGCTATCCGTGGCGCGTGCGTGCGGGCCAAAAGGCGCATTTCGGCGATCATATCTGCGTGCAGTTCGATGCGACGGGCGGTCGGCAGCGCTGGTGCATCGCGCCAGCCAAATCCGCCCCAGATGCGGTCTGGCGGCTGGTCCGGGTCGGAAATGCGCGCCCGGATTCGACCCTAACTATGGGGTTTTACCGCCATATGCTGTTGCGGCACCCGACACGCTCGATCTCGAAGATCGTGCCCAAGACCTCTCTGATCGAGCATGAGCCGCTGTTGCATTTGTCCGCCACGACCTGGGGGCACAAGCCGGTGCGGATGCCCGAGCTGCAGGTTGCCTCGAAAAAAACAGGGCGCGGGCGATGTGCCATCGTGACCACGATGAAGAACGAAGGTCCGTTCATTCTGGAATGGCTCGCTTACCATCGTGCCATCGGGTTCGATGATTTCCTGATCTACACCAATGACTGCACCGACGGCACTGATACGATGCTGGAGATGCTGCAAAGCAAAGGCCTGGTTCAGCACCGAGACAACCCGTTCCGGCAGATGGACATGCGTCCGCAGCACGCGGCCCTGCATTCCGCGGATGATGAGAAAGTCGTAAAGGACGCTACATGGGTCGCCTGCATTGATGTGGACGAATATGTGAACATCAAATGCGGCGACGGCACTCTGGACGCGCTGTTTGCCGCTGTGCCTGACGCCAACATGATCGCGATGACTTGGCGTCTGTTCGGCAACAGCGATTTGCATGGGTTCGAAGACAGGCCCATCATCGAACAGTTCCAGCGCTGCGCCCCGGAATATGCCCGCAAGCCGCATCAGGCCTGGGGCTTCAAAACGCTGTTCCGCAATATCGGCCTGTTCCGAAAGCTGGGTGTACATCGCCCCAAGGGCCTCAATCCGCAATTGTGGGAGGAGATCAACTGGGTCAACGGGTCCGGCGCGCCGATGCCGCGTTCGATGTTTCGCAATGGCTGGCGGTCCACGATCAACACCTATGGCTACGATCTTGTGCAGTTGAACCACTATGCCGTCCGCTCGGCCGAGAGCTTTTTGGTCAAGCGTGACAGGGGCCGGGTGAACCATGTTGAGCGGGATCAGGGCCTCGCCTATTGGTTCCGCATGAACAACAACTACGCCGAGGATCATTCCATCGCGCGTATGGTGCCTGCGATGCAGGCCGAACTGGACCGTCTGCTCAGCGATCCCGAGATCGCCGCCGCGCATGCCCATTCCGTAGATCGCCACCGGGTCAAGATCGCGGAACTGAAGGCCACACCGAACTACGCCGCTTTCTACGCCGAACTGACAGGCGCGCGCCTTGAAAAGCTTGCGCGTCTGCACCGGCATTTCGGGGCCAATGTGTTCCTCAAAGGCCCTTCATCCATTCCGGATGACGTGCTGGAGCGTGACCCCGACAAAGATTGGTTCTTTACCGTCGATCATGATGGGGAAACCCAACATTAGAGCCTAAAGCGCGGCTTTTAGCCCGTTTACAAGTTCATCCATTTCCGGATCCAGCTTCATTGAGGCTGCCTTGCGCCGGTGCCATTCTACCGCCCGCGCATGCAGATCGCCCAAAACCGGGTCCGATTTCAGTTCCTCCGCCAGCTTGTTGCTTTGGGGGGCGTAGCGCTCGATCGAGATGTCTTTTTCGTCGTTGAGGTTGAACCTGTCCCAGTATTCCATACCCAGCACGTGGTGGCTGTGGTTCGCCCGCCCGCGCGCGCGTTTGATCAGAAAACTCTCCATCGAGCGCAGCGCATAGTGGTTGACCTGCGCGTGGGTAAACAGGGGCGGGTTCTCGGTGCGAGCGCCATCAACGACGTAGTCCGCGCCGCCGGGCAGAACACGCTTCGTGTCCGAGACATGCTCATCAAGCGACACCGGCGCATGCAGGCCCATCCGCTTGAATTTATGCTGGTTGGTGTAGAGAGACTTGACGAATTTACCGGTTTTGGGCCGTTCCTCTGCGTCCCATTCAAGCTCGCCCATGGTGAATTGCTGGGTGACGGGCGCGTCGTCGAACCGCTCGATATGGTCCGGGCCGAAGACCCGCCAAGGGACCGAGATTACATCCGCATCCGCACCAGACCCTTCGACCAGCGCGCGGGCCGAGCCGTCGCCCATATGGATATTCAGGTACTCATCCACATCGCAGACAAAGACCCATTTGGCATCCATCACGATGTCGTAGCGACGCGAGGCCTGCCGCAGGGCCGAACGGTGAATGCCGCCGCCGCGAATGATTGTGTTGTGCTGGGTGACCAGCCCCATCTCTTGCAGGCGCAGAAGGATTTCGACGGTGGGATCAGTGCAGTCATTCGTGCAGACCAGAATGTGGTCAAAGCCCAGCGTTTTGTAATGCGCCACCCAATCGATGATGTAGGGGCCTTCGTTTTTCATCGTTGAGACGACTGTATAAGTCTCGTTGCTCATGACTGTCTGCTCGCTTGCCTGCCGTGACGCCTAGGTCTTGTCTATGCGGCGCGAAACGGGATGCAGCAAGGTCACGCCCGGCCAACTATTCGCGCCTGCTGCGTAATCTGGCGGTACCCAAGCGCGGCGCAAGACCTTAGGATCAAGAAAACGACGCGTGTGCCAAAATACACGCAGGCACAAGGATACGCGGATGGCACGCACGCGCGAGGTTGGCACGTTATGGATCGGTGGCCCGCTCAGTTGGCTTGAACAGCTGTGCCTGAAATCCTTTGTGGACAAAGGGCAGAAGATCACCCTGTTTTCCTACGAGGATATCCCCAACGTCCCTGATGGTGTGATCCGCCGCGACGGGCGCGAGATCATAGATACCGACGATTTCATCAAATACGAACAGAAGAACTCATTCGCGCTGTTTGCTGATTGGTTCCGGCTGCACATGATCCAGAAATGCCCCGGCATGATCTGGATCGACACGGATATCTTCTGCCACCGTCCTATGACCTATGACAGCGACTATGTCTTTGGCTATGAGCTGCCGGACTCACCTCGGATCAACAACGCGGTGCTGGGCATTCCCGCTGACAGCGAGCTGCTGCGCCAGATGCTGGACTTCACCGAGGATCGCTATTCCATCGCGCCGTTCCTGCCGAAGGCGAAACAGCGCGCCATGCAGCAGGCGGCGGAAAGCGGCAACCCGGTTCACATTTCGCAGCAGCCATGGGGTGTCTGGGGGCCGATGATGGTAACACATTTTGTTCACGCGTTGGGTTTGGAGCACCACGCCCTGCCGGTCAGCGCCTTCTACCCGGTCACCTTCCCCGAGCGGTACAAGTTCATGCGTCGTGTGGCGTTGGCCAAGCAGCTGATTGCCGAAGACACCACGGCACTTCATTTGTGGGCCTCCAACAAGCGCCAGTTGGGCAATCATCACAACGGCCTGCCGCCCAAAGGCACGTATCTTGCCAAACTTGTGGCAGAGACGGGTATCAACCCGGTCCTCGCGCCGATCAAAGGGCGCGGGCACACGGTGTTTGACGGCGCGTTGATTGATGAGGTCGACCTGACCGAGGTCCGCTCGGTCGCGGATCTGACCGGCAGGGCGCGCAGCTTTGTTCTGGCGCTGCATCATAAGTTCGATTGCGACGTCAAGCTGGTCGACGTGAACCGTCGCGGCAAGTTCAAATCCGAAGAGGAGCCGTGGATCGCCGACTATGTCGCCTTTCTGACCGATCATGAGGTCGACCCGGACCGGATCGAAATTATCACCTCCGAGGATCGGCTGAAGCCGGTGGATGTGCTGTGCAATCTCGAAGGGTTCGGCGATCGCTACAAGGTGCCTTTCCTTGAGAAATTTCTGACCCGGATGCTGCATTCCGACACGCGGCTGTTCATGGATATCCGCAAAGGCTCGGGCGCGTTTCCCTTCCTCAAGGCCTTCGGGACCAATGAAAAGATCGCCACGCATGAGGTTGACGGGCACGAGGTCACCCGCGTGAAGGTCTTGCCCAAACCGCCCGAACCCACCGATGCCGCAAGCAGCTGGGCGCGGATCGCGACGGATTTGGCCGGAAAGGACGGCTGGTATAGGCCGGGCGAGAACGGGCACTCGCTGCTTTTTATGCCGCGGTCCAAGGACACTCTGGTGGTGACCTTCGACAATCTGGACGTGGCGATGAACAACCGCAAAGACCGCCGCCCATGGGGATATTCTTTCATCAAAGAGCAGAACTGGTCGATGCTGTCGGCCATTGCAGGCGGCTGGACCTGGTATCGCGAACCGTGGGTCTATGACCAGTTCGATGAGTTGAAGCAGAGCGGTTTCTTCAAGCAGTTTCAGCGCGTTGTCTTCTACGGGGCCTCGATGGGCGGCTATGCGGCCTGCGCTTTTTCTCCGGCAGCACCGGGCTGTGATGTGGTTGCGATCTCACCGCAAAGCACGGTCGACAAGTCCGTTGTCCCGTGGGAGACGCGCTATAAAACCGTGTGGGATCGGGACTTTACCGGCTCCTATGGCGATGCAGCACAGGTCAGTCAGGCGGCGCGGCGGGTGTCGATCCTCTATGACCCTTATGAGCCGCTGGATGCTGGCCACGCGGCGCGGTTCACGAACACCAACGTCTCGCATCTGCGCGCGCCGCTGCTGGGGCATCGCTTGGGGTCGTCTCTGCTGCAGATGGGTATCCTGCACCCGATCATTCTAGGGGCGTTGAACGGAACTCTCACCGAGGCTGAGTTCTACACCCTTCTGCGCGCCCGCAAACAATTCCCGCGCTACCAGCGAGAGCTGTTCAATCGCGCGGTCAAGAAAGGGCACAAGGACCTCGCCCGCCGCCTGGGCGCACATATCCTGAAACAAAACCCCAACCGGGCCGTGCGACTGGGGTTGAAGGAACTGGGCTAGACGAGGCCGCTAGGCGCGTTTTTCGCCGATGGTCGCAACCCCCAGAATATCCAGAACCTTGGCTTCGATCTGTTCAGCATTCATGCCGGCAACCGCGTACATATCTGCCGGGCTGGCCTGATCAATGAAGATGTCGGGCAAGACCATCGAGCGGTATTTGAACCCGCGATCAAACACGCCTTCGTCGGCCAGAAGCTGCGCAACGTGGCTGCCGAACCCGCCCACGGCGCCTTCTTCGATGGTGATCAGCGCCTCGTGGTTTTCGACCATATCGAGGATTAGATCACTGTCCAGCGGCTTGGCAAAACGCGCGTCCGCAATGGTCGGGGTGATTCCGCGCGCCGACAAGGCCTCAGCCGCTTTCTGTACTTCGGCCAGACGGGTGCCGAAGGACAACAAAGCCACACGCGCGCCCTTCTGGATCAACCGGCCTTTGCCGATTTCCAACACCTCGCCCCTTTCGGGCAGGTCAACGCCAACGCCCTCGCCCCGGGGATAGCGGAACGCAATCGGGCCGTCATCATGGGCTGCGGCGGTGGCCACCATATGCATCAGCTCGGCCTCATCTGCGGCGGCCATGACGACCATGCCGGGCAGATTGGCCAAATAGGCAATATCGAACGACCCGGCATGAGTGGCGCCATCCGCGCCAACAAGCCCGGCCCGGTCGATGGCAAAGCGCACCGGCAGACGCTGGATCGCCACGTCATGCACAACTTGATCATAGCCGCGCTGCAGGAACGTCGAATACATCGCGCAGAAGGGTTTCATCCCGCCTGCAGCCAGCGCGGCACAGAAGGTCACGCCATGCTGCTCCGCAATCGCCACGTCAAAACAGCGAGAGGGGTAGCGTTCCGCAAACAGGTTCAACCCGGTACCATCGGGCATGGCGGCGGTCACGGCAACGATCTTGTCATCGCGCGCGGCCTCTTCCACCAGCGTCTTGCCAAAGACCGAGGTATAAGACGGCGCGTTTGAGGGCGCTTTTTTCTGTTCACCCGTGACAACATCGAACTTGGCGGTTGCGTGGCCCTTGTCGCGGGCCTGCTCGGCCGGGGCGTAGCCTTTGCCCTTTTTGGTCAACACATGAATCAGGATCGGCCCAGTCGCCCGTGCCTTGACGGTGCGCAGAACCGGCAGCAACTGGTCCATGTCATGCCCATCAATCGGGCCAAGATAAGAGAACCCCAACTCTTCGAACAAGGTCCCGCCAACGGCCATCCCTTTGAGCATCTCTTTCGCGCGTTTGGCTCCTTCGCGGAACGGCTCGGGCAGCAGAGAAACCGCGCCTTTGGCGGCGGCCTTCAGTTCGTGAAACGGTTCCTCGGCGTAAATGCGCGACAAGTAGGTCGACAGAGCGCCGACGGGTGGCGCGATACTCATCTCATTGTCGTTCAGGATCACGATCAGGCGCTTTCGCAGGTGGCCTGCGTTGTTCATCGCCTCAAACGCCATGCCCGCAGACATGGAGCCATCGCCTATCACCGCTATCGCATCGCCTAGCCCTTCGGGCGTTACACCGCCCAGATCACGCGCGACGGCAAAGCCCAATGCGGCGCTGATCGAGGTACTGGAATGCGCCGCGCCAAACGGGTCATAGGGGCTCTCGCTGCGCTTGGTGAAGCCGCTGAGGCCATCCTTCATACGCAAGGTGCGGATACGGTCGCGGCGTTCGGTCAGGATTTTGTGCGGATAGCACTGATGCCCCACGTCCCAGATGATCTTGTCGCGCGGTGTGTCGAAGACCGCATGCAACGCCGTCGTCAACTCAACCACACCAAGGCCCGCGCCCAGATGCCCGCCGGTGACCGACACGGCCGAGATCGTCTCGGCCCGCAATTCCTGCGCCACCTGATGCAGTTGAGCATCCGAGAACTGCTTCAGATCCGCAGGGCGGTTCACAAGGTCCAGCAGTGGCGTATTCGGACGGTCAGACATTTGGCGCGTTCCTGGCTTAGCTGTCCCGGGCAATAACGAAGCGAGCAGCGTCCTTCAAGGTTTCAGCCTTGGCCCCATACCCATCCAGCGCGGCGCAGGCTTCGCCTACTAGCTCTGCGGCACGGGCCTTGGCTGCATCCAATCCCAGAAGCGAAACAAAGGTTGCTTTGCCTGCATCCGCGTCTTTCTGCAGCCGTTTGCCTGCCTTTTCGGCATCGCCCTCGATATCCAAGATGTCATCGGCGATTTGAAAAGCAAGCCCAAGGGCTTGGGCATATTGGCGCAACGGTGTCGGATCGGCTTGCGCCAACCGAGCGCCCGCGCAGGCGGACCATTCGATCAACGCCCCCGTCTTGCCTGCTTGCAGCCGCGTGATTTCGTCCAGCGACAGCGGGGCAGACGCCGTTTCAGCCGCAATATCCAGTGCCTGACCCAGAACCATGCCCTGCGCCCCACTTGCCTTGGCCAGAGTCATCGCCAGTTCGGCGCGAATCTCGGGCTTGCCGACTTCGGGTCGTGTGCAAAGCTCAAACGCCAGGGTCTGCAAAGCATCCCCGGCGAGAACGGCAGTGCCTTCGTCCCACTTCACGTGAACTGTCGGGCGCCCTCGTCGCAGGTCATCATCATCCATGCAGGGCAGGTCATCATGAACGAGGGAATAGGCGTGCAACGCCTCAATCGCGGCCGCGGGCCAGATTGCCTGAGCGGCCTCAACGCCATGGAGGCGCGCGCTTTCCAGAACCAGAAACCCCCGTAGACGCTTTCCGCCTTCGGTGGCGTAGGCCATGGCCCGCGTCACATCCAGATCGTCAAGCGCCCCCAGAACCAGATCGAAATGGCTCTGAACCCGCGCCGCATCCTGCGCCAGCCTGTCGCGAAACATTTACTGACCTTCGACTGGAGTCGTCCCGGTTGGCTGCCCGTTGGCGTCCAGTGTAATCGCGGCGACTTTTTCCTCAGCGCGCTTCAACTCATCTTCGCAGCGCTTCTTCAAAGCCGCGCCGCGCTCATACAGCGCAATCGACTGATCCAGCGCCACATCACCGCGTTCCAATTGGCCGACTACGGCTTCAAGCTCTTTCATCGCCTGTTCAAACGTCATTTGCTCAACGGGGGTATCGGTCATCGTGCTGCCTTCATCAGTTCTTCCACATGGGCGCGTGTCGCCTCGGCCAATGCGTTCAGATCATACCCGCCTTCCAGAGTCGAGACGATACGGCCCTCACAAACCTCATCGGCGATCTTGCACAGTTCGGCGGTGATCCAGGCGAAGTCGCCCGTGGACCAGTTGAGATTGGCCAGTGGATCGTCCTGATGGGCATCAAACCCGGCCGAGATAATGATCAGGTCGGGCCTAAAGGCTCTCAGACGCGGGAAGGCTTGCGACTCATAGGCCGCACGCATCTCAGCCCCACCGCTTGCAGGTGGCAGGGGGATGTTCAGAACCGTGTCATAGGCCCCGGTTTCATCGGGGCGACCGGAGCCGGGCCACAAAGGCATCTGCTGGCTGGTGATCACAAGCGCGCGTTTTTCGTCCCATAACAGGTCCTGCGTGCCATTGCCGTGATGCACGTCGAAATCCACCACCGCAACACGGGCCAGCCCGTGATGGTCCAGCGCATGTTTGGCACCCAAAGCGGCATTGCCGAACAGGCAAAACCCCATCGCCTTGTCGGTTTCTGCGTGATGGCCCGGCGGACGAATGGCGCAGAACGCATTGGGGACCTCGCCAGACAGCACCAGATCCACCGCCCGAACAACGGCCCCAGCGCCCCGATAAGCGGCGTCGACCGAGCCTGGAGACATAAAGGTATCCCCGTCAATCTGCGTATACCCCTCTTCAGGCCGCGTGGCCCGAATATCGCGGATATAGTCTTCAGGGTGAACCCGCAGCAAATCGTCATCCGCCACCATCGGAGCGGTCCTGCGGTCCAGGTCCAATGCCTCCAGCGCATGTAGTATATGCTCTAGCCGCGCCACCCGCTCAGGATGGCCATCGGGGGTGACATGGCCCAGACAATCTGCATGGGTCAACAAGGCCGTCTTCATCGGGATCCCCTCTTCATCTGGCTAAAAATATCCTCGCCGAAGGCACAAAATCGCCGCGCAGCGGCCCGGTCAATCCGGTGCCAACATATACCCTGCTCCGCGCACGGTTTGCAGGTATCGTGGCTGCTTGGGATCCTGTTCGATCTTGCGGCGCAACCGCGTGATCTGCACGTCGACGGCCCGCTCCTGCGCCTGCCCCTTGTCGCGTCCCAGATCCTCAACCAGTTTTGCCCGGCTGACCGGCTCCCCCGGTTTGGCCGAGAAGATCTTCATCAACTGGCTTTCCGTCGCGGTCAGACGCACCGGGTCCTCGCCCTGCCACATCTCTCCCCGCTCGATGTCATAGCGGATCGGGCCAAGGGTCAGGATTTTCGCTGCCGCATCTTGGGCAGGAGCTTCGGGCATCCGCCGCAGAATGGCGTTGATGCGGAGCAACAGCTCTTTCGGCTCAAACGGTTTGGCCAGATAGTCATCAGCCCCGGCCTCAAGGCCCGCAATCCGATGCTCGGTCTCGCCACGCGCCGTCAGCAGAAGGATCGGAGTGCTGTGGGTCTCGCGCAGCGCTTTGGTCAGGCTCACACCGTCCTCGCCGGGCATCATCACATCCAGAACGATCATGTCGAAGTCCAGCCCGGACAGCACCCGGCGCGCATGCGCCGCGTCGCGCGCGGCGGTCACCAGAAACCCGTTCCGCATCAGGAACTTTTTCAGCAGGTCGCGAATGCGCTCGTCATCATCGACGATCAGCAGGTGGGCATCCATATCGCTCATGAGGTCGTATCCCGCAACTTCTTGTAAGCATGACGCATATCAGCATCCATCATGGCTTCAAGTACTTTGCGAAAACCGGCCACGGCCTCGGGGCCCGCATCCTTGTAAGCGGCCCGCATCCGCGCGCGTTGGGCGTCGGACAATGTCGCCTCAAGCGCGCGGCCTTTTTCCGTCAGAAACAGATGCCGCTCGCGCTTGTCGACGGTCCCAACCCGGCTTTCGACCATGCCGTCTTCAATCAGGGTCCGCAGCACCCGGTTCAGGGATTGTTTCGTCACGCCCAGAATGGCCAACAGGTTGTTGACCGTCGTGCCGGGGGCGCGGTTGATGAAGTGGATCGCGCGGTGATGCGCCCGCCCGTAAGACATGTCCGACAGGATTCGATCCGGATCCGCCGTGAACCCCCGATAGGCGAAAAACATCGCCTCAATCCCCTGCCGCAACTGCTCATCGGTTAGGAACAACAGGCTTTCGCCCCCATATATCGGGGCGGGGCGGATTTCGGACATATCATGCCTCATGCGTTACTCGGTCTACAGTTTAAGTCAGCCTTATTGACATTCCAAGGGCAGACAGGTATCGAATCGCAGTTTTTGCGCAAGATTGTGTCCGCTCCGGTCCTAACTAGCGCAACATTCGCAAATTCAACCCGGTTCAGGAGGTTTCGCATGGCGGGGTATGATGATCGTGATGGCACCATCTGGTTGGATGGCAAGCTGGTCCCATGGCGCGAGGCCAATGTCCACATCCTGACACATGCGATGCACTACGCCTCGTCCGTGTTCGAAGGCGAGCGCGCCTATAACGGCAAGATCTTCAAAAGCCGAGAACATTCTGAACGTCTGATCGCCTCGGCCGAGGCGCTGGACATGCCGATGCCCTACGATGTGGATCAGATTGAGGCCGCCAAAGAAGAGGCCTTGAAAGCCAGCGGCCTACAGGACGCCTACGTCCGCGCGCTGGTCTGGCGTGGGTCGGGCGAGGATATGGGCGTGGCCTCGGCCAAGAACCCCGTGCGGATGGCTGTCGCCGTGTGGCCGTGGGGGGCCTACTACGGCGACGCCAAGATGCAAGGTGCCAAGCTGGACATCGCCGAATGGAAACGCCCCAGCCCCGAGACCATTCCGGTTCATGCCAAAGCGGCGGGCCTCTACATGATCTGCACCATCTCCAAGCATAAGGCCGAGGCCAAAGGCTGCTCGGATGCGCTGTTCATGGACTGGCGCGGCTACGTGGCCGAGGCCACCGGTGCCAACGTCTTCTTCGTCAAGGATGGTGAGGTTCACACGCCGCTGGCAGACTGCTTCCTGAACGGCATCACCCGCCAGACCGTCATCCAGATGCTGAAAGACAAGGGCATCACCGTGCACGAACGCCGCATCAAGCCTGAGGAAATGGCCGATTTCGAACAATGCTGGCTGACCGGTACGGCGGCTGAGGTCACCCCGGTTGGGCAGATTGGCGACTACACCTTTGAAGTGGGCGACCTGACCCGCGAAATCGCGGAAGACTACGAGAAACTCGTCCGCGCCTGATAAGACCTGAAACCCTCGCTTCGGCGGGGGTTTTTGTTGCAGATCGTGCAGAGTATCTTGCAAATCGTTCAACGGCATGGAACTTGGCGCGCTGCGCTGTATCTTTGGCCTATGTTGGACCTACTCAGCGATATCCTCACCCGCCTGTCCCTGCGCGGCACGTTCTATTTCCGAACCTCCTTCACCCCGCCTTTCGGGATTCAGGTGCCCGGCTTTGAAAACGTGGCCCGGTTTCATTTCGTCCAGCGCGGAGAGCTGAAGGTCCACATCCCGGCAACCGGCGAGACCGTTCGTCTGAAACAGGGTGACCTGATCGTAATCCCGCATGGCGCGCAACATGCGTTACTGTGCAACGAGGTCAGGCCGTTTGACGCTCTGCCGTTAGAGCAAGTCCTCGACATTGCGGGCTATACCGGTGACGGCGTTCTGGTCTATGGCGGCGGGGACGAAGAACGCGATACCCAACTGATCTGCGGGCATTTTTCCTTCACTGGACCGGCTGGCCGGAATGGCACCGGTCATATGCTGATCGACCGGCTGCCGCCCTACATCCTGATCCAGAATTACGGAGAAGAAGCGGGATCGTGGATCGAGGCCACCCTGCGCATGATCGGCTCAGAAGTGTCCGGCGCGCGGATTGGCGGCGACCTGATTGCCCTGAAACTGTCCGAAGTGCTGTTTGCTCAGGCGATCCGGGCCTATTTGGAGCATCAAAGCCCTGACGATGACGCCTTGGCCGGGTTTGCCGACCCACGAATCTCGCGCGCTTTGACCGCGTTCCACCAAGCCCCCGCGCAAGAGTGGAGCGTGGCCAGCCTTGCCAACGAGGCAGCTATGTCGCGCACGGCCTTTGCTCAGCTTTTTGCCGAGAAGATGGGAACCACCCCGATGCAATATCTGACGGACTGGAGGATGCAGATCGCCTGCCACGGTCTGACCGAGGGGCGCTGGAATGTGGCCGACGCCGCAGCCGAGGCCGGATATGCCTCTGAGGCGGCGTTTTCGCGGGTGTTCAAGAAACAGGTCGGAGTGTCTCCCGCCGCTTATCGCGAGATGCACTGATCCACCGACACTTCTGAACGATCTGCAATGTTTTGCAAACGATCTGGGCTGCTGCGTTCCCAACGCAGTTCTTATTCTTGATCTGTCTCTGATTGAGGAAAGGAAATCCAGATGTCCCTTCGTTTTGTCACCCGCAATATTCACGCCTATCTCGACTATCCTGTTGCCATTGCGCTGATGGTGCTTCCCTTTGTTTTAGGGCTGGGCCAATCCTACCCACTGGCGCTTTGGCTGTCCGTTGTCACTGGCGTTGCTGCTTTCGTCCTGACGGTGCTCACTGACCATCACCTGGGGATTTGGCGGGTGCTACCTTACAAGCTGCATCTGACCGTGGATCTGGCCGTTGGCGTGACCTTCCTGTTGGCCCCCAGCCTGCTCGGCTTTTCGGGAATCGACGCGCTGTTCTACTGGCTGAACGGGGCTGCTGTAGTCGCTGTGATCTCGCTCAGCGCGCCTGGACAGACAGCAGCGGCCTGAATCCTGTCTATCCCTCACTGCTCAAAGCCGCGCCATCTTGCGCGGCTTTTCCCTTTTTAGGATCTGTTTTTCCGGGTAAAGCAGGCTCGCTATCTTGCCCGGTCGTTTTCCCTTGCAAAAACCGACAAAAACAGTCAGAAAAAATCAACGCCAGATGAACCGATCAAGCACAAGGTTCCGGTGCGGTCAGTGGGCTCAGCAAGTTCAGTCGTGATGGCCTGCCACCGTTCCGGGAACGACCGAGGGCACCGATGCGTACCAGATTTGAAGAGCTGCTATCCGACCCGTGTTGCGCGTCCTGTGATTGCGATGCGCTGGCCTCGGATGTCGAGGCCTATCTGGATCGCAAAACCTGCGACGCAGAAAAATGCCGAGAGCTGAACCAACAGCCCTCGGACGATGTTGTCAGTGAAACACCCAAAAGGGCGCTCGGTCAGTAGTCCACGCCGCGCTGGGCTTTGATTCCGGCCTGGAACGGGTGCTTTTCTTCGGTCATCTCAGTGACCAGATCGGCATAATCCCGCAACTCTTGTGGCGCATCGCGGCCCGTCAGGAATACGCTGGTCTTGTCAGAGCGGCCGTTCAGCCCCTCGATCACACGCTCAACCGACAGGTATTCGTAGCGCAGTGCGATGTTGATCTCATCCAGCACGACCAGATCGTAGTCCCCGCTGGCCATCAGGTCGCAGGCCTTGTCGAACGCGGCTGTGGCGGCGGCGATGTCACGTTCCCGATCCTGAGTGTCCCAGGTAAAGCCTTCGCCCATCGTGTGCCACGTCACCAGATCGCGTTCTTCGAAAAAGCGCCGCTCGCCGGTTTTCCATTTACCCTTGATGAACTGAACAACGGCGACCTTTTGGCCCCAGCCAAGCGCACGGATCACCACGCCAAAAGCGGCCGAGGATTTGCCCTTGCCCTTTCCGGTATTGATCAGCACCAGACCACGGTCGGGGTCGACCGCTTCGGACACTTTCTTGCGGTGCTTGGCCTGCACCTTTTGCATCTTTTCCTTGTGGTCTTGTGCGTCACTCATGCGGAGCCCTCATTGATTGTTGCGCTCAAACTAAGCGAAGTTGGCGAAAGGTAAAGTCACGGTTTGTGGTCGGTCAGAGACCGCGCCTTGCCGCGCTCCAACCCCAGCTGATGTTCGCGCCAAACCACGACCACATTGCCTGCAATCACCAGCGCAGCCCCCAGCAAGATCGCCAGCGTTGGCAGCTCATCGAACCAGAAATAGCTGATCGCAATGGCGAACAGCATGGTGGTGTAGTCATAAGGCGCCAGCATCGATGCCTGACCAAACCGATAGGACGAGGTCACAAGGATCTGCGCAACCCCACCGATAAGACCCACAACGATCAACAACAGAGCCTGATCCAGTGATGGCATGGTCCAACCCCAAAACACGGTCAGCGAAGACAAGAGCGTTGCCGTGATCGAGAAATAGAACACGATGGCGGCGGGGTGGTCGACCTTGACCAATTGCCGGATATGGATTTGCACAAAGGCCCGCGCGATGGTTGCGGCCAGAACGCAAAGGGCGCCAATCGTTGCCGCTACCTCCATCTCGGTGCTGCCAAGCCGGGGCCAGAGCATGATCAGAACCCCCACCAGCCCCAGCATCACCGCACCGATGCGGATCATGCGAATCCTCTCACCCAACAGCAATGCGGCCAGGACGAGGGTAAAGATCGGAGTCGCGTAGCCTATGGCGGTGACCTCGGGCAAAGGCAGCAAGCTGAGGCCGGTAAAGGTCAAACCCATTGCGCTGGTGCCCAGAACGCCACGCCAGAAATGGCCCATGGGTTTCTTGACGACAAAGCCCTGTGACAACTCCCCGCGCCAGATCAGCCAGGCAATGATGACGGGAATCGCCAGGAGAGACCGGAAAAAGACCAACTCACCCGGTGGGAAGTCTTCGGACAACGCTTTGACCAAGGCCGACATCAAGGTGAACAGCATCAAGGCGGTCAATTTCAGGCCCACAGCAAGAGCCGGGCGGTGCGATGTCAAGGATTGTGCCATTGGCCGGGAACCTGCGCTTTTGGCGCGGAAAGATCAACGCCGGGATTGTAACAATCCGGGGGAATTCCAGGCGTCGGGGACAGGGTGGCCGATTTCATCCGCGAAGGCCCTGAGGAATTCAAGCATCTGCGCCCGGCGTTCTTGCGCCAGAGCATGGCCCGCCTCGGTCAGCATATCGTCGGGCAGGCTCAGCAGTTTCACTTTCCAGTGGTCGATTGAGAAATTCAGATCGTCCAGATCGCGCGCCTTGGCAAAGGGATCCTCGGGGTCGTAGAGATCACGGCCCAACGCACCCGCGACCGCAAAAGTGCGCGCGATACCGATGGCCCCCAGCGCATCGAGCCGGTCCGCATCTCGCAGGATGCAGGCTTCGGATGTGCGGGGTGGAACGTTGGCCGAGAAGCTGTGCGCCTCGATCGCGTGTTGGGTGGCTTGGATTTGCGCGTCAGAAAAGCCCAATTCCTTAAGAATAGACTCTGATTCCTGAGCGGATTGGCATGATGCCAAGTGGCGGTTCGGGTCGTTCTTTGGCAGGTTGATCAGATCATGCAGATAGCTGGCGGCCAGCAGCACGGCCATGTCCGCCTTATCGTCTGCGATCGCTTGCGCGTTTCGCCAGACACGGTCCAGATGGGCCAGATCATGGGCAGGATCGGTTTGCATACGCTGCGCGACGATGCCGCGCAGCTTTGTGCGCAGATCAGCCGATATGTCCACGGTTCTCACCGATCTGGCCGCGATGCAGAAGCAGGTGATCGAGGATCACACAGGCCATCATCGCCTCGCCCACGGGCACGGCGCGGATACCAACGCAAGGGTCGTGGCGGCCTTTGGTGATGATCTCAGTTTCCTCACCGGATTTGGTGATCGTCTTGCGCGTGGTCAGAATTGACGAAGTCGGTTTGACGGCAAAGCGCACCACGACATCCTGCCCCGTGGAGATCCCGCCAAGGATGCCACCGGCGTGGTTCGAGCTGTATTGCGGGCCGTTCTGGCCCATGAAAATCTCATCCGCGTTGGCCTCACCGGTCAGTTCAGCGGCGGCCATGCCTTCGCCGATCTCGACGCCTTTAACGGCGTTGATCGACATCATCGCGGCGGCGAGATCAGTGTCTAACTTGGCATAAATCGGCGCGCCGATCCCGGCGGGGACGCCGCGCGCCACCACTTCGACCACCGCACCGACCGAATTGCCGGACTTGCGCAGACCGTCCAGATAGTCAGCCCAATTCTCGGCGGCCTTGGCGTCTGGCGTCCAGAACGGATTCTGTTCGATCTGCGACCAGTCAAAATTGCCGCGGTCGATCCTATGCGGGCCGATTTGGGTCATATAGCCGGTGATCTGCACATTGGGCGCGATCTGTTTGATCGCTTCGCGCGCCAGCCCTCCCGCCGCAACGCGCGACGCGGTTTCACGGGCCGAGCTGCGCCCTCCGCCGCGATAGTCGCGGATCCCGTATTTCTGCCAGTAGGTGATATCGGCATGCCCCGGGCGGAACTTCTCCATGATATCACCGTAGTCTTTCGAGCGCTGGTCGGTGTTCTCGATCATCAGCTGAACGGGTGTGCCGGTGGTTTGACCTTCGAACAAGCCAGACAGGATTTTCACCTGATCGGGCTCGCGCCGCTGGGTGGTAAACTTGTTTTGCCCCGGTTTGCGCTTGTCCAGCCAGTGCTGGATCATCGCCTCGTCGATTTGTACGCCCGGAGGGCAGCCGTCGACCGTCGCGCCCAAGGCGGGCCCGTGGCTTTCGCCCCAGGTGGTGACGCGGAAGAGGTGTCCAAAGCTGTTCATCGACATGGGGCGGGCTCCTTTGCGGGGTTGTGATTAGCGGGGAGAGCCTTTGGCCTCAAGTGGATTTGCGTTTGAAATGGGGGAAGGGGGCTCTACCCCCGCCGCGCTAGCGCGCCTCCCCCGAGGTATTTTCAAACAGAAGAAGGATCAGGTTGCTTTGATCGCCTGGCGGGTTTTCGTAATGTTGAGGGCGGCGTTGGCGGCCTCACGCCCTTTTTGCACGAAGTGGTCGCGGTAGATGGCGTTGTGGTGGTCGGTTTCCTGATATTGATGTGGAGTGAGCGAGACCGACAGGACCGGGACGCCGGTGTCGAGGCTTGCGCGCATCAGGCCGTCAACCACGGCCTGGGCCACGAAATCGTGCCGGTAGATGCCTCCATCAACCACAAAGGCGGCGCAGGCGACGGCTGCGTACTGGCCGGTTTGGGCCAGATCCCGTGCGATCAGGGGCATTTCAAACGCGCCGGGGACGTCGAACACGTCAACCTGAACGGCTGGGATGAGTTCCAGAAACCCCTCAAGCGCGCGATCAACGATATCGGAATGCCAGTTGGCTTTGATAAAAGCATAGCGGGTGTGTGTCATCATGATCTCCTTAGCAAAACAGACACTTCACCCAAGGCGATCACGAGCAGACACGCCGTTTCACCGACGCATCTGGCACGTTCTCTTTCATCCGGACTTTAACCGTCGGCTCTGGCCTCTCACCAGATCTGCTGACACCCCTTCGTGAACACGGCGAGGCCGCTCGCGGGCTTACAGGTCATCGCCCGCATACCGCCGGTGGGGAATTTCGCCCCGCCCTGAGAACGAGGCGGACCTTGCATAGATTGGGCCTCCTCTGCAAGAGATTTGGCAGGAGGAGTCCCATGCACCCGAATCCCGCCTTCCGCGCTGAGGAGATCAGCCGACATATCGCCTTTGCTCGCGAACGCGCCTTTGGCGTCTTGGCCGTGTCGACGGATGCCGCGCCTTTGATCAGCCACGTGCCATTTCTTTTGTCCGAAGATGGCACGGTGGCGGAGCTACATCTTGTCCGCTCGAATCCGATCGTCCGGCTTTTGAAGACGCCGCAGGCAGCGCGGATCGCAGTTTCGGGGCCGGACAGCTATGTCTCGCCCGATTGGTATGAGGTGAGCGATCAGGTGCCGACGTGGAACTATGTCGCTGTTCACCTAACCGGCATTCTAGAACTGCGCCCGGCGGAGGAGATGCGAGACCTGCTAGACCGGCAGTCGGCGTTTTTCGAAGACCGGCTGCGCCCGAAGCTGCCTTGGCACAGCAGCAAGATGGAGGGCGACGCGCTTGAGCGGATGATGCGGATGATTCTGCCCTGCCGGATGCGGGTTGAGGATATTCAGGGCACGTGGAAGCTGAACCAGAACAAGCCCGATGACGTTCGGATGCGGGCGGCGGAGCAGGTCGGGAGTTTTGGGATCGGCTCGGAGGTGCAGGCCCTGCAGGCGCTGATGCGCGCTGTGGAGCCCTCAGGCAAATGACGGCTTTTGTTTTCCGCACCCTGCTGTAAGGTCAGCCCAAACAAAGGAGTGCGCGCATGAAACTCTATCACAGTCTGACTTCGCCCTATGTCCGTAAAGTCATGGTTTTGTTGCATGAAACAGAACAGCTAGAGGATGTTGAGTTGGAAACGGTGGCGGGTACGCCTGTGGCGCCAGCCGCGCCCTTGATCGGCAAGGCACCTTTGACCAAGGTTCCGGCGCTGGAGCGCCCCGATGGACCGACCCTGTTCGATAGTCGTGTGATCTGCGCCTTTCTGGATGACCGCGCCGGGGGGCGGTTTTATCCCGAGGGTGCGCGGCGCTGGGATGTTCTGACGCTTGAGGCGCTGGCAGACGGTATTCTGGATGCCGCGCTGCTGATGACCTATGAAAGTCGGCTGCGTCCCGAAGACAAGCAATGGGATGAATGGGTAGACTCGCAATGGGTCAAGGTTGAGCGCGCCTGTGCCGTGTTGAACCAGCGCTGGATGGCGCATCTGTCGGGGCCGCTGGACATGGGGCAAGTAGCCGTGGGTTGCGCGCTGGGCTATCTGGATCTGCGCCATGATGCACGTGGCTGGCGCAAGGGCAATGATGCCCTCGCAACCTGGTTTGCCGAGTTTGATGCGCGTCCGAGCATGGTCGCCACGCGTCCGGTGACGTAAACCTTACTGGCTGAACGTCGCCAGATAGGCGGCGATGTCGTCCGCGCCTTTCTTGAGCTTCACGCTCATGTTCGGGCGGGCGGTATCGTCCTGAAGAAACTCCTTGATGAACCCGATCGGGTCTTCGGAGTATGCGGCGATGTTTTCCTCGGTCCAGACCAGACCTGCGTCACCGGCGCGGATCATGTCGTCGGTGAACATGCCGATGGGCAGGCGTTCGCTGCCATAGCGATAGTCGTTCTCGGATCCGGCGGTGCGGCCCACGACCCCGTATAGGTTGGGGCCTGTGATGCCGCCTTTGACTAGAACCTCGCCATCCTTGATGATCGCGTGGCAGGCCGAGCAGCGGTTGTAGAGCTTTTCGCCTTTGGCGGGGTCTCCGGCCGCGACGGCTTGGGTCGAAACAGAAATCGTTAACAGAACGACGGCCAAGTGGGTCTTTGACATGGGGGGTCTCCTGATCGGCGTTCGCGCGAAACCGGGCATCAGGTATTCGCGCAATAAGTGCAACAGGAAACAGACCCGTTCGCGGTGCGAAAAATCGTCTATTTCAGGCATATGATTTGTTGTGGAACAAACCCGGTTTCGTATGTCGGATTTTTCAGGTTTTCGCACCAATGCGACCCACTTGTGCTGTCGGCCCAGGTTCGCTGGTCCCGGTCAGATTGGGGTCACAGGGCGCGAATCAAGCGGGGCTGATTCGACGCTTCGTTGAAACATGAGGGCGAGAAACATCAAAAAGACTGCCCCGCGCGATGATAAATTACGCAGATGCGGCGTATTGCGCATTCAACACCGCTGGACGAATACTATTCTGCTCGGTAGAGAATTCCGCTAAGACCCGGCATCCGTGCCGGGTTCCAGCTATTGGCCCGTTCGCACGGGCGCTAGACAATCGGAGAAAACCTCGTGTCCCACGTAGAAGACCACGAAGGCACCCGCAGAGATTTCCTGTACTACGTCGCGGGCGGCGCAGGGGTCGTAGCGACCGGTGCTGCGGTATGGCCTATGATCAATCAGATGAACCCGTCGGCGGATGTGCAGGCCCTGTCCTCGATCCGTACGGATGTAAGCGGGGTTGAGCCGGGTACACAGCTGACGGTCAAGTGGCTGGGTAAACCGGTCTTCATCCGTCACCGCACCGGCGCTGAGATCGCCGAAGCGCAGCAGCAGGACGAAGAAGCGGTAGGTAACCTGCCTGACCCGCTGGCCCGGAACTTCAACATCAACGCAGATGCACCCGCGACCGACGCTAACCGCGTGATGCCATCGCCCGAAGGCGAGGCAGAAGGCGCGTGGATCGTTCAGATGGGCGTTTGTACCCACCTGGGCTGCGTGCCTCTGGGTGATGCAGGCGACTTTGGCGGCTGGTTCTGCCCCTGCCACGGCTCGCACTACGATCTGGCGGGCCGGATCCGTAAAGGCCCCGCGCCTGAGAACCTGCCGATCCCACCGGTCGAGTGGGTCGACGCTTCAACCATCAAACTCGGCTAAGGGAGACCCAACTTATGTCCGGCATTCCCCACGATCACTACGAGCCGAAGTCAAACGGCGAAAAGTGGCTGCACAGCCGCCTGCCTATCGTCGGCCTGATGTACGACACCCTGATGATTCCCACACCCAAGAACCTGAACTGGATGTGGATCTGGGGCATCGTTCTGGCCTTCTGCCTGGTGCTGCAAATCGTTACCGGCATCATGCTGGTTATGCACTACACGCCGCATGTCGATCTGGCCTTCGCCAGCGTCGAACACATCATGCGTAACGTGAATGGCGGTTACTTCATCCGCTACCTGCACATGAACGGCGCATCGCTGTTCTTTGTCGCGGTCTACATTCACATGTTCCGTGGTCTCTACTACGGCTCCTACAAAGCCCCGCGTGAGATCACGTGGATCATCGGTATGCTGATCTACCTGATGATGATGGGCACCGCCTTCATGGGCTACGTTCTGCCCTGGGGCCAGATGTCCTTCTGGGGTGCGACCGTGATCACCGGCCTGTTTGGCGCGATCCCGTTTGTGGGTGATGCGTTGCAGACATGGCTGCTGGGTGGACCCGCAGTGGATAACGCCACGCTGAACCGCTTCTTCTCGCTGCACTATCTGCTGCCGTTCATCATTGCGGCGCTGGTTATTGTGCATATCTGGGCCTTCCACACCACCGGCAACAACAACCCTACGGGTGTTGAAGTACGTCGCGGCTCAAAGGCCGAGGCCGAAAAAGACACACTGCCCTTCTGGCCGTATTTCGTGATCAAGGATCTGTTCGCTCTGGCGGTCATCCTTGTCGTGTTCTGGGCCATCGTGGGCTTCATGCCGAACTATCTGGGTCACCCCGATAACTATATCGAAGCCAACCCGCTTGTGACGCCTGCACATATCGTGCCCGAATGGTACTTCCTGCCGTTCTACGCGATCCTGCGCGCCTTCACCGGTGAGGTCTGGGTTGTTCAGTTCGCCAGCTTCATCACCGGCGGCATCATTGATGCGAAATTCTTCGGTGTTCTGGCGATGTTCGGTGCGATCCTGGCCATGGCTCTGGCGCCCTGGCTGGACACCTCGACCGTGCGTTCGGGTCGGTATCGTCCGATGTTCAAATGGTGGTTCTACCTGCTGATCATCGACTTCTTTGCCCTGATGTGGCTGGGTGCGATGCCTGCGGAAGAGCCCTATGCGACCTTCTCGCTGATCGCCTCTGCGTACTGGTTTGCGTATTTCCTCGTAATCCTGCCGCTGCTTGGCGTGATCGAGAAACCTCTGGCCCCGCCTGAGACCATCGAAGAAGACTTCAACGCGCACTATGGCAAGGCTGACGCTGACGCCACGCCGGCCGAGTAAGAAGAGGGACCGGAAACATGTTCAAGAAACTTGCAATCGGCGCTGCGTTTGCCCTGGCCCTTACCCCTGCCGCTTCTTTTGCGGCAGGCGACTATGACACTCATATCGAGGATTTCGACTTCTCGTTTGAGGGTCCGTTTGGAACCTGGGATCAGAACCAGCTGCAACGCGGTCTTCAGGTTTATACCGAAGTCTGCGCGGCCTGCCATGGCCTTCAATACGTTCCTCTGCGCGATCTGGAAGCGCTGGGTTACAGTGAAGAGCAGGTGATCACTTACGCGGCGGACAATTTCGAGGTTTTCGACCCCGAGTTGGACGATTTCCGCCCGGCAATCCCGACCGACCACTTCCCGGCGAACAACGGAGTTGGCGCGCCGGACCTGAGCCTGATGGCAAAAGCCCGCGCGGGCTTCCACGGCCCCTATGGTCTGGGCATCAACCAGCTGGTCAAAGGCATGGGCGGCGCGGAATACATCGCCTCTCTGCTGGACGGCTACACTGGTGAGGAGAAGGAAGAGGCAGGCACGATCCTTTACGAAAACAAGGCCTTCCCTGGAGGCTGGATTTCGATGGGCCCGCCGCTGTCCGAAGATCAGGTTGAATTCGCCGATGGCCACGCGGCCACTGTCGAAGCCATGTCCGAAGACGTCGCAGCCTTCCTGATGTGGGCTGCGGAGCCCAAGCTGACGGACCGCAAGAACGCTGGTTTTGTCGGCGTGATCTTCCTGACCGTCCTGTCGGTGCTGCTGTATCTGGTCAACAAGCGCCTGTGGGCACCGCACAAAGGCAAGCTGCGCGAGCAGTGAAGCTTTTGAGCTTTTGAAACTGAAAACCCTCGCGCCTATCCGGTTGCGGGGGTTTTTCTTTTTCAGGTGGCAGAGGGGCCAGCCCCTCTTGGCCTGCGGCCAATTCACCCCGAGGTATTTTTGGCCAGATGAAGAAAGGATCAGGCTTGAAGCTGGGTTGCTGTTTGTCCGGTGATCGTCGCGGTGATGATCTGGCCTTCGGGATGGGGGGTGTCGAAACTAACCTCGGTGAATTGTTCAGTGCGGCCCATATGCGGGTTTTCCATCAGGATGTGATGGGTTTGGCCGATCTGGGCTGAGAGGTGTTTGGCGACCTGCGCCTCTCCGGCTTTGCGCAGGCGGGCGGCGCGGTCCTTGATGATCTTGCCGTTGACCTGCTGCGGGATGCGCGCCGCTGGCGTGCCTTCGCGTTTGGAGTAGGGGAAGACGTGCAGCCAGGTCAGGTTGCAGTCCGTGACCAGTTTTAGGGAGTTTGCGAAATGCGCCTCGGTTTCCGTGGGGAAGCCAGCGATGATGTCGGCGCCAAAGGTCATGTCGGGGCGCAGGTTGCGCGCCTCTTCGGTGAAACGGATGGCGTCATCGCGTCGGTGGCGGCGCTTCATCCGTTTCAGGATCAGGTCGTCGCCATGCTGCAGGGACAGGTGCAGATGCGGCATCAGTCGAGGCTCGGTCGCGATTGCCTGCATCAGGTTTTCGTCCACCTCGATCGAATCGATTGAGCTGATGCGCAGGCGCGGCAGATCGGGCACGAGTTTCAGAATACGCATGACCAGATCGCCTAGTTTGGGCTGTGCGGGCAGATCTGCGCCCCATGAGGTCAGGTCAACACCGGTCAGGACGACCTCGTTATAGCCTTTGTCGACCAGCCGTTTGATCTGATCAACGACCACACCGGCGGGCACGCTGCGAGAGTTCCCGCGGCCATAGGGGATAATGCAGAAGGTACAGCGATGGTCGCAGCCATTCTGGACCTGCACATAGGCGCGTGAGCGAGTTCCGAACCCGTCGATCAGGTGCCCTGCCGTTTCAGTGACCGACATGATGTCGTCGACTTGAACGGTTTCAGTCTCGCCGATGAAGTCAGCTGCCATGCCTTTCCAGGTGTCAGGCTGCATTTTCTCGGTATTGCCGATCACGGCATCAACCTCGTCCATGGCCGAGAAGGTCTGCGGTTCCGTCTGCGCGGCGCATCCGGTCACGATCAGGCGCGCGTTGGGGTTTTCGCGGCGCAGCTTACGAATCTCTTGCCGGGCCTTGCGAACCGCCTCGGCTGTCACGGCGCAGGTGTTGACGATCACCGCATCTTGCAGACCCGCTTGCTGAGACAGCTCTTTCATCGCCTCAGTCTCATAAGCGTTCAGACGACAGCCCAGAGTGGTGAATTTGGGGGCACTCATCTCAGTGACCTCAGGAATTCCGGGGTCAGAGTGCCCGAAAACACATGGCAGGTCGGCCCGGTCATCCAGACGCCATCATCGCGCCAATCGATCCAGATTGTGCCGCCGTCCAGCTCGATCTGCACCTTGCGCCCCGTCAGGCCGCGCCGGGCCGCGGCGACGGCTGTAGCGCAGGACGAGGACCCTGAGGCCAGCGTGATGCCCACCCCACGCTCCCAGACGCGCATACGGATGTGGTCCGGCCCGATCACCTGCGCCACCTGCACATTGGTGCGTTCAGGGTAAAGGGGGTGGTGTTCGTGCCGCGAGCCAAACTCGGCCAGGGGAATCGCTTCGGCGTCGTCCACGAAAAACGTGCAATGGGGGTTGCCCATGCCCGTTGCCGAGGGTGCGCCCTCAATCGGCAGTTCCAGCGTGTCCATCTCTTCAGCCAAAGGTATGTCTTGCCAGTCCAATTGAGGTTGTCCCATATTGACCGAGGTCAGGCCGTTGCCTGCATCTTGCGCGTATAACGTGCCGCGTTCGGTCGTCAGGGTCAGGTTTGTTTTGCGACTCTCTTCCATCAGGAAACGGGCAATACACCGTGTGGCGTTCCCACAAGCGGCCGAAGTCGACCCGTCCGCGTTGTAGAACACGAGATGCGCGTCGGCCGCTCCGTTTTCGATCACTGCCAGCTGATCGAATCCCACACCAAACTGCCGGTGCCCGATTCCCTTTGCCAATGCAGCGCTGATCGGCGTCGCCTGTGCGCGCGCGTCGACAATAACGAAGTCATTGCCCAGCCCGTGCATCTTCATGAAGGGCAAACCGGTATCGAGTCTCTGTTGCATGGCGGGCATATAACGTTGGTCCTGCGATGAATCCACCCTGCGGTGACGATTCCTGAAAAAAGGGCTTGACCCCCCTGCGCCACCTGCCTAATTAGGCCGCCTATCGGGTCGCCGGAAACACTGATTACTCTGGCGAAACGAGGCGCAAAATAAGGTCTTGAATCCGGTCGGGAAAATGCCTTAAAGAGCGCCACGGATCGCAAAGATCCAGACAAAAGAGTGGGCCGTTAGCTCAGTTGGTAGAGCAACTGACTTTTAATCAGTGGGTCGCAGGTTCGAATCCTGCACGGCTCACCACTGTTTTCAAAGACTTACGAGGCGATCTCATGCCTAACACTCGCTTCGGGTAAGCGCAGGGTAAGCGAAGGCCGCCATTTTTCCCTTTACATTC
>NZ_JBQFVP010000020.1:0-64023 GCF_056539825.1 Ruegeria sp. B10
GTGACACGGGGACCGGAGACACCGGCTCGGGTGATACTGGCGGTGACACAGGGACCGGGGACACCGGCTCGGGTGATACCGGCGGTGACACAGGGACCGGAGACGCCGGCTCGGGTGATACTGGCGGTGACACGGGGACCGGGGACACCGGCTCGGGTGATGCCTGGACAAGTGGACTGATGGCTCAATACTTTAGTTTGTCCCATGGCGTCTCGCGGCTTTCAGATATTGATTTTGATGCGCAACCTTCCGCAACAGAAAGCGTTGACAGATTGGCGACACGATACGCTGAAGGTAGTTTCTGGAGAGGGGGGGCTACAGATAATTTTGCCGCGCGCTATACCGGCAATCTGAATGTTGCCACGGCGGGCCTCTATACATTCTTCCTGACCTCGGATGATGGTTCCGCACTTTATCTCAACGGCGAGCCGGTGATCGACAATGACGGTCTGCACGGCGATGTCGAACAGCGCGTTACGCTGGAGTTGGATTCCGGATCGCATGATATTGAAATTCGCTATTTCGAGCGGGATGGAGATGCGTCCTTGCAGTTGGAATGGTCCGGTCCGGACAGCAGTGACCAGCGTCAGGTCATCGAAGGTGAGGCGTTTAGTCATAACGATGCTGGTGGGAGTGCCAACTCGGGTGAGACCGGGGGTGGCGGAGACACAGGATCAGGCGACGCCGGTGATAATACCGATGGTGCCGACACAGGGTCAGCCGACGCCGGTGATAATACTGATGGTGCCGACACAGGGTCAGGCGATGCCGGTGATAATACTGATGGTGGCGACACAGGGTCAGGCGACGCCGGTGATAATACTGATGGTGGCGACACCGGTGGTCCCGCGGGCAGCACTGGTTCTATTTCCGACCCGTCGATCGGAGTCGGATTGACAGGGATTATCGATTGGTCAACCGAGAACCCTTTCATTGATGTATTTAAAACGGCTCGAGAATGGATAGGGCATGAGCCAGATCGGTGGGGAGGGGTCGAATATCAAGAGCTTTTGGATGCCGGTGTTTTGGATGAGAATGGTTGGCCTACGGAAATCCCAAGCGGCGTTGATCGGATCGGAACACATATTTTTACGGCTCAGCCGGCAGAGGCGACGTCACTGGCTGGGCGTTATCGGCTAACTTACGATGGCGAAGGCGAAATCGTCATTAACGGTGCCCGCAACATCGAATATGGAAACGGTGAGATCTGGTTTGAGTATATCCCGGGTGAGTTTGAAACTATCGGTATAGATATTTTGCGGACAGGTTCGGATGGTAATCATATCCGCAATATTTCGGTTGTTCACGAAAACAATCTTTCAGCTTTCGAAGCCGGGGAAATCTTCAACCCTGATTTTGTAGGGTTGATCGAAGATATGCGGTCTCTGCGCTTCATGGACTGGATGAACACCAACAATTCCACGCAGTCTGAATGGGCAGATAGACCGCAGGTAGACAGTTTCAGTTGGACGGGCGGAGCCGGTGGCGTGCCTGTTGAAGTTATGGTGGAACTGGCCAACCTGACTGGTACCGATCCATGGTTCAATATCCCGCATCTTGCAACGCCCGAATATATAGAGAATTTTGCTACATATGTTCGTGACAATCTTGATCCGCACCTAAAGGCACATTTCGAATATTCGAATGAAGTCTGGAACTGGATGTTCGAGCAGACTCAATGGGCGAATGCAATGGGGCAGGAGCTTTGGCCGGGACAGCACGATGCGTGGTTACAGTATTATGCTCTGAGATCGGTGGAAATGGCAGAAGTCTTGGACCAAGTTTATGGGACAGATGCAGACGAACGCCTCGTTAAAGTCATTGCAACACAAACTGGATGGCCTGGATTGGAAGAACCAATCCTGAATGCGGCTCAATGGCTTGCAAGCGATGCCGATCAAGATCGAGCACCTCATACATATTTTGATGCTTATGCAGTAACTGGTTATTTTGGTGGCTCATTGGGCAATGAGAAAGCAGCAACAGTTAGGGAGTGGGTTGTCGAGTCAATCAGTCGCGCAACGGCAGATGCTGATGCGCTTGGTCTGACCGGTGCCGAGCGCGCTGCCTATCTTCTAGAGAACCAGTATAACTATGCAATGGAACTGGTGGTTCAGGAGCTGCGTGATGGTTCGATAACGGGCGACCCCTATGGGTCACTTCAGGAATTGTTCGGAGAGTTCGCCTATCACGCGCAAGTTGCTGAATCCCATGGGATGACCATGGTAATGTACGAAGGTGGGACGCATGTTGTCAGCGCTTTCGAGTGGGTGAACGATCAAGTTCTGAGCGAATTTTTCCAACATCTTAACTATTCCGACGAAATGGGCATGCTCTACATGGAACTGCTTGAGGGATGGAGAGATGCGGGCGGAACGATGTTCAATGCTTTCGTTGCTGTTTCGGGCCCCTCGCAATGGGGCAGCTGGGGCGCGCTCCGCCACCTCGATGATGAAACATCTCGTTGGGATGCCCTTGTCGAGTTTAACGCGCAGAATCCTGCGTGGTGGGAAGTGCGGGCAGAAGGAACATTCTCGGATGCTGTGGCCTCAGAGGATAGCATGGCGTATGATGCTGAAGGGTCCGACCCTGAACAGCTAACAGCAAATGATGACACCGCGACCACTATTACAGATCAGGCGGTATTAATTGATGTTCTTGCAAATGATGACAACCCGTTTGATGTTCCTATAGACCTGATCGAACTGGGCACCCCCAGCAACGGTACTGCGCTCATTCAGGACGATGACACGGTCCTTTACACTCCGGATTCCGAATTTCTGGGAACAGACAGTTTCGACTATTGGATTTCGGATGATCAGGGAACCGTTTCACAAGCGACAGTTACGGTTACGATAGAAGAAACCTGGGATTTATAGCAAACCCCTCTGTACGTGGCATGCCTTCCATACCGTATCAAGTTCCGCTTGATGCGGTATGATCACAGAACGCTAAAGCTTTTGGTAGGCGAGCAGGCCAATGAACTAGGCTGTCCCGAGTTCACAGGAGGAGTTCTTCAAGCACCCACGGGTATTAGGTGGATGTTTCAGGCGCTATGACTCGCGGCCTAGGTCTTTTGAAGAGTAGTAGGTCTTTTAGACTTTGTCGAAGGGACCGCGGCGGCAATATTTCTTGGTTTCGCTCGAATATTGTTCCCATGAGACTTCTATCGTGGGTCAAGGCGAGATGTGTTCCCCAGATGGCCGCGTCGTCAGGGGAAATCCCAGTGGGAACACCCATATCAGTTGCAAGTATGCCGGGCATCCATGTACTGATGATAATATCGGGGTAGCGGTCACTGAGATCAGCAATTAATGCTTCGCTGAAGATACGTTGTGCTCCTTTTGAAACACTGTAGGCGCAACGTGTTGGCTGTGGTGCATCTCCAGCAAAACTCGACACATTGAGGATACGGCCAAACCCTGTTTGCACCATGCTCTCGAGAACAGCGCGGCTTACTGTAACAGTACCGCCTAAATTTATAGATACCGTTTCTGCAAAGCTATCTGCTGTCTCATCCAGAAAATCTCTTTGAGGATTAACCGCAGCATTGTTTACGAGAACGGTGATTGTACCCAGAGTTGCGTTGATGTCGGACACAACCTCGCATACTCTTTTATTATCTGTGATATCAGCATGATACGGATAAAACATGCGTGACCCGGCTAAGTGCCGTGTTTGCTCAAGGGTTTCAATCCGTCGGCCAAGTCCAGCGACGCGGATACCACTTTGACATAGTCGCAACGCCAATGCTTGACCCAGGCCGGAACCGGCTCCGGTTACAACTGCAACCCCTCCCTTCAAATCAGCCATGTGTTTCCTCGCCAAAGCTTTTTAGAATGCTGTCGGCAACACGCAAGGCGTTTGAGGCGATCAACAGACTGGGATTCACACCGGTGGATGTTGGCATGAAGGACGCATCAACCACATAGAGGTTCTTGATATTATGTACTTGGCAGTTCTTGTTAAGAACACTTTTTCTTGGGTCATTGCCGAAACAGAGAGTGCCTGTAGGGTGCCCATAGTTTAACTCGGGCCGTGGGTTTAGGAAGAGAGTGCGCAAACCCTTCATTTTCTTCGATATCCTCTTCCTAAATCTTTTCCGCCGCGCCAGAAGCTCTGGTGAAAAATTATATTGGAACCTCACAACATCTGGGTCAGATGCCTTGATAATTCTATTTTCCGGATATGGATAATCTTCAAGTGAACCCACAAATATTTGGGCGCTACCAAGCATTTTTATTAGCACTGCAGCTGGTATTCGATTGAACTGACGTAAGACAGGAACAAAGCGTAAGAAAGAACGGTCATACATCTGATTGAGGGCATGAACGATCTCACCATAAGATGCGGTGGTTCCAAGTGCTTGTACAAGCCCATAATGCTCGGCATCAAAGGTATAAAAATCCCGCACTGTTATGGTCTTGGTTGTTGCTTGCGTGTGACTTGGCAGCCAGAGGGCAAATACCTCATTGAGGTGGAACATCAGATTGCGTCCGACGAGGTCATTTTCGTTGGCGCATCCGTTTGGCCAGTATTCTGAAGCTGACTGTAAAAGCACATGGGGGGATCTTAGCGCCCCTGCGGACAGGATGTAACGGTGCGCCCTGAAGGTCAGCACCTCTCCGTGCCTTCGGGTCTCAAGTTCCGAAACGCTGCTGCGGGTGCCTCTTATTCTGGTTACCTCGCAATTGTCCAGAAGAGCCGCGCGACCTGTTGCCAGGGCGGGTTCCACCCCTGCAGAGCGCCCGTCTTGTTTGCAATTGTAGGGGCATTTTGAGCCGAAGCAATTTTTGCAGTTTGGAATTGCCTTGAGTGCTGTGTGGCTTCGGTATGGATGCAATCCGGCCTTTTGCAAAGAGGTTATGATTTCCCGCTCGACGTCAGTATCTTGTGGCGTAGGACGCAAGTCGACAGGTTCAGATGCCAAAGGATTTTGTTGACCGAACACACTGTAAAGCGATCGCGTTTTGTCAAAATACGGTTTGAAGTCGTCGAAACACACCGGCCATCCACCCGTCTGGTGGGGTATTTCATCAACGTCGTCTAGATCGTGTCTTTCAGGCTGTTCAAAAGCTGCGGCATAGAAATTTGATGAGCCTCCAACACCAGACCCTAACGGACCAAAAAACTCAACTGAGGTGTTGTCTACGATAGCTTGAAAGGGCTTTGGCCAATACCCGCGCACCTCCCGAGCAGCCGGATCGGAAAGCGCGTAGGAAAAGGATTGTTGTTCGGCCCCTGAGCCCTTTCGGCCTTTTTCGAGAAAAAGTACTGACAAGCCCGCCTCCGACAAAGCTCGTCCGATTGTTCCGCCACCGATGCCCGTCCCTATGACAATCACATCCCAAATTTTCTCGGTGAACTCTTTCATACGGCCTCTTTGGAGATTGAGAGACAACTTCTAACAAAATACATCACGGCGTAAACTATGATGGGGTAGAGGGGAAAACAAAACCGTCTCTACACCTTCGTAACCATCAGCTTTCCTGATTTCTTAGCGACAGCGACTTCTGACGAGGGCGGAGGAAACTACGACATGGGAAACTCTGACTATATTAGCTTTTACCCTCAATATTTTAACAGATTGCTCCAACAATGTATGATTTGCAAAAGCCTACGGTGCGTAGAGCTTGGATCTGGTGAAGCACTCAGCAGGCTGGGAGAAAATAGAAACTCTCAACCCTGCAGTCTCTAAGTTCGACGTGTCCGTGTTATTGGCGTTCTCGGCTTTGGCTGTATCTCCTCTGGCAACACTGTCTCTGGAGAAGGATTATTGTACAGGTTTTTTCGGCAGTATCCGATGAGAGCGCCAGAGATTAGATACATGACAGGACTCAAAGCGGCATTTGGAATGGAATCGATGAGATTTGCTGCCAAAACAAGCGACAAACCGACCGTCGCAATCGGTAGCGGGGTCTTTTTGCGCCGTGCGTACAGAGTCAAAATCGGAAACGCGAATAAGCCGAACAGGGAAAGGTATCCCATCCAGCCAAAGGCGCTGATCGTTATTATCCAAATGCCATCAGAAACCGACAGGTTCTGACCTGTTTGTGGATCATATACTGCGCCACGACTCCAAAGTCCCCACCCAGCGACAGGTTTCTCCATGGCTCTTTCTAAAAGGGAGTCCTCCATATCAACACGATATTCAAGTGAGCGTGAGCGTTCCTCATTAATCTTGGCTGCGGTTTCTATGAAAAACTGAGTTGGAACAACATCGTAATGGCGCAGTAGTGGATAGCTTACCAAAAGAATTGAAGCCAATACTGATATTATCAAAGACCTTTTTACTCCGGAAAATGAAATAAAAATCAGCGTAACTACCGTAATGAGAAAAGCGCCAAAGTTCTTGGATACAAATAAAACTAATAGGAGGTAAATCGTTGCGTAGAAATAAAGTATGCCATTTTTTGAATTTCCGTAAATTTTCCATAGAATGGCTGACGCTATAGTCGCCTTACATAGGAATATTCCAACCCATAACCCATGCAGAAGGAATACAATTGGCCTGTACCCGCCATTGCGGATGTGTTGTTCAAAGCTGTGCGGGAAATACCCATAAACCAACCTGTTCAGTTGAGGGCTTAGGCGGACTTCCAATAAAACCAATACCGAATATAAAAGAGCCGCAATACACAGCGCCTTTAAAATGGTGATATGACTTTCCGGTGTAGACAAATATTTGGTACCAAGTAGTAGAGGGAGGATTGTGAATAGCAATAATCCGCATAATCCGATGGCGTCGTAAAAACTTTGACCGGGTATGTATGTTGGCCCAAAAATTATTGGTTCAAAATTGGTTACCACAGTCACAAATGGAGTGGCAAAGAGAAAAAGCAAAAGGGTTTTATATAGTAAATCCACGCGATTTACTTTTTCTTTATCTGTACCACTTATTTTTGTCGCTGGTTTTTTTCTGCTCTTATCAAAGAGCAAGCATGCTAAAAAGCAAGCCAGACTCGGGATTGTGATTTTGTCCAGTATGGGAATAAGTGGCATATCTAACCCAAGTCTACTTGGGAGCAGTAGATGCCCAGCCAGAATGGAACTAATAAGTGCCGTCTGAATATTCAGTTTCTTAAAAAGAATAAATACAACGACTGGCCACCCGAATAATACGAGGTAGGCTAGAAGATTTGGCGTAATATCATCAAACATTCATTTACGCGTTTATTGTGCCCGGTTCACTCTCTTAATATCATACGTTGTGTGGATAGAAATGCTCTCATGTTACGTATGAGCTGATTTGCCTTACCAGCTGTTTTTCTGATGGAGCACTCGACTGTTTACCTTCATGCTTTGGGTTAGCTCACCCCATCACAACTCTTTTCAGTTACACCACGAGCGGCGATTATTGAGGCGACCTGTTTTCCCCATGCGTCCCAATTTAGCTTCTCTTCATACTCTTTTCGGGTTGATTTGCGCAATTCGCGGTATGAAGTAGGGTCGTTAACATATCTTAGGATAACGTCTGCAAAGCCCTCGGCATCGGATCCTTCAGGTAGGGCATGTCCGTTAAAGCCATCTCGTACAGGTACGCCTCCTACGCGCAAACAAAGTGATGGTAAAGCATAGGCAGACGCCTCGCAGAAGGCGAAGCCGTAGCTTTCAAATGACGGTTGAAGCAAAAAATGCGCTTGCTGCAAAGTCTTCTCAAACTGCTTGAATTGCTCGGGGTCATTTTTGTTGAGATGCCCATATAACTTGACGTGTTCATTTATGTGCTCTTCTGGCGGCGTTGTGCCAATGACTTCCAGTCTGGCATCAATGCCTCTGGCGCGCAAAGCCATCATTGTTTCAAAAGCAAGTTGCCCGCCTTTCGCTTTCCAGTCCCGGCCAATCAATAGCAACTTGACAGGCCCAGTTGACGAAAACTCAGATACATCACTTTCATAGCTGGTTGGCGTGGTATTAGCGCCCCAAGGTACCATGACAGATTGAGGAGGAGCCAGACCATAACGAGCATCAGCGATAGACTTCATCCACTGTGAAGGCCAAAGTAGAAGATCCATTGAATTAAAGACTTTCCTTTCAGCCCTATAAAATAAGGGGTCCAGATAGCGGGACAGTCCAACATAGCTGCCAAAAGCTTGCCCAATCTCGGACTCTCTATACGTCGTCATCGTGGCGTCTGATGTATAAACTCTAAATACATCGGATGAACTGACTACATTTGCTAGTGAATGAAACGAATACGCCCCAAATAACAGGTCATATTTTTTCTGCCTGAGCTGTCTGTTTATGCCGATTGCAATAATGCGCGAAAGCAGCACATGTACACGCCATTTCAAACGGATGTTTAGGGCTTCGGGTAAAGCCTCGATCAAACGATAAATCGGCTTCGCCAATCCCCAGTCGTTGTTCAAGATGTGAACTTCACCTACATGCGTTTCCAATGCTTTGAATATCTGAGCGTTACCACCTGAATAGACATTTTTGTCCAAGGGCGATCTATCGCATAGATAGGCTATTTGCAGACGTTGTGGCATTGATAAGGCGTCTATTTCCATTTTTTGATCAAAATTGACCCAAGGAAACACCACCTTTCGACTTATCGGCTAAGGTGGTATTCCCATCTGTTTCTGGCTACAAACCGTATTCGGCAAGTAAGTCTGGTATTGTATTGGCGATTTCAGAATATGCTTTTGCGACAACAGGATGCACCGATTGAGGAGCGACAAACTCTGATGGAAGCGGACTGTCGAAAATAGCCGCGTAGGTGATCATTGCCGCAAGGAAATACAGTGTAGGCGTGCCATGCGGGGCGTCATCTAGGTAGAGATCTTGAGGAGTTAGCTGATCCAGTGGCGTGCTTGTCAGCAATTGTGAAAGGACTGTCGCCACCGGGATAAGTTCGACAGTATGCTCTTTTGGTAAACCGTCGATATAATCAACGTACCAGTCATGGTATGCGCCGGCATTGTATGAGTAGTACTCTTCCATACCGCTTGGTCCGGGAGGGAAGCCGTTGCCGAACCCGGCAAGTTCCGCCCATCCTTCATAAATATAGAATTTGGCAGTGGGGCGCGCCTTTGCAACCAGCCCCATGAGCTTTCCGGTTGCCTCTACCGGGGATGTCTTTTCTCCGTCGTCCACATAAAGTGCATCTGGGGACTGCCATTGGATGAAATTGGCCGGAACAATGATGATCTTATTGATACCGGATCTGGAAAACCGGGTCTGCTCACTGTCCCAACCCGATCTAACAGCCTTGAAAGACCAGTTTGGAATGGGTTCGGGATTGGATGCAAAATTTCGGAGGAATCCCCATTCACCGTCCAGAGTAAAGCGCTGGCCTTGTTGGCTGGCCAATAAGGCCAGCCAATGCGGAACCGTGGTGGTATCGCTGTCGCTCAGATGATGAAAGAGGCTGTTTCCGAAAACATAGATTTTCTGCTGTTGTGCCTGCACCGATAAGGCCGGCACAAAGCTTAGGAAAGCGCCAAGGAAAACCACTCGTTTGATGATCTGTAAGATAAACACTCTGAACTCCACAGTAAGGTTTATTGACCTTGCCAATCGTATAACGCGCGACTTCTGCAAGGATTAGTAACCGTAGCTATCCTCTCGATTAAGATACCTACATTTGTTAAGAACAACCCCCATCAGGTTACTGCGCGTCTCAATCTCCTGCTTGCATTTTTCAAGCTCTTCCAACGTGGTGTTCTCGGCGGCTGCCACCAGCAACACCCCATCAATCTGATCGAGGAAAGCGAATGTATCATCGCATGCAAGCATTGGTGGCGTATCAAACAATATGACATTCGGCATATAGCGCGCTTCTAGATCGTCGATGACATGCGCGGCGCCTTTTTCTTGTAAAAGCTCGGCAGGGCTTTCCGCTGGCTGGCGCGTTACAGCAAAAATTAGCTTCTCATCGTAGCACACCATATGTTCTTCCGGCGCGCTATTGCCTCTGAGCGCATCGGGAAAGTTCAGTTGCTGAGCAAGCCCTAGTGCTTGGGCAATGGAGGGCTTGCGCATATCCAGATCCACCACCAATGTCCTGAGGTCGCGCTGGCGCGCTAATGCAAAGGCCAGATTCATGCAAAGGGTTGTTTTTCCGCAGGCACTGCCTGGTGAAGTGATCGCGATGCGGCTCCATTTGTTGGCGCGCATTTGGTACAACATACGTGTTCGCAATGCATCAAAAGGCGCAGTAGCTCCTCCCGCTTGATCCGTAACAATCTGGGCGTTGCGCAGGGTTTTGGACTGTAGATGTAGTTTTGGTAACTCTCTCCAGAAATGCTTGCTCCCTTCGGTCTCCCGAGCCGGAGTGGCTTGCGGTACTCCGGTTGCAAGTGCCGTAGCTTTTTCGGAAACGAAATCCTGCTGCTCGGGAGAACTCTGTTCTCTGGCTTTGCGGGCTTTCTGAATGGCTGACTGAATACGCTCCATATCAGTACTCTCTTTTACCCAGCTTCAAAGCGGCCAAGGATCTCTCCAAATCCTAACTTTTCCACCAAACCATCGGCTATCAGATTAAATGGCATATAATGCAGGTGGATCAAATAAAGGCTACCGCACGCAATAACCCCCATAACAACAAACAATAGTGCTACTTTGCTACGTCGTAGAGCGGCTTGCTTCGGTGTCTCCATGTAGGGGACTGCGCCGAACACCTGTAGACCCAGCTGTGATGCCACATCCGAAGGCCGCCGAATTGTGCTGTTCAGCAGTTCCATGAGCAGAAATATCCCGCCAGCCAACCCCAAGCCACCGGCCAACCCTGCGGCGACAATGAGTTTGCGCTTTGGTTCTGCTGGGCTTGTTGGCACAATGGCTTGTTCGGCCACCGATATTCTTTGCCCACGTGACTGTGCTTCAATCTGATCTCCAGTACGTGCATCTGCGAGGCTCGCAGTGGCTTGGGTATATTGTAACCGTAAATTCTCGTAGTCGCGTTCCAATGTGCCTAGCGCTATAGCATTGGTTGGTGTTGCATCAATGGATATCTTGAGAGCGTCCAACTCTGACAGAATGGTGTCTCTCTCTCCTTCAATGAACTCGATTTGCCCATCTATGTCCGATAGCTGCAATTCAAAAGCTGTGATGTTCGGAGCAGTTTCGGTCCCTAAACCAAGCTGGATATTCGCAGCCTCCAGCGCTGCGATCTGAGCTTGTAGGGATTTGATCCGAGGATTCTCCGGAGAATAGATTACCAATGCAGAAGCAAGCTGGTCTTGGAGCTGCCTAAGTTGACGCTGCTCTGGAGTTAGACTCTCACCAAGGATATCCGGTCGACCTGTTCGTTCATATATCTCAACCAGGCGAGAGCGCCTGTCACGCAAGCCTGATAGTTCACGCTCAAGTTGCAGAACACGCTCTTGCAATGAGGATTGCCGGCTGCGGCGATAATCCAAGCTATCGGGCAGGGCATCTTTATGTGCCTCTTTGAACTCAAGTATTTTTGCCCCCTGCACGCCCAACTCGTCATCCAGCCGGGCCACCTCTTGAACAAAAAACGCCAGCGTTTGCCCCGTCGCCGAAGTTCGCATAGCCATGTTTTCTCGTAGAATTTGCTCCGCTAGCTCGTCAACAACCAGTGCCGACTTCTCACCCGTTGAGGCGTCAAACGATATCGGTACAAAAGAAGCCCGATTGCCCACACTGAAAAATGGCAGCTCAATGCGGATGCGCTCCCGCATATCTTCAACGATTTCCTCGGACGACAGGCCTGGTTTGTCCGCATGCAAATCAAAGCGTTTTGATAGCTCCAGAAGATTGTCCTGGGTCATAATGCGCTGTTGGATAACTTCGAGTATTTCGACGACGCTGGCCTGAACGGTTGACGATGCCAATTCGCCGGGAATTTGTGGGGATTCGACCACAAGCCGTGTTTGTGCCCTGTAAACCGGGGGTAAGGTGACCGCTACAAACACCCCGGCAATCGTACAGGCTAAAACTATGATTGAAAGATAGGGCAGTCGTCGAAGAAAGAGCGACCAATAAAAGCGGATTTCGTCCATCATGACTCAAGGTCGTCCTTCCGGTCGTGCAAGCTGGCTGCAAAAAATGCCCCATCATCCAAAACGCGCTGAATCGTCTTCACATCAACTCTCTTTTGTCCTCGTGTGAATGCGTAAACCATTGCGAGATCACATAGCTGGTTAACGAGGCGCGGGACACCACCAGTCATCTCATAAACCAACTGGGTCGCGGCCGGACTGAAAAGGTTTTTCATAGCACCGGCGACCTTCAACCGATGTCCGACATATTTACGCACTGTACGCGCATCCATTGCATTAAGATGAAAACTGGATGCGACGCGTTGGGCGAATTGTCTTAATTCGACACGGTTAATAATGTCTCGAAGCTCTGGTTGCCCAACAAGAACAAGTTGCAAAAGTTCATCTTTATTTGAGTTGATGTTCGTAAACATCCGCAGCTCTTCCAGAGATTCCGAGTTTAGGTTTTGAGCTTCATCAAAGATCAGGATGACCCGGCGGCCTTCAGCGTAGACCTTGATCAGATAGCTCTGAAAAGCTGCAAATAGATCGACATAAGTCGCGTTGGGAGGGGCGGGTTGATCCAGAGCCATCAAGACCCAACGCAGTAGTTCGCCACGATCACCATGTGCATTGGCGATCAAGCCAATTTTTACATCATGCTCTACCGAATTCAGAAGATGATGCAAAAGCGTCGTTTTACCTGCACCGACATCTCCAGTGATCAACGTAATCGGAGCGCGAGTCAAAATGCCATATTCCAGCATGGTATAAGCGCGCTGATGGTTTTCAGACCAGAACAGAAATTCAGGGTCCGGTAACAACGAAAATGGGCGCTCGGTCAGTCCAAAATGTTCATTGTAGATATCCAACGACGAGCTACCGCGCGCGGCAGCTTGATGGTTTTCTGGTTTATGACCAGGGTCGATACTCAATGTAGTTTGCCCACTTTGCCCGGAGCGCTTCGTCACTGTGCCAATCCGAGGCTGGCTGACGGGCGCAACGATATTCCCGGTTGCAACTTTACCCAACTGATACACCTTATCACACAACACTTTCCCGCACACAGTATGCGAAACTCACATCGGGTCTTATACACCCAAATACTTCACCCCATCTTTGTCGAAGACGGTACTAACCTATGCCCCATCATAGGACACGGGAAGACGTACATGCATTCACTTCTTCGTCGCACGGAGCGCATGAATATTTATTTCAGACGTGTCAGGCGCAATTAATATTTACTGCAGAACACATCAGTGTATCACGCCGAGATAAAAGTACATTTTTGACCGCTTTGCATATCAATTGGAAACAAATCTCTAACACGTCTCGGGCCGCTTATTAAGGTGCCTCTTATGGCAGACTATTCAAACGGAGTGGGCCGCTCTCCTCTCTGCCCCAATACCCACTCATACACTTGCAGCACTTGTTCGGCCTTTTTATCCCAAGTGTACAAGTCAAAAACGCGCCTTCGCGCCACCTGCTTCATTTGAACAAGGTCTTCAGGATTAGCGATGGCCTTCTCTACGATTTTACGCAAGTTGGCGACAATACTGTCCCGGGATCCAATTGGAACAATGAAGCCGGTTTCCTGTGTAACAAGTTCTCCAGGCCCACCATAGCCGACCACAATTGGAACCACACCCAATGACATTGCCTCAAGAACAACGCCTCCACCAAATTCGCGGACACTTGGAAAGGTAAACAGATCGCAGTCACGTGCGATGGTCTGCACCTGTTCATGTGCAACAAACCCATGGAAAGTGACACGGTCTGCAATACCAAGGTGATCCGCGAGTTTTTCGAGGTCCGCGCGCATCGGACCATCACCGATAATGTCGAGTGTGACCTGTCCAGATGATAGAAAACCGGAAATTGCTTCCAATAACATGTCCGGCCCTTTGTACGGAACCAAGCGTCCGATAAAGCAGGCGCGGATCGGGTGTCCGATATCTGGCTTTGGGCCAAGCGAAAAGCGGGCAGGGTCTATCGCATTTTCAGGGATGTAAGTGCATTTGTGTTGTTGGTTGTGGGGGATTTCACTTTGTGTGTGCCGCGAGCCGCAAATAATGGCGCGCGTCGCGTTCAAAGAGCGCCGTCGACCTGGGGCAAACCTATATATTTTGCGAATATAAGATAGCCATTCCCGCTCTCTCCAGCGTTCGGTCTCAAAACCGGCTGGCCAAGGGATGCCACCGTTGATCGGGCCTATCATGAATGGCGTATCCACATGTTCACATTTAGTAGCAAGCGGGCTGACTACAGTTGGACTGAGAGGCGTGATCCGATGAACGAGATCAAACTTTCCCTGCTCTATATCGGCGCCAAATTTCTCGAACACCAGTTTTTCAAAGAACGGATATGCCAAGGCTCCTAGTGCCATGACTGTTGTCCAGCCTTTGCCTCGCCCCATGCGCAGCGCTGTTCCGATCTTGTCAGCCTTTGCGGCCCATTGCTCACTATCAATGGCTGTAAAATCTTCACCTTCAATCAGTCCAGCCCTCAGAAAGGCATCGCGATTTCTAATCTGTGTAACAATATGTGCATTGGTTCTTTGAGCAATAGCACGGGCAAGCGACCACCCGACAAGCGGGACGCTGACCCATTCTGGATTGGCCTCTTCTGCAATTAAGAGAGGCCGGATTTTTCGGTTGGTTCGATCGCTCACAGGGATATCACCGCAATAGCGTCTACAGCCGCTTCTCTGAGATTCGATCGCCCACTACCATTGCGGCGTAGGGAACCAATATAGTCTTTGTTGAGCATCCCCAAAAGCCGCGCTGGAATGCTCCTCTTTTTAAATATATTCAGCCGGCAATTCATGTAGTCTAATTCTTGTTGATAAGCTTCCCTGACATGTGGGCTTATCTCGTGACCGTTCTCCACCATCCAGTCGATTGTCTCTAATGCCTGTTGCAGAATTAGAGAGTGAACCTCTGCCTGTTTCATTCTTTCAACTGCTTTGGCGCGCACTCCACCACGTAGTTCTACCAAGTCGTGCCCGGCTTCAGAAGTTGACGCTGAATGGCGTCTGAACTTGAGTTGTGGTTTCTTTTGGAACAGCAAATCACCAGAAAGGCTAGCTGAGAAAGGGATTGTAAAATCAAAGCAACTACCAAACTCTGAAAACTCAAAGCCTGATTTCTGATACATCAAGAGAAGGTCAGACAAAGCCTTTCGGGAAAAAAGCATCTGGTGCCCCCAGGCATGTACTGCATTGAAAACAGCAGGCGATGTCAGGCATTTGTCTCGTTTGACATCATAGTAAATCGGGGCAATTTCCTGCAAGTTGGCATCACAGATGTAACTGGGGCTGCAAATCAGATGCATCGTGTCATCTAAAATTCCATTTTGAAATTGTAGTAACCTATCCTCAAGCCAAACATCGTCCTGATCGCAGTAAGCTATGTAATCCCCGGTGCAACTCCTAAAACCGCACAGAAAATTCTGCACGATCCCCACGTTACGCTCTCGCTCTATAATGTGTATTGGAATGGTCGACGTTTGTGCAAACTCCTTTAGTATCAGGACGGTATCGTCGGATGATGCATCATCTGAACAAATGATTTCATCGGGTGGTCGTGTTTGCGACAATATGGATTCGATGAGCGCGCCGATGTAACGCTCTCCATTGTATGTAGCGATAGCTACGGAAATTTTTTTGTCGCGCATATATTGTGACATAAGGTTGGAGTCCGTTTCTTTTATCAAAATAGGCTCATAACAGACTCAGTTCCGATAACGCGCCTCGATTTATCCAAAGCGCCGCCCCAGACAGGCAAAGACCAGCGCCAAACCATATCATGTCATGCGCCCCATCCCAGGCGGAATGTTTGCGGGCCAGCCAAACAAGAACCGGATACGTTGCTACATGGGCCGCCAGCTGTCCCAGAAATGCCCCAACAAGCCCCAAGGTGCTCACGCCAAACAGAAAAAATGCGATATAGAGCGTGGCTCTTACAAACTGAAATGTAAAATGCCTTTGCGAATCCCCAGCTGCAAGCGCGGCGGGACTGTAAGTTATAGTGATTATGTTTGGAATATTCAGACAGGCCATCACCACAACAATTGGTCCAGCCAGCCAGAAGCGGGAGTCATACAGCATTTCCACAATAACCACCCCGCCAAATACAAGAGGCAGTTGAAGTATGAAAAGAAACCCTGTCAGAGCAAACCTAGCCTTTCTGATTTTAGCATAGTTTTGCGCAGAGGCGGCTGGGGGTCTTTCCCGATACATCGGGATGAGCATCTTGTTTGTAACAGCGGCAGCAAGAGCGGTTGGGAAGGTCGCGAGAAAGAAGCCTATGTTGTAGATTCCCAGGTTATCCGCTGTGAGATATTTCCCCAAAACTGCTTTGTCGCCCTGGGTTAAAATAAACCCACAGAGCGTGCTGAGGAGGATCCATCGACCGAAAGTGACCAGCTCGCCAAGCGCGGCCTTGTGCCACCTGAATCTGTTCCTGTTCCCCTCCAAGAATACTGTCATTAAAACAAGATAGACAAACGCTGAAAATACACCGCTGACGACAAGCGCCCATGTCGACCGGAACCACCAGGCTAAGACAATCGAAAACACCAGACTGATAATCTGCGTCAAAAGCGCAAGAATTGTATAGCGACCGACGGCCAAATGCCGGGTTGCCGTCTGTATCTTTGTGGGATTGAGCCCAGACAGCAAAAGTGTCAAGCCGGATACTGGCAGCGCTACGGCCAAGAAAGGTTCATTGTAGAAAATTGATACAGGCCAGGAGATTGCACAGCATGCGATCCATAACAAACCCCCACGAATGACCTGTAGTGTCCATGCGGTGTTAAGGAAGTCAGGATCGTCTCCATTCTTGCTGCGCTGAATAGAAACTGCCGTTCCAACATCTGAAAACATCTCCAAGCCAAGGACAAAAACCATAATCAAGGCCATCAGTCCAAAGGCTTCGGGGAACAAAAGCCTTGTTAGTATCAGGTTCGAGCCGAAACGAACGGCCTGATAAACAACATGGCCAAGAGCTGACCAAGCCGAACTTCGAAGAAGCCTGGCGTTCAGGCCCGTACCGAAAAATCTTTGCAAACCCCAAGCCATCAGAATCCAAACAGGCTTACACTATCCATACTTTTCGCGACAAATTTCTCTGACGAAATTTCAGGCTGCCAGCCCAATTCCCGTTTCGCCTTCTGATTGTCGAAACGGGAAAAATGTGCCCTAGATTTCCAATCTTTCAGAGAGGTGTAAGGCGTATTGTGCTTGCGTAACACATGTCGTTTTAGCAAGTATTTCAGGCTTGAAGCCATATAATACACATATGGGTTGCCCGCATCCACGCTAATGCGTGCGCCTAGATGCTCGTTGATCGCATCAAAATACCCTCGGGCGGAAAACATTGGCTCGCCTGTCAGGTTATAATTCTGACCGATCGCACCTTCCGTTTCGATCATACGCACCAAACCATCGGCAACATCATCGATCAGCACAAAGGGCAACACATTGCGACCGTGGTTCCAGATACGAACCGCGCCCGCCCCGTGCCACCGGCCAATCCCCCAATGCTGCAAAGGACCACCTTCACCGACAACGATCCCAGGGCGCGCGATCGTCAATGGCAGGTTTTGCTGGTGCTGCATATCCAGCAATCGACGCTCAGATTCCGCTTTTGATCGGGCATAGAGGTTCCGATCTGTCATATCGTCAGAAAATCCGGTCTGTTCAGTGATCACTGTATTCGGGTCCGACATATCATACGATGCAATCGTACCGGTGTAGACAAATGCCTTGACCCCGGCCCGCAATGCCGCCTCGGCGATGGCAACTGTCACGCCTACATCATTTTTCAGGCAATCTTCCCATGTCGAATCCAACGACTTGCCCAAGTGGTAGACAGCGTCGATCCCGTGCATCGCCCGATCCAGATCTTCGGGGTTCGTCAACGAAGCGGACATGATTTCAACCTGCTTGGGCAGATCGGCAAACGGTCCCGTGCGTCCCCTGCTAAGGACCCGCACATCCCGCCCTCGTTCGACCAGTGCCCTTGTCAAAGCACGACCGATAAACCCGGTGCCGCCAATAACCAGCACCGATGGCTTGGGATCACGCTCTCGCTTGGGCGCTGCCACCTGCTTGTCAGGAGGCAACATGGCCAGCACGTCATCTATCGCCTGCATGACCGAAACAGCGCTTGCGCCCGAGAACCTGCGATCGATCGAAGTACCGGACCGTATAGCATCATAGAATGCACCTAGGGCGCCTTGAAAGCTGATGTCATAGGGGGATTTTCGATTAAGTGAGAACAGCTGACGCGATGCGTTTGTGACTCCCTCTCTCAGGTGCTGCCAAGACAAGGCTCCCTGGTTCCGCAAACCATTCACGATGACATCCGAACTGTTTTCAGAGCGCCTGACCAATGTATCGTTCGCATAGTCGAACTGTGCCATGCCGCTGGAGCCACGAACCGTAACGGACCGGTCCTCAGTTGTTTCAACAAGCGACAGGGAAAGGTTCAGATCAACATCGCCAGCCCGCGCCATGATCCGCCAACTCTGTGGACGTACCCCGCCAGCCCCGGGTATTTCAATAGGCTTACCCAACGAGACGTGCTCTATATCAGGCACCCCAAAGAGATCATTCGCGAAACCGAACAGGTGTGGACCGAGTTCCAGCAGCAAATTTTCCCGGGACCGGAGAAACCAAAGGCCAAACGGTCCAGACCGCAGCGGTGCCAGTGGCAAATTCCAACGGATATCAGCTTCGGCAATCCGTCCCAGTTGACCTGTCTTGCATAGGTGCTGAAGCCTTTGATATTTTGGACTTCCCATGAAGTTATGCCCAACCCCCAGAACGCGATCCGCTTTGTCGGCGGCTTCGGTGATATCCCGTGTTTCCACTGAGGACAGGGCAACAGGCTTTTCGATGTAGCAATGCAGCCCGGCCTGGAAAGCCTGCACTGCTAGTTTCCGGTGCAAAGGCGGTGGCGTCAGAATATGAATAGCATCGCATGCCCCCGATGCGATCAACTCATCCAGACTGGTAAAAGCCTGAGCTCCCGTCGCCCCTGCCAGGGCCTGCGCGGCCGAGGCTGACACATCACAGATCGCGGATAAGGCAACCCCCTTGGTGGCGCGGATTGCATCTACATGCCTTGCCGCGATATTCCCGGCGCCAACGATCCCGGTTCTGACAACATGCCCTACCATTGCACTACTCGTTCCAATTATTTGTACTCAATTATGCTCATGTCGCGGTCAAAGGCCCGACGCCAGTAATAGACAGCCATACCAATCATATTTGGCACCTTAGACAACGATAAATAAACGGCGTGATGCCATGCCTCGTGTCGGGGCAAGCCCGCGCTGATCAACCCTCTGATCGTGCGCCAATAAGACAAAGCATACAGCCCGATCACGAAAACAAGCAGCAGCCAGGAAATACCAAGCCCGGCCAAAGCAAGCAGAGGCAGTATCAATCCATAGACCCACACCCTCTGGCGTTCCCGTCTGAAGTATTGAGGATGCAACGCCCCAACCTGTGCAAAGCCGTGCCCGCTGCGTATGGCGCGCTGCCACCATTCCGAGAACCGGGTCATGGCAGCATCATGTTGAGTCATCGGGCAGGGCAAGCGCCTTATCTTCCACCCCGCCGCGCGAATGCGGACACAGAATTCGTCGTCCTCGGCTGCAATGACATTCGGATTGAACCCTCCGACCTGCTCCCAAGCGCTGCGACGCACCATCATATCGCCACCACAGGTCAGGATATCTCCAGCAGGGCGATGCCATTCGAAGTCACACAAAGCATTGTAAACGCTTCGATTGCGATGAATTTCAGCGCGCCACCCAGTCACAATCCCCAAAGTGCTGTCTGTACTCAGCGCTTGTACTCCGGCGTCCAGCCATCCGGGAACAAGCGCGCAGTCCCCATCGATAAACTGAATATACCTGGTTTCAACACCATGGGCCTCAAGCGCTTCAAACCCCGCATTGCGCGCGCGCGCCGCCGTGAAGGGCAGGGACAAATCCAGCTCTGTCACAATCGCCCCACGCGCCAGGGCCTCAGCGACACTGTCATCCGTAGATCCAGAATCCACATATGCTATGGGCACATTCTGCTCTGCCAACACATCAAGGCAACGCACCAGCCTTGCGCCTTCATTGCGACCAATGACAACGGCCGCTATCAATGTTTCAGCCTGCATATCCTCAGCGCCACGCTTTTGCTGTACCAGGCCCCTCAGGCCTGCAATCTGTTACTGGGTCGATAATCCGTCGCATCTTGGGGTACAAAAAATTCAAAGCCATTATTCTGCTTCCGGACGCAATCCCGGCCTTTTGCTCGTATTGTAGTAAGTGGAGATGATGCGCAGAAGCCAGGCAGCTTCTTGCTCTACGTCAAATTCCGCAGTGACTTTCTTGTAGCCTTCGGCCCCCATCCGGATGCGTAAATCGCCGTCAGACAAGACCTGACGCAAGCCGGCACAGAGGGCCGTGACATCCCCCGGGGGGACCAAAACCCCACTGACTTTGTCTTCGACAAGTTCGGGTATGCCTGCAACACGAGTAGAAACAACTGGCAGATTGGCCGCCATGGCCTCCATCAACACGACCGGGACGCCCTCAGCGAAGCTGGGCAAAACAAGGGCATCACTTTCCATAAGGATGGTCGCCACTTCACTTTGCGATTTGTACCCGGCAAACATAATCGCATCGGACACACCCATCTCCTTAGCCTGCTGCTCAAGAACAGCGCGCTCTGGCCCATCCCCAACCAAAACAAGGCGTAGGTTCGGAAACTCTTGCCCAAGAGTCCGCATTGTCTCCAACAGCAGCGGAACCCCCTTAACACCAGCCAGTCGTCCAACAAAAAGAAGCTGGTTCCCCTGGCGCGTGACATCCCGGCCTTGATATCGGACCGGATCGACCCCGCAATGAACAATGTGAAGCTTGTCCCAATCATCTTTGTGCGAGAATGCCATAGCCTGTGATCTGCAAAAATGACTGATGCATGCAACAAACTTCGCCTCGGATATCTTGGCGTCCAAGCGCCAGCGTTCTGGCTCGAAAAAGATATCCGGGCCGTGCAGTGTAAAACTGAACGGGATACCCGAGACACGGCTGGTCAACATCGCTACGGTACAGCTGGCTTTTGCAATGTGATTGTGCAGATGGCGTACTCCGTTTCGGCGCAAATGATCAGCTAGAACAACCGCTTCAAAGAAATAGAACAATTGATACAAGAATGCTCTGGCGCCTGGGGCGCTGGTACGAACTGCAAACCTCAGGGCGGAAAAGTATCGTCTGGGGTCCCGGGTCAACGCCCGCAGATGACATCCCGTCAGATATCCCAGGTTACGAGCGGCCTGTATAACATAGAAAGTTTCCGCAGCTTCGGCCCGCTGTTCCTCGCCGACGAGATGCTCTTGACCTGTTTTGCGTATGGAACAGGTCAGAACCGTCACGCCTTGGCCACGTAAGGACGCAACCTCTCGCTGAATGAACGTGTCAGTCGCGCGCGGGTATTCCCCAGTAAGATAAGCTATAGGACCGGAGAATGTCACACATGATCCTTTTCGATAGATCGGCTCATGGCCTGCTCAAAACTATAGCGCGCTGTCCAGCCCAACCTGTTGTGTAGCATGGCATTGGAATATCTTTGCGGCTGCAAGCGCGCGGCCAGTGTTTTGCGCCGGCACAGTCCGGGCGATCGCGGCAACAGCTCACCGATAGCGGCAATCCTTGAGAACAGGCTATAGCGTAATGGGAGAATGACGCGTGGCCATCCTGTTTTTTGTAAGGCTTTCACGAAAACGCCTCGGTCGGGTAGGTCGTCGTCAATGACATTCACCACGCCGCATCCCTCACGCTGCTCTACAGCAAGAGCAATGGCCTGTGCTGTATGCTCGACAAAACTGAGAGGAAGCTGCCCCTGTCGTCCGATGCGCAAAAGAAAAGGGCCAAATCCCAATCCCAGATGACTGTTACAGAGTCGCCCAGGGCCGAAAATCACCCCCGGTCGCAAAATCGACAGAACAAGGCCGCGGTCTGCCGCAAGTTTGCGGGCTATACTTTCCTGAGCCAGCTTGGCTCGGCAATAGGCATCCCGGCCGATACCGTCCTGCTCCAGCGGCGTGGTCTCATCCAGCACTGCGAATGATGGCACAGCAGACACATCATAAACGGACAACGAGCTGACCAACACCAGATGAGCCCCTTTGGGCATCATTCGTCCGATTTGTTCGGTCATTGGCAGTGTAGAGGCGGCATGATCCTCGTCATTGCCAGACATAAGCGCCGCACAATGAACAACTGCATCACAATCGGCGCATGCCATTTGCAATTCTTCGGCGGGCGAGATCAGATCAGACACTATAATCTGGATGCCCGGATCGTAAGACCAGTCCAGAAACGCGCCGCTGCGCTGCCTGACCAAAGCCAAAACATGATGTCCCCGCTCTCGCAGAGTAGCGACCGTATGGCACCCGACAAACCCGCCAGCACCAGTGACAAGGATCTTCATCCCTTCCATGGTAGCAACTCCATCGGCTGGCAGTGGGTTTGCATAATCTGTACACCGTTTTCCTGACCCGCATTGTGAATGGCCAATGTGACTTCATTCAGGTGCAAGGCGAATTCCGGTGTCAGTCGGTTTGGGCGCTGCTTTTCCAGCGCATTGAGCATCTCCATCGGGCCCAGAGCAAAATTCATCGAAGCCGCGCCTGTACGCCTCACTTTAGGGGGCGGCGTTGTTTTCAGATGCTGGCGTTTCCCAATCGGGTTCTCAAGCAGACGGCGCCGGATGCGCACCCGGCGGTGAAAGCGGACAGGTGCCCCGTTATCCCATGCCCGGTTTATCTTAAGTACTCCATTGTCCCCCACGACCTGAAGTGAATGGTCATGCGGCGCGACAATCGAACATGTCAGACGGGCAACCATTCCGCTCTTAAAAAACAGAACCGCAACGGACATATCCGGCGCGGATTCTTCCGGCAACAGGTCGGGTAGAATGTTCGCGGATGCCGCGACCACCCGCTCGACCGATCCGAATATCGCGATAAGCCATGTCAGATAGTACCCGGCATGTTCCAGTGTACACCCGACCTGCATCTCATCCTCAAAGGGCCAGGGGGCTCCCGATACACTCTGCCAATCCTGATGTGGGGCCTGCGGAATGAACCCATCATCCAGTTCGGCGTAAACCAACCGGGGGGTACCAACCACCCCATCCCGAACCGACTGCATAACAATCTGTGCGGCCTCTCCCAGAACGCTACATGGTGCCGAAGCCAACATCAGACCGCGCGCGCGAGCCAGATCGTACAGTTCTTGCGCATGTGACATCTGCGTCGCCAACGGCTTTTCCGAATATACATGAAATCCAGAGTCCAGTGCCCGGCGGGTAACGTCGTAATGCGCGGAGGGGTTGGTCAGATTCAAAACCAGACTACCAGGGGCCTGCATCTGAACGAATTCGCCCCAAGACTGGGCGACCGGAACAGACCAATATGCCCCAAAAGCTTCGGCTCTAGCGGTGTCCTGGTCATAGACGACACAAACCCGGCTTTCTGGAAAGCTTTCAAAAGATTTCATGTAGAGATCGGCGACAAACCCACAGCCGATTATAGAAACTATGCTCATTGAGCAGCACCATTACCTTTGAACGGAATTAATCGAATCTTTCTTAGAATCCCTTTGTGGCAAACTACTGGCGAAACAAACTCGTCGTTTCATACATCCTCTACCGGCCTCGGGTCCACTCCGTTCCACCGGCTCGAAGCCTGACGGTTACATGCACCAGCATATAGACTAAAAAACCGGCAGGAACTTCGAAGAACAACCGGATCAAATCTCTCGTTGAAAGGCTGAATTTCCCTTCATTTTTCTCAAGAACTGGATAGCAGCGGCGCACTTCGGCAACGCCAGCATCCTGTCGGCGACGAACGCGTACCAAGTTCCGGAACCCTTCGACCATTGGCCAATGATAGGCTGCAGGTACTTCATGACGTTCTTCTGGCGAAAAGTGTAGCCGTACAAATGTATCGTCAGAAATGATGTTCGGGAATGCCCCCCAGCGGGCCCGGCCGGTAGAATTCACCGCAAAACAGCCAGCGCCGACTGTACCGCCTTGCACAAACGGCAAACGCACCCACATATCAGCATAGCGTCGTGTGACCCAAGTTCGCGCACGAGTGACTTGCAAGGTTCCTGTCGCATAACGTGGTCCGGGCGCATCCAAAGCCGCTCGGATCTGTTCCAGCAACTCGGGATCACACAGCACATCTGCATCCAGATAAAGACGTGCTCCACCCGCAATGATCTGATCCGCATTGTTAAATGCATTCAGCTTGCCAGCTTCAGGGATATCCAGAACATGCAGCTGCCAACCTTTTGCCTTGAAGGCGCTTCTGAATGTTTCCACAATCTGAACTGTTCTATCCGAACAGGCATTCGCCGCCACAACAACCGCTAAATGGCCAGATGAAATTGTCTGCCTTGTCAACGCTTCCAAGCAGGCAGCGATGTAGTTCTCTTCATTATGGGCCGCTATAATGACAGTCAGACAATCTTCTGATTTATTTGCAAAGGAAGACTTCACGGATCCCTCATGCACATTTCTATTCACCTGTAATGCTTTTGATTAAATCAAATCCCGTTTGTGATGCCAGAGTTTGAAGAAACATCAAAGCATCATGGACATCTCATATTCTGTCATTCATCAAAAAAAAGGGATTTCCCAGTTCAGTGAATGAGTTCCGCAATGAATGAAACTGTTATGGCGGCCCCGGCGACCCTTTCAACTGCAGGGCTGCTAGCGCTTGTGAACACACCCACACGCGCCAAGCTATTGGAGAGCATCCAGATTCACTGGAGCAATAACCGAGGCTTCACTGTGGCCACACTCAACTTGGACCACATTGTAAAATTACGAAGCTCGGCTAATTTTTCATCGGCGTATCAATCTCATAGCCACGTTGTTGCGGATGGAAATCCGATTGTCTGGCTCTCCCGACTGGCCGGTAAAAGGATCGAGCTTGTCCCAGGATCGGAACTGATCCAGCCACTCGCGGCGCTGGCCGCGCAAAACAAAATCCCTATCGCCCTGTTGGGCGCGACACAAGACACGCTTGATACAGCTGCTGAGAGACTGGCACAGGAACATACCGGATTGCAGGTTGTCGCACGCATAGCCCCCCCGTTTGGATTCGATCCGGAAGGCTCAAATGCCGTTTCGATATTGGAAACTATAAATGCTTCTGGCGCAAAACTGTGCTTCATTGCATTGGGCGCTCCGAAACAGGAGATACTCGCTATAAAGGGCAACACGATCGCGCCGCAATGCGGGTTTGTCTCAATTGGGGCGGGGCTGGATTTTATCGCTGGAACTCAAAAACGAGCTCCCAAATGGATGCAAACACTGGCGGTAGAATGGGTCTGGCGCATGTTGCACAATCCCCGCCGTCTTATGCTTCGTTATGGGCGCTGTATCCTGATCCTGCCTCATTTAACCTTTGGCGCACTCCGCACACGGTTCCTTCACGGCGAATAAAAGAGCTAAAGAGCGGCGCAACTACAACTGTTCATAGCGCCACCCTAGTATCAAACTCAAACCATCGGATAACTCTGGAAGCACCTATGGCAAACTGTATCCCTCGCAAAATAGGTTTTCTTATTCCGGAATTTCCCGGGCAAACGCATTCCTTCTTCTGGCGAGAAATCCAGATCATTCGCAAAGACCACAATCTAAACGCTGAAATTATCAGCACCCGGCTGCCCGCACAGCCAGTCACCCATGAATGGCTGAAAGATGCTGATCCACATTACCTCTATCCTTTCAGCCTCAAAGACTGCGCATTTGCCCTGTTTGACTTTCTCCGACGGGTCCCAAAATTTCTCGGTCATAAAGACAGTTGGCAAGTCTTGCATAAGCCAAAGGCTTGGGCGCTTTTGGCTATGGCCACAAAGTTGGGACGGCAATGCAAAGCACTTGGAATTGATCATTTGCATATCCACTCATGTGCGGATTCTGCGTTGTTGGGCGTGATGTGCCATAGAATGTATGACTTGCCTTACAGTCTTGTTTTACATGGCCCTTTTTCCGACTACGGCGCCTACCAGAACTATAAGTGGCGGCACGCAGCGTTTGTATTTGTCATAACCAACCTGCTGTACCAAGAAGCATTAAACCGGATGCCGGATTTGGCAGATAAAATCCACATCGCCCCCATGGGTGTCGACACCAATCATTTTGTACCTGCCCAAATTGTCCAGTCAGACAATTTTGATGGTTTCACCTGGTTTTGCTGCGCCCGGCTGAACAAGGTGAAAGGTTTTGATACACTATTGCCGGCCGTCAAACAGCTTGAACAGGATTACCCGGATCTGAAGTTCCGACTGATAATTGCGGGCGAAGACGAGCTAGGGGGCAACGGGTATCGAAAAGTCCTAGAGCACGAAATCAAAGCGAAAAACATAGAAAGCAAAATAACTCTACTAGGATCCGTACCTCAGACGAAAGTATTAGAGCTCATGCAGTCCAGCGATGGATTCGTTCTTGCCAGCAAACATGAACCGTTGGGCGTCGTTTACATGGAAGCTATGTCCTGCGGCCTGCCAACACTTGGGACCGATGCAGGCGGAGTGGCAGAGTTAATCGACAACGGAGAGGATGGATTGCTAGTCCCACCCAACGAACCAGATGCCCTCGCGCAAATGATGCATCACGTGATGATTTCCCCTCAATTGAGGGCTTCACTGGGCCAAAAAGGGCGAAGAAAAATCCAGCGCCACTTCTCGTCCTCCCGCAGCGCAAAGCTAATGTCGGATATACTACTGAACCGGCACATTGAATAATGTTTGAAATCTAAGCCCGCGCATTTGAGGAACACAAAACGATTGATAGTGTTCCGATAGGGTACCGGCTCCCGCCCCGACGCTCTCAAGACATCTGTTTTTAGTGTTCACGCGTCAGTAGTACGGGAATAATACATCCTAACCCTAGGTGATACGTAACTTGCGCATCACTTTCTCCGCAAACGGATGTAAAACAGGAGGAGTGTATTTTCGCATCTTATGCAGCCGGTTTTCCCGATGCTCGGTTTTGTCAGATGAACCAGGGCGCACACGAAAAAGTGTGGAATGTGCTACATGGCTGTCGGACCAAGTAGCCGTATAATAATAAAGCGCAATTGATAGGCGGGGGATGCCTTCTGGATGATTAATTGGCTCTGGGTTTCCATGCATACTTGTCGAACTGGTCGAGAAGCAGCACATGCGATTCATAACTGGAGGGTAAGTTGCAATCTGTTCCTGCATATCATCCGTCCAGATCTCGAATGCGCCTCCGTATTCCGGTTTCCAATCTGGGTTGAGGTAAATCAGGACATTCAACCGACGCTCAAGATGCATTGGCTTGTGATAATTGAAATCTGCGTGAATACCCAAATAACCGCCGTTATTGGTTCTGTGAATTCCGGCGCCCAAAAAATAAGGATCCGGGACAAGCCCTTTGATGCCCGTCATTTCTTCAAGGAACTTGAGAAAAGACTTGGAGTTTAGAGCATTAAATACAGCACGTGAATATAGAGGAAGAATATCTGGATTGTAGGACGTCTTCAGATGCTCTTGTGGACTGAGATGCTCCGGGGCTTTCTCACCTTGCGATAACGCCTCCTGCCTTACTTTTTCGACAACAGATTCAGGCAGAAAGTTATCAATGCCTATATAATGATACGGTTGCCCTGATTGATATTCGGTTGCAAATTTCTTTCCTATATCCGCCGCCTGCTTCGCATCAAGATAAAGAGTATCGCAATCAAGCGGGTAAACCGAAAAATCCTTGTCGTCCCCTGCCAGCGTTTCAGAATAATCTGTCACCATAAAACCTCAATCAACAATGCAATATACCCTGGAAAATAAAGTGCACGGCAGCCATGTTCAGTGTCAACAAAGAAAGCTGCTGGCAACGCCGCGCATTTTTCGAACTTTCCAACAGTGATGAGCGCCTTTCCTGATCAGAAAACACATGGAAATTCGCCCTAGAAACGGAACTCCAAACCCGCATAGGCTGAAACCTGATATGAGCCCGTGCTCTCGATGATCCCCTCAGCGCCTGCTTCGATATTCATGCCATTTGCCATCAAGTACTCTCCGGACAGACTTAGATAGCCACCCAAAACACTATCGTCACCGCCTGGATTGAAGCTGATATCTTGGCCCAACAAAGCGCCCTCAATGGTATCCCCGCCAAAATTGGTTCGGGCCTCCAAACCTGCGCGCAGACGATAGCTTAAGAAAGAGCCGTCTGCGGAAACAGACTCGAATGGAGCCGCAATCTGCAAGCGCATCACTCCTATGTGCACGTTCCGGCTGTCTACCGTTTGATTGGCCGTAGCGCCGCTTTCCGTATATCCATCCAGAAAGAGGCCCGCGTAGCGCAGCGCAAGGCTCCCCTCCAGACGGTGCCCGGCAATCTCAACCGGTTTTGTCACCGTCAATGCGGGCGACACAAACCAACCATCAAAATCCGCAGTCGCCGTTTCCACGCCACCCGTAGCGAGATTGTTGAGAACCTGTCGCTCCTGGTCAAACGATGAATAGCCAGCGGTGAGCGCCAAATCGAACGTCAGCCCCGCTCCCTGTGTGGTGGCATACGTACCAACAAAAAAACTCTGACTATCCACGCTTTGGCTATCTGTGTCCGTCTTTACCCTACCTTTGGAGCCGCCAACAAAGAAGCCGGTCTGCACTCCACCAATATCAACAGGGTCTGTGCCCAGCATCAACCCGCCAACCCATTGGGTATTTGACGTCACAGAGCCATCGGAATCCTGATTGCGATACGAACCAAACGTATCAATCCACACCGCCTGAGCAGAGGCCGGCGATGCACCCGAGACAGATGACAGGCTTCTGGTCGCCGTTTCCTGACGTTGTGATCTTAAACCATAAAACCGACTGTCTAGGACCGACGCAATACCGCCCGTCAGGTCAGCAAGCTGTTCATCCTGCGTGGAGAAAATGGTTGAATCCACAGCTGCGAGGCGATTTCCGGACAAGATGAAGGGGGCACCATTTGTCATGATACGATTTGGGGTCGCGGAAAACGTGTAATCGAGGGATAGCCCGTTTCCAATTTCCAAAGTCTGCGTTCCCCCGCCTTGGAAAGATATGTTGCCTTGAATAATGGACCCCGGCAGCACAGCCAGAGATGCACCAGAGCCAAGAAAGGTGATACTATCCGCACCACTGCGCCCAATGGACCCTGAGTTGATCAACTGAGTATTGTCGCTTGCGCTAGAAAATGATCCGATTGAGCCGGAGTTGCTTACGCGTGAGTCAGCAGCTGAACTGCCAACCGATATAAAACCTGCCGTCCCGGCATTGACAATCTCTGTTTCTATCCCGACCGTCAGGACTTGTCCTCGAACAACACCAAAATTGCTGAAGCGTGTATTTCGACCTCCGATGGCAATCGCGTCATCAAACATACCGGTGTTGGACGCGCCAACGGTACCAGTGTTTTCCACAACCGAGTTTTCGCCAACCGTTTGTATGAACCCGCCGATGGAATTCGTATTCGTGACCCTAGCTCCCGATCCGAAGGTCAAAACATTCCCGTTGATGGTGCCCGAGTTTGCAAACGTTGCGTCCATCTCATTAAGCGTGACATTCTGAACAACCGTCCCGGAATTTGTTACACGAGCATTTGCAGCTCGGGCAAACACCTCATCAGCACTGCCGCTATTGGTGATTGCAGAATTCTCACCTCTGGTTTCAATGAAACCCGCAACCGTGCCCGCGTTCGAGATATTGGAACCGTCGCCAGATGTTCTAATATTACCCCCGACACTGCCCACATTGTCGACCCCGGATAAATCATCAAGGGTATCGATATCTCCATCAACCCTGCCCAGATTCTGGACACTCGACCCATTACCCGTTGTTTCCACACGCAGGATTGTTGTTCCGCTTGGAACAACACAAGAGGACGTGTTGCTCAGGCCGCAGACAGACTGTGCAGACGCATCAGATACACTGATAAGAAGGGGAAAAATCGTCCCCGCGATAGCCGCACTTAATATGCGAATCCAGGTGCCGTGCAGCATCATTTTACTTGTTACCAACTTCAAAACGTTATCCGATGAATTTACACAATTCACTACCTGCGGGTCAAACGACCGCTGCGATTGCACGGGATTAACTATTTAGTTGTTGTGTGATTGCGTCATTGCTACGAACGAATGCCGGTAGGTCTATATTTTGTCACGACATCCCAAACAGTTTCTTGCATGAGTTCCGCCGCTTCAGGGCTGGGATTGTCAAAAAATGTACCATCAGTTTTGGTCAGTTCATATGGCAGGCCAACCGGTGATGTCTGGTACAGAACGGCATAGTGGGTCAGGGCCACAAGATAGGTCCCGTAATCAGTAAGGTGAATCTCGTCGGAGAACAAATCACTGCGATCGTTTATCGGCCCGACACCTCCGAGGCGTTCGACCTCTCGTACGAACTGCGCCATGACCTGACCCGCTGGGATGATATAGACTGGCTCGGGCTGGTCTTCATAGGCGAGGGCGGAGCGCAGAATTCCTTTTTCCCAATAGCGCTCCAGATCTTTGTCGAGCCGCTCAAGCCAGCCTTCTTCATCGTCCAGAGGGTGCCAGGTTTCATAAAAATAAACACGTATGTCCGGATTGGACTGCCGACCAAGTTGCACCCATTCATGCAGATATTTTGCGCTGTCAAAATATTCGATAGCTGCCTGAATCTCGACCATCTCGGTCAATATCAGAGTATTGTATTCCCCTGAGTATATTGCCTCTTTGGCATCTTTATATTCAGACGGCATGTTTCTCAGTTCAAACCCGTTGATCGGTTCATCCGGCTCCCAGTGGGCTTTCAGCGACGTTCCCCAGCCCAATTGGCTGCTGTAGTGGTGCTCTTCTCCGGCCAATTGCTGCAACATTACTGGCATGTCAGGGCCGACAAGGCTGTGACCCAGATGAAAGACATTCTGTGGCTTTGTCGGCGGAGGAGCAGGTACGTCGTACAAAATATCAAACGCCGCTACATCAATGGGCTTAGTAGCCCCAAATCGCGCCAACCCAACCACTGCTGCTATACCAACCAAAAGGAAAGCCGGAATAAAGCGTTTGATCATAGTGCAACCCTCGTGGTGTCGTGCGTAGGCGCAGGCGCTTCTCTGGGCAACACGGGCCTATCTAGCAATTTGGCACCCTGCACCCTCATACTGATATCCGGGTCGGTATCTCTATCAGCCTGCTCACGCCGACCGTCTGCGGGCACGCATTTCGCGGCGGCGGGCCATTGCATCGCTGCGATTGTTTGCTTTGTCCTGCGCTGGTTGGGCCGGTTCTGCGTCAGCCGGTTTCACTCCGGTTTTCTTCTCGATGGTCTCGGCCAAGCCTGCCAAAGTCGGGAAGCGGAAGATATCCGTGATGCTGAGCCCAGGTACGTTCAGCTCTTTGCGGATTTCCCGGTGTGCCTGTACCGCCAAAAGGGAATGCCCGCCGAGATCGAAGAAATTGTCCCGTCCGCTGATATCGGAAACTCCCAGAATTTGCGACCAGATCGCCGCAATCTTTTGCGTGGCTGAACCGCCTGAGACAGGCTCAGACGCAGGTTGCGAAACGCGCGGTTTCTGCGCAGCGGGTGCGGGTAGGGCCTTGCGGTCGACTTTCCGGTTCGGTGTTAGCGGGAAACTGTCCAGCGTCACGAAATGTGTCGGGACCATGTATTCCGGCAGTTGAGCAGACAGGGCCTGACGCAGTGCTTTGTCATCCACCGGGAGGTCGACCGTCATATACGCCGCCAGTTGAACCAGTCCGGGCGTGTCCTCGCGCGCGATGACAACGGATTGGCGCACGCCGGATTGCGCGTCGATAAGACTTTCGATCTCGCCCAGCTCGATACGGTAGCCGCGTAGCTTGATCTGATGATCGGCCCGGCCCAGGAAATCGAGCCGTCCGTCCGTCCGCCAGCGCACCAGATCTCCGGTGCGATAGAGCCGTGCGCCCGGCATATCTGAGAACGGGTCAGGCACGAACCGCTCGGCGGTCAGGTCCTCACGTTGCCAGTAACCGCGGGTGACGCCAGCGCCGCCGATATACAGCTCTCCAGCCACGCCGATGGGAACGGGGTTTCTATGTTCGTCCAGTACGTAGACCTGCGTGTTGGCGATTGGCGTGCCGACATTGATCACGCCTTCGGCAGAAACGGCGGTTTCGGTCGTTGACCAGATCGTTGTTTCCGTCGGCCCGTACATGTTTTCGATATGCGCAGGCGACAGCTTGTTGATCTGTTTGACCAGCGAACCGGGCAGGGCCTCACCGCCGATCATCATGTGCTTGATCTTGGACAAGGCGAACCGCGCCTCGTCGCTCATCAGGATCATCTGGGCCATGCTGGGGGTACATTGTAGATGGCTGACCTTGTGACGGATGATCTGAGCGGCGATGGAATAGTCATCCTCGGCCAGCTCTGTATCCTGATTGGACTGGCGCAGAACTTCGGCCAGAGGCTTCAGACCCTCCATCACCTGATCGACAGATATGCCATAGTCGATTAGGCATGCGATCTCATCGACACCGATGCGTTTCAGTTCTTCGACCCGGTTCAGGCAGTCTTCGACGGTGCCAAACAGGCCAGAATCCTCGAAATAGCGCAGGAAGGCGAAATCGAGGATGCCTTCGAGTTCCTCATCAGACAGGCTACCCAAATCCAGTTGGAACGGGTTCGAGACACCTTTGGGTTTCTTGAAGGCCGGGAAGGCCCAGGCATATTGCTTGATTAGACCGGCGGCCGAGCGCAGGTAGTCCTTCATCGGCTCGCGCGCGACCTCGCGCACTTCTTCACGGTCCTGCCCGACATAGGTGTGCAGCATCAGGGTGACTGTGTGATCATCGGGATCATGACCCGCTTCGCGCAACGCAGCGTGGTAGATACCGATCTTGTCGGCCACCTCTTGCACGCTCTGGCCCAGAAGGTGGGTCAGGACGTTGGCCCCGATGGCCCCGGCCTCGCGCCAGGTGTCCGGATTACCAGCGGTGGTGACCCAGACGGGCAGTTTTTTGGAGACCGGGCGCGGCTGTGTAACCACTCCATGCATATCCCCGGACTTGGTGGGAAATTCTACCGTTTCACCAGCCCAGAGCTGACGCAGAGTGCTGATCGCTTCGAGCATCGCGGGCTTGTTTTCCGGCGGCGTGTTCTCGGGCCGCAGGACAAAATCATCAGGCTGCCAGCCAGAGGCGATAGCAAGCCCTGCGCGCCCGTTTGTCAGGTTGTCGATCACCGCCCATTCTTCGGCAATGCGCGCGGTATGGTGCAGCGGCGCGACGCAGCTGCCTGCGCGGACACCGATATTCTCGGTCACGGCGGCGACGGCTGCACCCGTCACGGACGGGTTGGGGTAGGGGCCACCGAAGGCATGGAAATGACGCTCGGGTGTCCAGACGGCGCAGAATCCGTTCTGATCTCCGAACTTTGCGCCTTCAAGCAGCAGTTTGTATTTGTCGCGCCCGACGCCATCGTCGTTGCCCCAGTAGAACAGGCTGAACTCCATCCCCCTGCCGGTGATGGATTTCCCGGCACTCGCATCACCTGCGACCAACGCGCGGTTTTCGTCATCGCTGAGAACGATCTTGAAGCCGCGCGCCAGCGTCCAGAACAGCTCTAGCACCGAAATATCGAAGGACAGGCTGGTAACCGCTAGCCAGACCCCGGCCGGATCATGACTTATGCGATCGTCCATGCCGGTGAAAAAATTCGACACGTTGCGATGTTCGACCATGACCCCCTTGGGGCGTCCGGTCGAGCCAGAGGTGTAAATCATGTAGGCGAGGTTCTCCGAACGCACGCCGCTGTCGACATTGTCCGTCGCAGCCGTTCCCAGCCTTGGGTCCGTGTCCAGAAGTAAGGCTTGCGCGCCGTGATCAGGCAGGCTTGCGGCCAGCGCGGATTCCGTCAGCACCACCTTTGCGCCGCTATCCTCAAGATACAGCGCCGTTCGATCCGCGGGGTAGGCCGGATCCATCGGCACATAAGCTCCGCCCGCCTTCAGGATCCCCAGCGCTCCGATCAACAACAGCGGGGATCGTTTGACATGCAAACCCACCAGCGTATCGGGGCCCACACCCATCTCACGCAAAACATGCGCAACCTGATTGGCCAGGGCGTTCAGTTCGGCGTAGGAGAAGCTAAGGTTCTCGAAGACCAGCGCCGGGGCATCTGGCGTGCGTGCGACCTGCGCCTCGAAATGCTGATGCACGCAGGAGGTCTGATCGTATGCGGTGTCGGTATCGTTCCAGTCCTGCAGGATCTGAGCACGCTCGGTCTCGGGCAGGATCGGAAGGTCCTGAATCGTCTGACTGTGCTGCGCCTGATCAGAGAGTGCCACCAGCAGGTTTTCCAGCCGGGCCACAAACAGGTGCAGAGCCGCGTCCGAGATATGTCCGCTGTCCACAAACAGCGCGGCCTGATCCCCGGATGCGGCAAGAGTCAGGCTTGTGCCCGGAACCAGACCAAACGAGACGTCATCGGACAAACCGATCGCAGGCGTTTGTAGCGGAGTTGATCCCGGCATGCGCGCGGGTAAATCGCAAGCAAACGGACCCATCTCGCGGGCCTGTGCGATGGTTTGGCTCAGCCCCTCTTGCGCCTCTGCAAAGACCTGATCAGCCGCAAAGCGGATCGGAACCCAGCTGTTGAGATAGGGTGATGCCGCATCCGATAGCCGCAGCGCCAGATCAAGATGTATGGTGTCGCTAAGCCGCGCCATGAGGGCCGCCAACGCCGTTTGGGCGGTGATATTGTCAAGTCCAGTTGGAAGGTGCAGCACTTGCGACCGAGGCGCACCGGACGGGGCCGCTGTGTTGCTCAGGGGGATCTCGATCTGTTGCAGCGCCTCAAGGCGGATGCGCCATTCGGGTTCAGCGGACAGAGTGGCAGAAACATAACGGTCGATCTGCACCACTTGATCTGGGGTAGGTACGGGCAGGGCGCTGCCCCCGTTCAACAGTCCATCGGTCGAGACCGAAGCCCCCAAACCATTGCGCAATCCGCTGACCTCAACCACTCCGTCACCTGTTGCAACGGTCAGGCTGTCGGCTGTGCTTGCCAGAATGGTACCGGGTGTCGCGTCGGTTTGCTGATCGCTGACCTCGACCGAGCCGACCAGCCAGATCTGGCCATCACGCTCGATCTTCGGACAGCAAAGCGGGTTCCAGTATTCTCCATGATCCAACGCGCGGGTCAAAGCGGCCAGTTCGGTTGCGGGCTTGGAGAAATCCAGCCTAGCGGCTGCCGCCGGGCGGTCATTCTTGGCGAAATAGCTGCGCTGCGACAGGTCTTGCGGGGTCGTGGGCTGATCCGTCTCAAGCGCGCGGATGACATCACCAAAGCTCTCGATGGCAGCGCCATAGCATTTGGTATTCAGGGTCAGGGCGGTCTCACGGTCGCTGATATCGAACAGATTCTGGGCGACAATCCCGCCCTCATCGACACCGCCCGAGATCTTGTGCCAAGTGATCCCGTGCTGTGCCTCACCGTTCAGAATGGCCCATACCGGCGCGTTCAGGCCGGCATAGCGAGGCAGCGGGCCGTCATGAAAATTGACCGCCCCCTTGCTGGCCTTGTCCAAAAGCGTCTGCGGCAACAGATCGAGATTGGCGATGCTGAGCAGCCAGTCGAACGACACCCCCTCGATCCGGTCTGACAAATCCTGACCCGGGGCATGCAGGGGCAGGGAATACGACTGTGCCCAGGCCTCGACATCCGAGTTGCGGGTTGCCACCCCTTGGATTTTGTGTCCCGCCTCCAGCAGCATTTCCCCGCATTGAATGACAAGGGATTCATGGCCGATAAGAAATGTGCTGAAAGGCATCTTTACTCTCCAATAACTGGCTTGGATGCGCTGTCCTGCGTGGTTTTGCGCGTGGGTGCGCGAAAGCAGGCGGACAGGTCATGCCAGGCCAGGGTACGCAAAAAATGGGGCGGAACACCGCTGTCCTTACGGGTGATCAAACACCGCAACCAGTGCAGGAAACCACCGGTCAAATGTACGCAGGTGGCACCGGCCGCATAAAACCGGCCGTGGTTTTTGATGAAATAATGCAGGCGCGAGTCGAACCAATAGGTCGGCACCCGGCTCCAGCTTTTCATACCGGTGGAGACGGACCCGATATGCATGACCTCGCTGGGGCGCAGGTAATCGGTGCGATAACCCGCCAGCGCGGCGCGGCGGCACAGGTCGGTTTCTTCGAAATAGAGGAAGAACTGTTCGTCAAAGAGGCCGATCTCATCCAGAACGCTTTGACGCATCATCAGGCTTGCCCCGGCCAGCCAATCGACAGGGCGGGTCTCAGTGGGGATGGGAATGGGCACGATCCGGTTCTTGAACAGCCGAGTAACGAGGCCAAAGTTAATACCGCTTTCAAATTCACTTGCGATTGAAGGGAAGCGGAAACTGGTCAAATGCGGATCACCGTCTTCGCCGTGGATATAACTTCCCACAAAACCCGCCTCTGGCGTGGCTTCCAGATGCCCCATCAACAGGTGTATGGCATCCGGTGCTGGAAAGGCATCTGAATTCAGGATGTAGATGTAGTCGGGTTGCGTACCATCGGACAGGCCCGTTCGGATGCCCACATTATTACCTGCACCAAAACCGCCGTTATACCCCGATTGGACGACCCGAACGCGATTGTCCTGATCCCAGCCCTGATCTGCAACATGCGCCGAAATTGCCTCGAAAGACCCGTCCCGTGAATCATTGTCGACAACGATGATCTCGCCCGCGATGCCCTCCATTGACTGCCGTGCGGATCTGACGGATCGCAGGGTCATGTCCGGCGTCTTGTAGTTCAGGATAATCGTCAGGAGTTTGGGATCAGACATGCTCATTCTGCGGCTTCCTGCAGAGTCGGGCGTAGATGCATGATCTGACGCTCGGCATTTTCCAGACAGGTCTTCATCTGGGCTGCCAGCACCCGGACATTGGGCTCCAACACCATCGAGTCATGATCGCCCGGCACCTCGAACACTTCGATATTGGGGGCCCAGGGCGTCCAGTCATTGTCGTGGGTCAGGTAATAGCGCTCATGATGTACCAGTTTGCCCGGCCCCAGTTCCCATTTCCCGACCAAAGGCGGGCGGAACAGGGTCAGAGGGCCATTCCACGGATGCAGAGGATAGCTGTTGACGCTTTCCAAAAACGCAGCCTCGATCTCGGTGTCATGGAATTGCTGGCCGGTCTCAGCTGTTTCTTCCTTGGGTTGGCGTTTCTGGATTTCCCATGCGATCCGGTTTTTGGCCCATTTAATGGGGTAGCTTGCGCCTTTGTTCCGCATCTCTTGCAACTGGATCTTCAAACGATCCGCTTTGCTAAGCGGGTGCCGTACCGGTAGGGGCGTGTCGAGCATGACCAACGCCGCGATCTCTTCCCCAGCCTCAGTTAGCTGACGGGCGATCTCATAAGCCGTGATACCGCCACCCGAGAAACCGCCCAGCATGTACGGCCCCGAGGGCTGTACTTGCTGCATTTCGGCGATGTAATCCTTGGCGGCCTCGCGCAGATCGCGGTGCGGTTCCTCATCACCATACAGACCGCGCGCCTGCAGGCCGTAGAATGGCCGGTCGGTGCCCACCAAATGCGCCAGATGGCGCAGGTTCAGCACGTTGCCAAACATGCCCGCCACTAGGAAGAACGGAGTCTTTGGTCCGCCCTCGCCGGAATGCATTGGCACCAGATGGGTGAAGCGACGTTCCGGTATCGCCGGGGCCGCTGCTGGTGCGTCCCCTTCGTCGCCATCTTTCGGCACGCCGCGGGCAGCGATCAGTTCGGCGCATTTGCGGATGGTCGGGGCCTCGAACAGGACCGAGATCGGGAAGTCCACGTTATAGGCCTTGCGGATTTGCGCGAACAGGCGCACCGCGATTAGGGAATGCCCACCCAGATCGAAAAAACTGTCCTCTACACCGATCTCGTCAACACCCAGCAGTTCCTGCCAGAACCCGGCGAGGCGGCGTTCGATGTCATTTTCCGGGGCAACGTAATCCGAGTCCAGCTCAGGACGTTGGAATTTCTGATCCGAGCTTTCGGTGGATGCGCCGCTATCGGCGGCCTGCGCGATCAGTCCCTCCAGATCCAGCGAGGACAGGATGATCTGCGATTGCCCGCTGGCCAGTGCCTTGAAGAACAGATCGGCCCCTTCTGTCGCCGGAATACCCTGAGACAGGTTGTGGCGCAGCCGCTCCTCGGCCGGGGACAGGGGCGCGGGGGCGTCGACCTCAGAGGTAATCGCAGGGGCGCTTTCGGTGAAGGCAAAATCCACCGCATCTTCCATCCGGCGGATCGAGAAACCCTCTACCTCGATGCAGATCGTGCCGTCCGGGGCGGCGATGGTGACATCGAAACTGGCAGCCTCGCCCTCGGCGCGGTTTTCGCCTGCGTTGCGAACCCAACTGACAATCTGCGCGGGCAGTGGTGCATAAACGCGGACCGAGCGGTAGGAGACCGGCACCCAAAGGTGCGAGGCCTGATATCCTGAGATCAGCTCCATCGCCCAGCCCGTGGCTAGATCCATCAGAGCCGGATGCAGTTGGTAGCCCGATTGTATATCCGTTTGCAGTCCCTCAGGCAGCGCCAGATGAGCCAGGCCCTCATCCTGCCCCAGTGCAGTTGAAGTCAGCACCCGCCAGCGCGGGCCAAAATTCAGATGTGCCTCCTGCGGGGATCGCAGGCGGCCTGCGCCTTCGGCCTGATGGGCCGGGCCGCAACGGGCAGCGATGGCCTCCACATCCAGCCGTGCTGGCGTGATCAACGGCAGTAGAGACAAGCTCGCTTGGGCGTTCAGTTCGAACGCATCATCCGATCCACTCTCAACCGTTAGGTCATAGCCCACATCGCTGCGTGGCAGGCGCAGACGGACCTGCTGATCTTCACTGTCCGAGACTGCAAGAGGGCGCAGGAAATATAGGTCGCGAATTTCAAACGGGCCGGTTTCCCCCTGCACCCGCAAGGCCTCGGAGGCCAGTTCCAGATAGCCGGTGCCGGGCACCAGAGCATGACCGGCCTTGGTCCGGTGATCGTTCAGGAACCAGCGGTCATGGGCGTTGTAGGTGGCGTTCAGCAGGCGGTTGCCGGCCTCATCGAATGTTGCCTTATCCAGCATCGGTACATCTGCGGAGGTTACCGGCGCGGGCTCGGCAGTGCCGGTGCGGGCCTCCATCGCATCCGCGGCCATACCCACATCGGCCCAGATACCCCAGTTAACCGACACAACCTGCGTTTTGTCGCCCGAACGCGCGCGAGCATAGGCGTTCAGGTAGTCATTGGCCGCGACGTAATCGACCTGACCCACAGGTGCCGTTGCAGTCGAACTGGACGAGAACAGAACCAGCCAATCAAGCGATCCGTCCGGGAAAATCTGGTCGATGACCTGCGTGCCATGGATCTTGGGCGTAAAGACATCCTCGATCTCCATCATGGTCTTGGTCATGATAGGTGCATCGTCGATCAGGCCAGCCGCATGGATCACGCCGTTGATCTGGCCGAATTGCTGTGTGGCGCTTTCGACGCAGCGGCGCATTTCTTCAACGTTGCTGACATCTACCGACATCGGCAGCACCTTACCCCCAGCCGCTTCCAGCTTTTCGATGGCGCGGATACGGCGGGCCGTCTTGTCCTGTGGGGCCGAGTTGTTCAGCACGGTTTCCCATTGATCCCGCAGCGGTAAGTCTCCACGCGCGAGCAGGACGATATTGGCGTTTACCTTGGTAATCAGCGCTTCGGCCAGTGTCAGGCCAATGCCGCCAAAACCGCCGGTGATCAGATAGGTGCCACCATCGCGTAGGGGCAGATCGTCCAGAGACGGCTCCGCCAGAGCCTGCGGGCGATAACATTGTTCAAAACGCTTGCCTGCGCGGATCGCCGCTGTGAACGAGGCGGGCGGAGCCAGCAGGTCTTCCATCACTTGATCCGTCAGCCGCTCGGGGAGGGCAGGCGCACGGCGTTTGCCCGCGCTTTGCGGCAGGTCGATATCCAGCAGCGCACAGGTCAGGCCGGGGAATTCGCGCGGGATCACGCGGGTCGGGCCAGTGACCGTGGCTTTCTCGGGATAGGGCAGGGCTTCATCCCTCACCTGCAGCGCGCCCGAGCTGAGGACATGAAGGTGCAGGGGCATCGGTAGATCTTCGTCCCCGATTGCCTGCGCTAGGAAGAACAGACTGTAAAAACCCTGTTCCAGATTGCGGTGGAAGAAACTACCGCCGGGGCGGAAGGTCTCGGCCTGTGTCAGCAGCCAGCCATGCACAATCCGGGTTGGGATGCGTTCCTGTGCAACCAGATCGCGGATCAGCGCATCATAACTTTCGCGCCCGCGTTCGGGGGCCAGTTGGTAATGATCCTCGCTGATGCGGGCAAAGGCATCGCCGGGCGTGACCGTGACCACCTTGTGACCGGCTTGCTTCAGACGCGCGGTCAGGTTGGTACACAGCCCGGCCTCATCCGCAAAGATCAGCCAGCTTTCCTGCGCCGCTTCCGACAGATCGCCGGTGACATCGACATCGCAGGCCGCGTATTTTGGGGTCCATGCCACGCGATAGCCCCAATCGGCGGGATCTTCGGTGCGCATCAGCCATTGGCTGGCTGTCTCGATCTGTGTCGTGCCGGGTTCGATGAAGTAAGGTGAGCGCTGAAAGGCATAGGTGGGCAGAGGCACCCGGTTGCGCCTCGCCTCGCCCCAGATCTGTTCCCAGTCGAACGCGCCGCCCAAAGCCCAGATACGGCCCAGCATGGCCATGAAATAAGCATCGTCAGCCACGTCATCATTCGGGTGACGCAGGCTGCTGATCACTTGATTGGTATCCACCTTGTCATGCTGCCCGGTCAGTGAGGCCAACGCCTTGCCGGGGCCGACCTCAATGAAGATACGCTCTGGGTTCTCGGACAGCGTGGTGATGCAATCGGCGAAATGAACGGTGTTGCGCAGATGGCCGACCCAGTATTCGGGATCCGTGGCCTCGGCCTCGGTGATCCAGTTGCCACTGCGGTTCGAGGGGAAAGGGATCTGCGGGGCGTTCAATTCGATTGAGCGCAAATAGTCGCCGAATTCCTTCAGAATAGGCTCAAGCATCCGCGAATGTGCCGCGATGTCGATCGGGATGCGCTGACAGTCTACGCCCTGATTGCGCAGACGGTCCTCCAGATCGTCCAGCGCGGCCTGAGGTCCGGTTGCAACGCTCAGGCTGGGGGCGTTCACGGCGCCCAGATCGAGGTCATCCCCCAGTAGTGGCCGCAGATCATCGGCGGGCAGGGGGACGCTCAGCATACCACCAGCGGGCACCGTATCAAACAGCCGCCCGCGCAGATGTACCAGACCGATGCAATCCTCAAACGACATCACACCGGCCACGCACGCGGCGGTATTTTCGCCCATCGAATGGCCGACCAGAGCGGCGGGCTGAACACCCCATTCCATCCAAAGCTGCGCCAGCGCATATTCGGTGATCATGATCAGCGGCAGTTGCACCGAGGGCGTCTTCAACCGCTCATCCGCAGCCTCTTCTTGGCCCGGTTCGGGCAGCCAGATCGCGCGGATATCATAGTCAAGCTTGGCCTGCAGGATATCCAGACCCCGATCCATCCAATCGGCAAAGACAGGCTCGGTCTCATAAAGGTCGCGCGCCATACCGGCGTACTGAGCGCCTCCGCCGGGGAACATGAAGACATGCTCCGGCGCGTCCGAGATCACCGTATGGGTGAACACCCGACGTGGATCGTTTTCCTCAAGGATCGCGGCGGCTTCTTCATGGGTTTCAGCGACGATAACGCGCCGCTTTTCGAACCCGCGCCGTCCGTTTTTCAGGGTCCAGGCGATATCGGCCAGATCTTGTTTAGGATTGGCGCGCAGATGCGCGGCCAGTGCCGCGCTGTTGGCATCCAGCGCTTTCTTGCCCCGCGCCGAGACCGTGAGGATCTGAAACGGCCAATCTGACGGCTCGGATGCGGCCCGCTCGGGCGCTTCCTCCAGAATGGCATGAGCATTCGTGCCGCCAACGCCCAGAGAATTTACCCCGGCGCGGCGCGGACCCTTGTACGAGACCCAATCGGTCAGAGTGTCATTCACCCGGAACGGGCTGTTCTCAAAATCGATCGCCGGGTTGGGTTTCTCGTAGCCCAGGCTGGGCGGGATCTGTTTGTGATGCAGCGCCAGCGAGGTCTTGATCAAGCTGGCCACCCCGGCGGCGGTATCCAGGTGGCCGATATTGGTCTTGACCGAGCCCAGTCGGCAGAAGCCCGTTTCCTGCGTGGTCTCCGAAAACGCCTGTGTCAGCGCGGCCACTTCGATCGGGTCACCCAGATAGGTGCCGGTGCCGTGGCATTCGATGTAATCCACCGTGTCGGCCTGAACGTCGGCCATCACATGGGCCTCGGAAATCGCGGCGGCCTGACCATCCACAGATGGCGCCAAGTACCCGGCCTTGGCCGCGCCGTCATTGTTGATGGCGGTGCCCCGGATCACGCCCCAGATATGGTCGCCATCCTCAATCGCATCAGACAGACGCCGCAAAATGACAGCGCCAGCGCCCGAGCCAAAAACAGTGCCTTGCGCGCGATGATCGAAGGCGTGGCAATGGCCATCGGGTGAGAGCACCTCACCCTCTTTATAAACATAACCTCTGTTATGAGGGAGTTCGATCGTAACCCCCCCAGCAATCGCCATATCGCACTCACCAGTCAACAAAGCCTGCGTTGCATAGTGTGTTGCGACCAGCGAGGTCGAACATGCGGTCTGCACATTCACACTCGGCCCCTTGAGGTCTAGAATATGGCTCAGCCGGGTCGACAGGAAATCCTTGTCATTACCGGTATGGCGCAACAAGAACATGCCCACGTCGTCGACCAGATCCCGGTTCGAGCAGACATTGAAATAGAAATAGCTGCCCATGCCGCAGCCTGCGAACACGCCGATAGGTCCGGGGAAATTCTCGGGCGGATGGCCAGCGTTTTCCAGCGCTTCCCAAGCGACCTCAAGGAACTGACGGTGCTGCGGGTCCATGATGGCGGCTTCTTTTGGGGAAAGACCGAAAAACTCGGCGTCAAATTCCTCGAACCGATCCAGCGGCGCAGCATACGGCACATAGTCAGGCCGCTCAAGCAAATGTGGAGTCTCACCATTCGCAATGAGCTGTTCCCTGCTGAGTTGGTGGATAGATTCCACCCCCTCGCGCAGGTTAGACCAATATGCCGCAATCGAAGACGCACCGGGCAAATGCGCGGCCATGCCAACGATTGCGATGTCGCCGTCCCTGGCAGAAATACTCACAGTAGAACCATCCATAAATAAACCGGTTTGAGTGTAGGCGGCATAGTTGAGATTGCCAAACGAATCCGTAAGAAAACCTGGCCCGTCAGCCATTCAAATTTGTATGGATACCCTGTTGACCGGGTTGGGTTTTCAATCAGTCTACCGGCTTGTCGCATAACATGAAGCCACGACATGAAATCTATCACCGGCGCCTTATGTGTTTCCGGTTTGCGCACAATTCAGCACCATCTCTGCCATTGAGCAGTTTTTGCGCTTAACTCATCACGGCGGGGAAATAGGATTTGAGCAGCCTCTTGTGATTGCCCTGCAACAAGAAAGGATTCATCGCCCTTATCTGATCAGCCCGTCTCTCAAAGACAGAGGGTCGGGTATGAATCAGTACCCGGTTGCCCGTACAACAACGCCCACTGTGGCATAGAGAATGCCAACATCAGTTTTGAACGTCAGATCTTCCGCATAAGAGGTGTCAAAATCCGCGCGGCTTGCAAATGTGCTGGCGTTGCGTTCGGACACTTGCCATGAGCCGGTCAACCCGGGCCGTAGCGAGAAATATGCTTTACCGGGATAGAGTTTCTGCTGCTCGGGCATCATCGGACGAGGTCCAACCAAGCTCATTTCACCGACAATCACATTCCACAGCTGTGGCAACTCATCCAGTGATGTCTTGCGGAGAATCTTGCCAAATGGTGTAATCCGAGGATCATCCTTGAGCTTTTGCGTCTGCTCCCATTCAAGCCGCGCCAAGGTATTGTGGGCAAGATAATCATCCAGAAGCGATTGTGCGTTGGGCACCATCGTGCGCAGCTTCCACATTGTGAAAACGCGACCGTCCCGGCCAATACGCTGTTGTCCATAAAACGGGCTACTACCATCCCGGGCGACCAGAACTGCAAGCAGGGCTACAACGGGCAGAACAATCGGTAATGCTAGCAGAACAAAAGCTACATCCAGAAACCGTTTAAAAATCTTGCGATATAGCTGTGTGGAGTGAGCCGTTGAGCTCCGCGCACGAATGGTTGTACTACAAGGCCGAACCTCAGCGGAAATATTCGTATCCTGAATAGACATTTTTTACCTTTAAACCCAAAGCCTTAAATACGGCTTCACCACTAACCCACACATTGCGGGGCACAAAATGACCCAGCGCCTTTGATACATCGAAACACTTCAGATGGACAACTATGGCGCCTTTTTACTTAATATTGAGATTATACGTATATGAACTCCATCACAACGAAGCAATTGCGCCAGGATGGCAAATTCTAGCCTTACTCTGGCTACAATTTCGCAAAGTGCCTAAAATTGTTTATCTCACCACACGGTCTGTCAATCTGGGGTTGAATGCACGGAGCCCCTACTCTTTTTGCGTTTTTCTCATCTTTAGAGAAAATACCAAATGGCAAACGTGGATGGATATGTTCTCTAGGACCCAACCCCTTGATTCGCGCATCTCCATCTGCTTCCGAGACGTCATGCACACAAGAGGCGCTGACGCCTTGAAAAGCGCGGGCCGTCAACTCAATAGCAATTTTAGATAGTGACCATATGTGGATTTGGCGAATAGCTGAGCCCGCTCTTCAAGCGCTTCATCATTGATCCAGCCATTGGCCCAAGCGATCTCGTCCAGGCTGCCGGTTTGCATACCTTGGCGATCCGTCAGTGTCCGTACGAAGTTCCCCGCATCCAGCAGCGATCCATGCGTACCGGTGTCCAACCAGGCAAAGCCGCGGCCCATGGTTTGAACATTCAGCAGCCCTTCGTTCAGGTACATCTCGAGCAGGGATGTGATCTCCAACTCCCCGCGCTCGGACGGTTGAACCTGACGGGCGCGCGCCGGGGCGTCGCCGTCAAGGAAATAGAGACCGGTCACCGCATAGTTTGAGGGCGGGACTTTCGGTTTCTCGATGATACTGCGGACTTTCTGGCCCTCAAAATCGACAACGCCGTAGCGTTCGGGATCGGCCACGCGATAGGCGAAGACTGTTCCGCCGCTCTCTTGCGCATCTGAAGCACGCAACAGGTCCGGAAGACCGTGACCGAAGAAAATATTGTCGCCCAGGATCATTGCGGAAGGCGCACCTGCCAGAAAATCCTCGGCCAATGTATAAGCCTGCGCCAGACCGTCGGGCGATGGCTGGATGATCCAGGTCAGCGACAAACCGTACTGGCTGCCATCGCCCAACAGGCGTTGGAACTGCTCCTGATCCTGCGGTGTCGTGATAATCGCAATCTCGCGGATCTGCGACAGCATGAGCACGCTCAGCGGGTAGAAGATCATCGGCTTGTCATAGATCGGCAGCAGCTGCTTTGAGACCGCCATGGTAATCGGGTAGAGCCGCGTTCCTGAGCCGCCAGCCAGAATGATACCTTTGCGTTGCATGATCTATCCTTTCGAAGCAGGGCGATCGGTGACCTTAAGCTCGGCCAGCACCTGCGCCAGGCCCGCTTTCCAGTCAGGCTGCCCAAGCCCGTAAATGTCATTGAGCCGCGAACACTCCAGCCGCGAATTTAGCGGTCTGGGGGCCGGGGTCGGATAATCTGTTGTTGGAATATCGGTGATCTGAGTGGCCAGACCCGCCTGCGAGACAATTTCGCGCGCGAAATCGGCCCAGCTGACATCAGGCGCGCCGGAGTAATGGAACAAACCGCCCTCGGCCTGCCCTCCGGTCTTGGCCATGGTCAGGAGCGTCTCGGCGATATCGGCGGCCGGAGTCGGCCCGCCGGTCTGGTCGGCCACAATGGTCAGGCTATCTCGGGCCTCAGCCAACCTCAGGATGGTTTTGACAAAGTTATGACCGTGGGCTGAAAACACCCAGCTTGTCCGCAGGATCGCATGCCACCCGCCTGCTTGGGCGATCTGGCGCTCTCCGTCCAGCTTGGTTTGGCCGTACACACCCAGCGGACCGGTCGGGTCTTGAACAGTCTGGGGCGAGGCCCCTGCCCCATCAAAAACATAGTCGGTCGAGATATGCAGGAAGGGTAAATCACGGTCTGCCGCAGCGCGTGCCATAGCCCCCGGCGTATCGCCATTAATTTCCTGGGCCAGCGCGGGTTCATCCTCGGCCTTGTCGACCGCCGTATAGGCGGCGGCGTTGATGATCACATCGGCATCCGTGTTTCGGATCGCGGCGGTGCAGCTTTGTGGGTCGGACAGGTCCGCTTGGGACCGGTCCAGCGCCTCGATCGTGATGTCATGCGCCGGCGCATGCCTGCGCAGTTCCGTGGCCACCTGTCCGCTATGCCCGAAGACCAGCGCTTTCATCCGGCCACCCCGAGCCGCTCTCCGACGCCGCTGCGGTCCTGCAGGGCGGCCAGCCATGCACCATTGTCCAGATACCACTGAACCGTCTGCTCCAACCCGGTTTCAGGTGTGTACGAGGGTCGCCAGTTCAGTTCTTCCCGGATACGGGCCGGGTCGATGGCATAGCGACGATCATGGCCGGGGCGGTCGGTGACAAAACTGATCAGATCGGCATAAGGCGTTTTGCCCGGCTTCAATCGGTCGAGGATCGCGCAGAGCATTTTGACCAGATCGAGATTGGTCATCTCGTTTTCACCGCCAATATTGTAGCTGCGGCCCAGCTTACCTTGCTCCAACACCAGTAACAGCGCTTCGGCATGGTCTTCGACATGCAGCCAGTCGCGGATGTTGTCCCCTACCCCATAGATCGGGATCGGCTTGCCGGCCAACGCGTTCAGGATCACCACCGGGATCAGCTTTTCGGGAAACTGGTATGGGCCGTAATTGTTCGAACAATTGGTCATCACCACCGGCAGGCCGTAGGTTTCATGCCAGGCCCGGACCAGATGATCCGACCCCGCTTTTGAGGCCGAATAAGGTGAATTTGGCTGATAGGGGCTGTCTTCGGTGAAGAAGCCTGTCTCGCCGAGTGAACCAAAGACCTCATCGGTCGAGATGTGATGGAAGCGGAACGTATCGGGTTTGCCTGCCCCGACCCAATAGGCCCGCGCGGCTTCCAGCAGGACGTAGGTGCCGGTGATGTTGGTATCGATAAACGCCGCAGGCCCGTCGATCGAACGGTCTACATGGCTTTCGGCGGCCAGATGCATGATCGTGTCGGGCTGGTGTTTATTCAGGATCGCTGCCATCGCGCCTGCATCCCGGATGTCGGCCTGTTCAAAAACATAGCCCGGCGCATCCGCCACCGAGGCGACATTGTCCAGACAAGCCGCATAGGTCAGCACATCAACATTGACGACCGAATGACCATCGGCAATCGCGCGCCGGATCACGGCTGAGCCGATGAAGCCCGCGCCGCCTGTCACCAGAATTTTCATTTGATATCCTCAATTGTGAACGGGCTGTCGATGTCCCGCAAAAACGGTGCGATTTTATCTTTATCAGACAATTGCGGTTCGGCCAGATCGAGCGGCCAGTTGATTCCGACATCAGGGTCATCCCACCGAATAGCGCCTTCTGTTTCCGGTGCATAGGTGTCGGAACATTTATAAATGATCTCGGTCTCAGGCTCCAATGTCATGAACCCATGGGCAAACCCTGCGGGCACCAACATCATCCGCCCGTTCTCAAAACTCAGTTCCTCACCGACCCACTGGCCGAATGTGGGTGAACCCTTGCGAATGTCCACGGCAACATCAAAAAGCCGGCCGTGTCCACAGCGAACCAACTTGGCCTGCGCCCTTGGTGGAGCCTGGAAATGCAGACCCCGTACCGTTCCCACAGCGCCCGAAAGCGAGTGGTTGTCTTGAACGAAGACTGTGTCGATGCCTTGGGCTGTAAAACTGTCCAGATTATACGTTTCTTCGAAAAAACCACGCTGATCCCCAAAACGCTCGGGCGTAATTAAAACAACTCCCGGGATAGCAAAAGATACTAAATTCATAGGCACAATCACTTCATTCCACTATACCGATATATCACTCTATGAATCGTAATATCGACGGATCATACATCGTCAATCAAATTGTCACATTGCTCTGCAGTGCCGTCCAAAAGATCATATAGTTTGTAAGTGTCCATCTTCAGAGTTTTTCGCACCCCTGCGACGATCGACATCGGCGGGTGTTAGACTACAAAAGCTCGTAGTATCGTCAGCTGTTTCCGTGATCGACAAGGGCTCCGATCTGGTATTCGAGGGCTCCCGGCAGAAAGTCGTTTTTCAACAAGGCTTAGCTTTGTCGTCTGATACAAACGCCAAATCTCGTCCCGGGATCTACGGGCGACTTGGCGGGCCTCAAAAACGTGATCCATGCCGTTGTGTTCAAGATACTCAAGCATCGGCTACGACGTAAGACGAGTCGTTATCAATTGGCAAATAAAGCTGGTGAACAACCGTTGTCTGATCGCGCGTTGAGACCTCCAACACTAGGTTTTGCGGCAATCCCACCGAAAATTAGTGGTGCTCGCAATTCTTGCATTTGACGTCACTGACCAACTTGTCAGTGACGTTTATACTCCGGGCCTCTCGTTCATCTTCACTCCATGTAAGCTACGACAAACTAGGAAGCCTCGGTTTCTCAAACCCCTAAATCTGTCCGAAAGGTGCTGACGTCAGACAGATTGGTGGTACTACTTTTTCAAGTAGCTCAGCCGCTCGCTCTTGGTGAGTATGACAGGATAAGGTGTTTGTGTTACACAAACATACAATATGACAGTTTAAGAGTTGCAGTAGTGACCGCAAAGAATTTTCACATCCAAATAGTCGGAGATGGTTCCTTTTTTCCAAAAGCTAGTTCGGCCAATCATACGTATACTGGAGAAGTTCAGAACTCCTCGCCCACCCTCTATCTTCTAGGCGATGGAAGGTGGGGTAAGCCGCCAAATGTACAAAATACAAACCAGAGGATTACTGAGCACTTTTGTGATGCAGGGCAACGGGAACGAATAAACTAGATATTCGCGGCACCATGGCTGCTGCCAGATGGTTGTTGTCGAAATAAAGGGGTGCGCCATCCATCATAAGAGAGCATGTATCGTCGCCGCAGAGGCTGTCATGCGTACGCAAAACGGTAATATCCCCCTGCCGTTCAAGCCGGTCAAGAAGCCCCATCATCGGCCCCTGACGCGCAAGCAACGTCTCTACATCGACAATGCCAAACGCTGCTATTTCATTTTCCGATATTCTTCCGGTTAATTTGTTCATGACAAAGGTACGAGCACTGAATTCTGGGAACTCAGGGGGTTGCTCTATCACAAAGACTTTCAAGCCTTGCTGACGTAGCGTGTTGATCGTTCGCTCAAAACTTTCGATGTAGACTTCGTATTGATCAGCTGACGGATCGAACGCCTCTCCTTGCGGCCAAATTTTGATTTCGTTCTGAATATCTGCACCGATCCCAGTACCCTGCCCGTAATAAGACCAGCGCCCTAGGATAATCACCGCATCGATCCGCTTGTCTTCGGTCACGAGACGTTTGACCGCAGCATTTCTCTGCTCACATTCGCGATCTGTCGCTGCGGTCGCAACATATTCATCGACTCTGATATCAAATAGTGCGGGGCAACCGCCGCTCCACACGATAAGCGCGTCAGCGTCTGGTAGAGTGTCTCGGAAGGCATGTCGATATGTTGGCGAATGAGAGTCGCCCCAAATCAGCGTGTAATGCTCCGCCTCAAAAGGGGATCCGATTTCACAATACTCTATATCCTCGAGGCGCGATTGCGCACTGTCCAAAACACAATCCTGCGAAATGTCACCAAACAGATCAGTCGCCGCAATTGCTGCGCGCGTTTGTTCGTCAAATCTGTTAGGCATCCCATTTTTCTGGAACACAAGGAAGCCTGCCGCCATCAGTACCGCAGACATCGCTATGGTCGACGTGAAAACCGTTTTCTTGGTGGAGTATATTCCATAGGCTCCGGTCCGAAATGGCGCCTCGACATAGCGGTAGCTCAGATAAGATATACCAAACGTGACAAGGAGCATAATAGTGACCCCTAACGGACCGATCCCGTTTGTGTTTGTGTAACTGTAGAACACAAATAACGGCCAATGCCACAAATAGAGCGAATAAGACAGTGTTCCGATGAACACAATCGGCTTAAGGGTCAGGAATTTTTGAACAAAAGTAGGGCGTTCAAAATCTAATTGTATGATGAGCCATGCGCCTAAACAGACGGGGACGGCCGACAAACCTGGGAATTTCGTCGTCGGCTCATACAGAAGAACCGGAAGCAAGATCAAGGCAAGTGCAAACCAAGCGAGCACTTCCCTTATGATTGCGAGCTTGATCTTAGGTAAAACATAACAACCGGTTGCGACAAGAACCCCAAGCCCCAATTCCCAGATGCGTAGGGGGAACATATAAAATGCAAAGCTTCTGTTAGCCTCAACTACGATGAGCGCGGCCATAAAAGAGACAATACTGAGACCCAAAAAAACGAAAAAAAACTGACGGCGTGACATCCACGCCAGAAAACCAACGACAATTGGGAAAAACAGATAGAACTGCTCTTCAACAGAGAGAGACCAAGTGTGCAGGAGCGGCTTGAAGTGAGCTGCTGTGTCAAAATACCCGGTCTCCCGGTAGAACTCAACGTTCGAAAGATATACGGTTGCTGCAACGAAGCTCTTGGAAAAGCTACGAAAATCCTCTGGTAACAGTAGAAAGTAGGCCAACAGCAGAGAAACGCTCAGCATGAGGAAATAGGCTGGGAACAGGCGACGAACTCTGCGGTAATAAAAATCTGAGAATACAAATTCTCCCTTTTCAACCTGATCAAATATCCGCGTGGCGATTAGAAAACCCGACAAGACAAAAAAGACATCCGGCCCTATGAACCCACCGCCAAAACCAGGAACACCAAAATGAAAAAAAACGATTGCAACAACAGAGATCGCACGCAGGCCATCAATGTCTGGACGATACGTCAAAGCCGTGCTTCCTTTTTCAACACTCGAACACTGTAACGGGACGCTCTAGAAAAAGCGGCTTGCGGGCTTCAAATGTTTTGACAGCCAAACATTGTTCGGTGACGGACTGGTAATAATCCCGCATCAAATCCGACGGAACTTCGGTCAAAAGATAGTCAAGATCCCGGACCACCAAGATTCTAAAACCTTTGTCTCGCCAGTATCCAAGCTGCCATTCTTCTTTCTGAAGTGGCCAACTGTGGGCTTTGACCTCATAGTTGACGTCCTCTTCGTCGACATCCTCCAACCCGTACATTGCGCTTGGGGCATTGACGTAAAAAAGCGCGTTCGGGTTGGTATTCCGTATCAGGCGCTCAGGCGCCATTTCCGGTAGTTCGACACTATATTTTTTGGCAAGCCTGTCTAAGCGTTGCAACTCCATGTCTTGCGCCAACGCATGCTGCTGCACCCCCAAAGGTTGAGACGTCAGTATACGGTCCGCACCGAAATTCCTACTCAGATACGCTTCCAGATCTTCCGTTACAGGTACCGCCATAGCCTGGCTGACGGGAACAGCTGCCCCCACAACCGCCAACAGGGTAGCAACGCCCCCCACACTTAGCGCAGCAATACGCCAGCCCCTCTCTGCCACCGCCGCGGCGCTCCCGAGAACCATACATGCAAGCAGCAAAAAACCAGCAAAATTTGCGATCCAGAGGTGCTCAGGCTGCCTGGATCCCGCGATATAGGCTGTCATGAGACTGCCAACCATCAATGATCCCCAGATGACCCAAAGAACATCTCGATTTGGAAGGTAGATTACCCTCCTTGCTAGCAACCCCAATGGCGTCAACAAGACAAGCAGGGCAATAACAGGGTTCAGGCCCCAATATAAATCGAGTGACCGTACCGCCAGGGTGGTCAGCCCGACAGCAAAGCCTTCCCCCTCCTGAACAGACATCACGGATTGAATCTCCTGGTATTCAAGGAAATTCTCAAGGTCGAGCAAAATTCCAATATTCAAGATGGGCCAGAGGATCAGAACGCCTACCCCTGCCTGCAATGCCGAGGCTAAACATGACTGCAGACCTTCCCGCCGCAACAGAATGATGATCCAGCCAATCGCGAGCGGCCCCAGTATGAAAACAGCCGAATGCTTGAAGCTGACCGCCAGAACAACACCCAATCCGGTCATAAAATCCCACCGCTTCGGGTGCTTCGTTTCTACACGCTTCCACAAACAGAAAAATACCCAAACAATCGCAACAGCTAAAGCGCTGTCTCCCTTGGCGATATGGGCCATGAAAACGCCCAGTGGAAACAAGGCCCCCATCAGACCAATCCACACCGCTATTGGGGTCTTCAATTGCGCTTGACGGGCAAAGGCAAAAAACAGCGGGGCCATCAATGCACTGATCATCGCTGTCGTATACCGAGCGGTCAGATAGAACGGCGTCGGGTCCTCAAAATACGCGGCCCGAAACTCACCGGGAGAACTCCACATTCCCGTCCCCAGACCAAACGTGAACAGTCCAGCAAAAGCCACAGCATTGAGATAGTTGATCAGCGGCGGATAAAAGTGTTGGCCGGGAACCAATTGCCCTGTCATAACCTTCGCCGCATCGTTTATGCGCTCATCCCCATGAAAATAACCATAATCCGCTCCGCTTGCCCGCAGAACCAAAGCGATCAGGTAAAGACATAGACTCAGCACAATTATAGCTGTTTTTTGGTCAAATTTATTATTTAACATGAAACAAGTCGTACCCGGGTTACCTTTTAAGAAACTACTATGTTCTTTGAAATGAAAGCAATTCGCACAAGGTTGGCCCATATCTTCATCCCTCACAATGCATAATGCGCCAAGTAACGGTGGAATAGTTTGCAAAACAGAAACATGATACCAAGTTCCGAATTCCATCAGCAAAACAGAGATGTTCCCCTTTTTGTAGATCTAGACGAAACACTTGTGCGCACCGATGTGGCGCTGGAACTTCTGATACGCGGTTTGCGTCACAAAGATTGCGTGAAGATGATCGTCCCTACCCTGGCGCGCGGGGATCGTGCTGATCTTAAACATCAGCTTGCCAAGACAGTGGAACTACAAGCTGAACTGCTGCCGTACAACCAAACTGTCGTTACGTATCTACAGGCTGCCCGAAACGCCGGTAGGACTGTTATACTGGCGACCGCTGCGGATATTTCAATCGCACGTCAGGTCTCAGATCACCTAGGACTGTTTGATGGCATCATTGCCTCTGGACCCGGTCACAACATGAAGGGACAGGCTAAGCTAGAGGCCATTCAAAATTACATAGAAGGCCAGAGTTTTGAATACATAGGCGATTCAACAGCGGATCTGCCAATCTGGCGCGTCGCTACGCTGCGGGGGTTTGTGAATGCTCCGCTCAAGGCAAAAGAATTGATGGCAGAAGACCCCAAATTGGTTTCTATTCTGCTGAACGACAAGGAACCCACGCCCCGCCCATTGATACGTGCAATGCGCCCGCATCAATGGAGCAAGAATGCCCTCCTTTTTCTGCCCTTGCTCTTCTCGCACACCTATACCGAACTGCATAATCTAGTGTTGTCGGTTCTGGCCTTTCTATCTTTCTCGGCCTGTGCCTCAGCCGTTTATCTGTTCAACGATTTACTGGATATCGAAGCAGACCGCATGCATCCCAGCAAATGTCGCCGCCCTTTCGCAAGCGGTGCACTGGCTTCCACCACAGGTCTGCTGGTTGGGGTTGCCTTGTTTGGCCTCGCGCTGATCATAGCCTTCTTTGCGGTCGGCCCCATTTTCGGCCTAGTACTGATCGGCTATATCATCATGACTAAATGCTATTCGATCTGGCTCAAAAAATATTCGACAGTCGATGTTGTCGCCTTGGCACTTTTATACACAGTTAGGATACTCGCCGGAGCGGCAGCTATCATGGTGCCGGTCAGCCCCTGGCTTCTTAGTTTCTCACTCTTTTTCTTTCTCAGCCTCGCGTACATGAAACGCTTTATAGAACTGAGCCAAACAAAGAACGGGCAACCACTTGCCCAACGGGGTTACAGCACATCCGATTTGATTATGGTGCAAATCTTCGGAATCTCCAATGGAGCCGTAGCGCTGCTCACGCTTGCACAATACATCAACAACCCAGGAATTGTAGAACGTTATCAAACCCCAGAATTACTCTGGCTAATTGTCCCATTGATGATGCTTTGGGTTTATCGTGCATGGATGTGGGCCAGCCGTGGACGCATTGACGACGACCCAGTTGTCTTTGCTTTGAGGGACCGTTCCAGTCAGGTGACAGCGCTACTCGCAGGCGGAATAATTTTGGGCGCACGTCTGATTGACATGAATTGGGTATTACAATGAATCTCACGAGCTTTGTCATTGTTTTTGCCAGCGTGTCTCTATCCGCGCTGGCGCAGACATCATTCAAAATTGGGGTAGAACGGGTCCGCTGGAGTGCGGACGCATCCATACTTGGTAAATCTCTCGCAATGCTCTTGTCGCCATATGTCATTGGAGGCCTTGCCCTGTACGGTGTCGGAACCATTCTTTGGCTATTTGCGTTGCGCCAGCTGGAACTCTCTGTTGCTTATCCGTTTGTTGCAATGAGTTTTGTAATGGTACTGGCTTCTGGAGTGTTCTTTTTGGGTGAGCCACTCTCAGTTGGGCGCATCATAGGTGTATGCTTGATTGTCTCAGGACTGGTGGTAATTTCTCAGTCAACATGAACAATCAATACCGCATTAGGCAGAGATAAAACCACCACGGGGTTACTCCTTGGCTTACACTTATGCGATTAGGGTCAGGACCCATTGATTTTCGGGTAGCGGTGTGATTCACGGTTCAAAAAACGAGCGGTGAACATGTCCGATCTTTTTTGGTTAAGTGACGCGCAGATGGCGTGTCTGAAGCCCTTCTTTCCCAAGCCCCATGGCAAACCAAGCGTTTATGATAGGTGCGTGTTGAGTGGGATTATCTTCATCAACCGCAATGGGTTACGATGGCAGGATGCGCCCCCAGGGAGTACGGGCCTCACACGACCATGTACAACCGCTGGAAGCGGTGGAGTGACAAAGGCATATTTGCCCAGATGATGGTCGGCCTGGCCGCTGAACATGGTGAAGAGAAGACGGTCATGATCGGTGCCACCTATGTGAAAGCCCACTGCACATCGTCCAGTTTAGCCGTAAAGGGGGGGACGCGGTCGCATGATCAGTAGAACCAAAGGCCTTCCTCTCAACCATCGCTCTCGCCGCAACCGTCATATTCTGGCTATGAAGTAAGAACGATTCCTGACCCTACGACTGCACAATTAAGCCTTCAAATAGGAACAAAAAATACCGCAGGTCCGAACATTATCCGATCTCAGTTTGCAGCCATGTTTTCAAGCGCTCGACAAACTCAGCGTCCAGACGGGAGCCACTGAGCACCAGTTTTCGTTTATCCACATCATGTTGGACTTGAACACTTCCAATTCGTTCAGAGATTTTCTTGGCGTCTATGTCAGGTTCTTCTCGGTCCTGCTGGCCTCGTTCTTTCTTAGCAAGAAAACTTGAGATCACCTTAGCTTCTGCTGCGGGGGTCCCCAGAGGAGTATTCCGCAGTGTTTTGGAAATACGCAGTCTCAGTTTAGGCTCTTCTTTGAGAGCTTTGGATAGAGCCAACCCCAATCGCTCAGGTATTGAAGCTGCAAATCCCAATTCTTCATCGAGCGCATGATAAATCGCAATGAACGAACCGATCTTCGAACGCTTGGCACGGCTGGCTGTAGCGAAGAGCTCCCGCAGAGCGCTGCCTTCATCCGGATATACCCCCTGCTCTACTGCACGTGCGACGATCCGTGCGCGTTCGTAATAAGACAACCCTACGCGGATTTCGTTTTCCTCGACCATCGCCAGATACGCGTCTGAGGCGTTCTCTGGGCGTCTTAGCAGCGCCTGTACGGTGGCGAAGCGGTCTTCTCCGGTTTCCGCGTACAGCGCCTTCAGCGCTGTCAGGCGGCGCCAGCCGGAAATCAGGCCGAACCGGTCCTCGGACAACTGAACCACTTCGATAGGGGTTTGCTGGCCGCGGGCGCGGATGCTTTCGACCAGGGCTGACATCTCTTCCCCATCCACTGCAATCCGGTCGCGTACCAGATGGGCCTCCTCGATGGCCATCAGTGGCACCTGCTGTACCAGCCTGCCCTCGGCCCGGGCAGTGCGGATCTCAGCGCTCAGATCATCAACAGCAGCCTGCAGCGCCGTATCGCCGGCCACTTGCGCGATCGGGGGCGCAGCTTGAACGGACGGGAACATGGATTTCGTTTCCGGTGCGGTGCCCGGGGTTCCGGCAGACTGGAAATCGGCGCGGGCAGGGGTCAGTCGTTTGCGTTTTGCCATGTCAAATCCTCCTTAATCTGCGGGTCATAGACTCAGTTGCATGTCGTCCGACCACCGATCCGTACGGTGCGCGTGGCAAGTGTTTCGCGCGCGAAACATTCATCAGGCAGGGCAGGGGGGTCATACCGCCACTTCGGGCTGCTCTTCAGCGATCCGAGCCAGCTCCTCGCGCCGCCAGATGCCCAGAACCAACCGCTTGAAAGCGGCGTAGGTTTCATCGAAGGTCTCACGGCCCCGTGCATAGGTTTCGCGGTTGAAGTCGCGATAGTCCGCCTCGTAGATCCCATTCACCTGCTCTCCCGCCTGACCGATCAGCGCGGTGAATTCCTGTCGGTGAGGCGATAAGGCGCTACCCAGATAGGATTGCATCAAGCCGGCCAGCTCTGCCTGCTGGGTGCCGTCATAGCGCGTGATAACAGTGCGCACCGCATCCCATTCAAAGGCCATTTCTTCGCGCCCCAGAGCACGGGCGGCCATGTTTTCGCCCTCCTCGATCGACTGAAAAGTCGAATGGAGCATGTCAAAGAATCGCCCCGTGGAATCGAACTCCAGGAACGAAGCCCCCATCGGGACCAGCAAGATATCGGCCGCCGCTAGTCCGTTGATCGTCAGATAACCAAGGGCAGGGGGGGTATCGAGGAAGATCAGATCGTAATCGGCCAGAACACCATCCGCCTCAAGCGTTTCCGTCAGAGCATCCCACAGCTTCCAGCCGCGGGCCTGCATCCGCCAGACGGGGATCTGGAACTCGGCCCAGTAGAGATTCAATTGCGCCCCGATCAGATCAATATTGGGCCAATGTGTTTTCTGGATCAGGCTGCTGGCCCGCGTATCGAGCGCCTCCATCAGAGTGTCATCGATAGGGTGGGGCGTCTCACCCCGGTCCAGACGTCCCTGGTTTTCACGACGCAGATATCCGGCATAGTGACGCGCCAGCAGGGGAAACACGGTCTGCCATTCATCGGTGACCTTGCCACCGAAGATTGAGGTCATGGACCCTTGGCTGTCCAGATCTATTACCAGAACCTTGTAGCCATCCAGTGCCGCTGACATTGCCAGATGCGCGCAGGTCGAGGTCTTGCCAACACCGCCTTTGAAGTTGGCAACGGAAACAAGCTTGGCAGGTAGCCCCTCGGGCCGATAAGGGCGGTACTCTTTTGCTTTCGACCCTTCTGAAGCAAAATGAGTGCGCAACCGCAGCACCTCATCCAAGGTGAACCATTTGGCGCCGCCTTCGGATTCTGATCGCCCCTGAGGCAAATCTGGGTTGGCCTTCAGGACTCGACGGAAATGGGGGGCCGCAACCGGGATCAGATAACGGGTAATTTCCCAGGTGGAGAACAAACGCAACTGCCGTGTTTCTCCATTCTCCAATCCTCGGCTCGCCAGGTCTTCGCGCCCCTGAGAGCAAGCCCCGGCAATAGTTGCAAAACTGGCGGTGGTTGAAGGATCCCCTAGCTCGGCAAGGGCGGTGTCGGGATCAATATTGAAATAGGGTGGAAGCCCGTCTTTCGGAGATAACGCCATGTTCTTCTGCTCGATATGCTGTGTTTTCACCATAGTACCATAAAACATGACATATGGAAGAACTAACGGCATCAACCAATATTTTCTAAGCAAATCAAGGGGCTGGAAGTGTAGAAATCCGTAGGTTTTAGGCCTTGTCGAATTTTTTTTAGTTAGAATAAGGTTATTTATTAGTTACGGTGTGAATATCGAAAACATAAAGCGTTGAAAAATAATATATTTTAGCAGTTTTTTTAAGGCAGAGTGAATCTGAACCCACGATCGAGTGACTCTGATCCCACGTTGCCCTGACTCTGAACCCACGATCTGACGCTTTACCCGGTCTGTGGATAACTTTAGGGTAGGCGTCAATAAAACCACGAAAAAGATTCGGGCAGATCAGGGGCAGAGGTATGGGCTGGAACGTTTCAGTTCTGAGTGATTTTTCATGAGCGCGGATATCCCTGCCGGGGCAGGGGGGCTGTTGCCCGAGAGGCATCCGACAGCGGATTTCTTTGTTTGCGATATCTTCGATGCGCTGCCCAAGACGGACATGGGATCAATGGAACATCCGATGTTCTCGCTGTCCACACGCCCGGATCGGCGAATCCTGAACTATGAGCATAACGGGGTCGAGATCACCGTCACACCCTCGGTCCGGGGGCTGGCGACGATCCACGACAAGGATATTCTGATCTTCTGCATCAGTCAGTTGATGGCTGCGATCAACGCAGGCCGCGCCGTCAGCCGGGTGCTGCACCTCAAGGCGCATGACCTGCTGGTGGCGACCAACCGGGAAACCTCGGGCGATGGCTACAAGCGGCTGCGCGAAGCCTTTGAACGGCTGGCCGGTACCCGCATCACCACCAACATGGTTACCGGTGGGGTTGAGACGACCACAGGCTTCGGCTTGATCGAAAGCTGGGAGATCGTGCGCCACACGCGGGCAGGGCGGATGGTCAGCGTGTCGGTCAAATTGTCGGATTGGCTGTTCCGGGCGGTGCTGGCTAAATCGGTGCTGACACTCAGCCGCGACTACTTCCGCCTGCGCAAACCGCTGGAGCGCCGGATCTACGAGTTGGCGCGCAAGCACTGTGGTCGTCAGCCAGACTGGCGGGTGTCGGTCGAGACGCTGCTGAAAAAATCCGGTTCAGCCTCACCGCGCCGGGTGTTCCGTAAGATGCTGCGCGATATGATCGCCGCCAATCATTTGCCCGACTATCACCTGGAAGAAGAACCGGGTGACATCATCCGTGTCAGCCGCCGGGATGTGGTGGTCGAGGTGGGAGAGAGGGCTGCTCTACTTCTTGCCCCGGCCACGCTGGCAGAAGCGCGTGCGTTGGCACCGGGTCAGGATGTTTATGCGCTTGAAGCCGACTGGCGAGCTTTCTGGGCTCAATCGGGTCGTGTGCCCCTTAGAAGCCCGGACAAAGCGTTTTTGGGGTGGTTGAGAAAGCGGGACCCGGCCGGATGACTCCTTTTTAGTTTGGCATGTTTCGGAACGGACGGCTTGTGCGATGCAGACCACCAGAAGCGGGAGGATCCCGGCAGTAATATAGCCAATCAGGGCTGCAATAATACCATGACCGAATATCAATACACCAATAGCCGTGAATGCCCCAAGGGCCATCCCTAGTATGATCAGTCCAACCAGCATGATATTTATTGCCTGAACACAACCTGGGCGAAAGCGGATGAGCAGGCTTATTCCTGAAGGGGATCGGTTGCCAGACAAATTTTCAGGATGTCGGTAAAACAGGGGATGGGTTGCTCAAGGGGCGCAGGAGTTTGTTGCAAGCCGAATAGGCAGGCCTGCTAGCGACTGTTCTCGATACGCATCTTCTCAGTGCGTGAGGCATGATCCAGCGCAGAAAGCGCATCATTTAGCCCATACCCTTGGATGAGTGATATTCAAATGAATTGCCAGGCTGCCAACAAAATGCGGAAGCATGGCAAAATTTAACCCTGATGCAGCCGATGGATCATGTCCGCTTCGGTGTTGCGGTGCGATCAATACAGAGCCATTCTGAATCCAAATTGTTAAGGGGTCGCAAATACACGTGGCTTTACTGTAAGTTTCAAGGCTAGAGTGGGCCTACTGTCCGGGACCCATCGAAGATGTATTTGGGGTCGGACGGGTTGAAAAGGTTTGGCGTAAGAGCGGGAGCTTTAGAGAATAAATATGCATTCATTAATTGCGTTGCTTGTTTCATTGGTTCTGACAACTGCGGTTGCTGTGCCGGCTCTGGCTCAAGGTAGCTACCGCATTCAACCCGGCGACACACTGCAAATTGAGGTTCTCGAGGATGCTACGCTCGACCGGGATGTGCTTGTTCGCCCTGATGGGCGGATTACGATGCCATTAGCTGGTTCGATTGTTGCTGGAGGGCGCAGTGTTGAGCAGCTTCGAAGTGATCTGGCGAATTTATTGGCACCCAACTTTGCGGATACCCCAAATGTTTTTGTATCGCTGGGTGAAGTGGGCGAACCTGTAGACCCTGACCCGATCCGTGTCTATGTCATCGGCGAAGCGGAAGAACCGGGTAAGTTTGAGGTTGAACCCGGTACCACGTTATTGCAGCTCGTTGCAGAGGCCGGGGGGTTTACCAGGTTTGCCGCCACCAAGAGAATTGCCCTGCGCCGGACAGACAGGTCGGGCAAGGAAACGGTTTTCAAATTCGACTATGCCTCCATTCTTGACGGTACGGTTTCACGATCAGCCGTCAGATTGTCGGAGGGCGATGTCCTTGTCATCCCGTCTAGGCGATTGTTCGAGTAATTTGGTAACGAGAGCGACGTGGTACACAAAGAATACATACACGCAGTGGTTGTTAATGCTGCGTGGATACCTTTGATTTTCGTGAATACCGCTTTAGCACAGGAGGTTGATCCCGGTGGTCGCGTGATGACTTTCGGGCTTACTGAGCGTATTGAGTCGGGGCAAAACCTTGGGCTAGAGGTACCTGAAGAAGGATCAGGCACAATTGCTTCGACAATATTGTCTTTTGGATTATCCGATGAAACCCGGACGCAGCGATTTTCTTTGGATGCCACCACTGCTTTACGGTTTACAAATCTTCCCGAGCAAGAGAGCGAGATCGATTTTGGCGATGCCATTCTGGAACTCGAGTATGATCGTGAAGCCGCGAATGCCGGGTTGAATCTGAGTGCCGATTTTCTTCGGTATGACATTGGCTTCCAGCGCTCCTTATTGACCTTTACGGATGACGATGGGGTCATTTTGTTGCCGCGCGACTTTGATGACCTGACCGGTACGGGCATTCGGAATGAGTATCTGGTGAGCGGGCGGATCGATTTCGGGCGCGAGAATCTGGTTGGATATAATCTGGAAGTTGCAGTGAACGGGATCGATTACTCGGACGCCTCCAATCCGGATCTTTTTGCAAGCGATGAAGTTGCCGCCCGGGCGGGTGTTACTTTTGATCTTTCACCGCGGACCAGGGCAGCCATCGATCTGACGGCAATTTATTACGAGGATGAAAGCGAAGGGCAGACTGACCGCGACACTGAAGAAATCGCTTTCAGAATAGAACATGAGCTTTCGCCCCGGGCGCGGCTTGAGGGGTCTTTAGGCTTCATTGACATTGACGAGCGCGATCAGGTCGAAGGCGATATTCTCGTTACGGGCCCTGTTGGAGATATTGGCTGGCAATATGATGTGTCGAATGGAGATGTGTCGGCTGAGTTTGTCGTTTTACGCGATACGCCGGGGCGTTTGAATACACTGACATTCGGGCGCAGTATAGATATCCCAGACGGAGCGTTTTCCGCCGATGTCGGTGTCGCGCGCGATTCTGATGGAGAAGTCGATTTCATTGGGGCGCTGGCATATGCGTATGAATTCGGCGCGCACGAAGCTTTTGCCCGGATCAATCGAGGCATCGGTGTCACAGATAGCCGGGAATACCGGCCGGAAACCGTCGCAGATCTTGGAGTAGTTTTTGGGATTAGTGCCGTTTCGCAACTGGGGTTTCGGGCGACATATGCCCTTGCAGAAGGTACGGCAAGCGATCCTAGGGTTGCGCGCTTTGATCTTGATGCTGTTTACAGCCGGAGGCTAACTCAGGATTGGAATTTCAACACTGGCGTTAGCTATCGGAGCCGGGATGAAGAGGGCGTTGGGCGTGCAAATTCGCCATTGGTTTTTGTCGCACTGGGTCGAGATTTCTTATGGCGGCCATAAGTGAAAATGCTTTGAGCGCTCCGAAAGATTGATTCATATGTTTTCACTTTGCCCTTTGCGCCTCGTTTTCAGGAATTGCCCAGCCTGAAGAATATTCAGCCTCTGATATTTCGAGGGCGTATTAAAAATGCAATCAATCTGTGGCTGATTTTTTTCTGAGATATCTCTCAAGGGTTTTTCAATATGCGTGTTTTTTTGCTTACGATGGCGTATATCAGCTGTTTTTTGCCCATAAATGATGCCTAAGCTTCTGATCATTGAAGCGCTTAGGATTTTGAAACTATCCGCTTCTAGGTATCTGTGATCTTGGTAAATTTGGCTGTTGGGGCAAATATGTGGTGGTCGTGACTGCGATTCTCGTGAGGCGCCAGAATATTGTCTTAATTTAGCCGTGTTGTGCAAAAAAATGGAAACAGTAGGGCCTGGCAGGCAGGCTTCAACTCAAGAGCAGGTACAGTCATGAGCCTATATGCGGAATACTTTACTCTGGAATTTGGTGTGTCAGACCTCAGCCAGATTGATTTTGATGCACTTCCCTCAGCGACTGGTACGGTTTCAAGACTTGCGACGCGATACAGCGCGGAAAGCTTCTGGCTTGGTGGTGCGACAGACAATTTTGCGGCGCGTTACACCGGGCAGCTGAATATCGATTCTGGTGGTACGTATACGTTCTACCTAACTTCGGATGATGGTTCGGCACTTTATATAAATGGCGAGCCGGTGATTGATAATGACGGTTTGCATGGTGATATTGAACAAACTGTCACGATTGATCTTGGGGCCGGCTCACATGACATCGAAATCCGCTATTTTGAGGGATTTGGAGATGCTTCCCTGCAATTGGAGTGGTCTGGACCGGACAGTGGTGGCCAGCGCGAGATTATCCAAGGCGAAACATTCAGTCATACGCGCGCTGATGATGAAACGGGCTCTGACGGTATAGGGTCGAGTGCCGACGAAAGCAGCGCCGAAGACGATGTTGATACTGGCAATACTGGAGATGCGGATTCGGCCAGTACACAGGTGTCGGGTCTTGTGGCTCGTTATTTCACACCTGCTAACAAGATATCCAATTTGTCGGATGTCGATTTTGAGGCAACTCCGGTTGAGACGGCCAACGTTGACCAGCTTGCCATTCTTTATGAGAGAGGCGGATTTTGGGAAGGTGGCCCGAGAAATCATTTTGCAGCGCATTATGCAGGTAATCTGAATGTTGAGGCCGGAGGGACTTATACGTTTTACCTGACTTCAGATGATGGTTCGGCGCTCTATATCGACGGTGAACCGGTAATCGACAATGATGGTCTGCACGCTACGCGCGAACAACGGGTCACGCTTGAACTGAGCGCTGGTTCACATGATATCGAAATTTTCTACTTTGAGCGCCGTGGCGCCGCATCTTTACAGCTAGAATGGGCGGGCCCGGACAGTGATGGGCAGCGTCAGATTATTGGTGGCGAAGCATTTAGTCACCCTGGGTCCACCAGCTCGGGTGATACCGGCGGTGACACAGGGACCGGAGACGCCGGCTCGGGTGATACTGGCGGTGACACAGGGACCGGAGACGCCGGCTCGGGTGATACCGGCGGTGACACGGGGACCGGAGACGCCGGCTCGGGTGATACCGGCGGTGACACAGGGACCGGAGACGCCGGCTCGGGTGATACTGGCGGTGACACAGGGACCGGGGACACCGGCTCGGGTGATACCGGCGGTGACACGGGGACCGGAGACACCGGCTCGGGTGATACTGGCGGTGACACAGGGACCGGGGACACCGGCTCGGGTGATACCGGCGGTGACAC